>NZ_JAFUMA010000063.1 GCF_017483025.1 Anaerotignum sp. | reverse complement strand
TCCTGTTTAGGCGCATCTTTCTTAGGAGCATCTTTCTTAGGTGCATCCTGTTTGGGTGCATGCTGCTGTTTAGGAGCGTCTTTTTTTACTTCCTGCTTGGGAGCGTCTTTTTTAGGTGCTTTCTTCTTAGGCGCTTCTTTCTTGGGTTCTTCTTTTTTAGGCTGATACAGCGCTGTTACTTTCGCCGCTTCTTCTTCTGTCAGCATAGCCATATGGCTTTTTGCTTCGATACCAACACTGTGAATTTTTTCCATCAGATCTTTATTGGCAACGCCCAGTTGCTTTGCCAGTTCATAAATTCGAATTTTGGACATTCCACAACACCTCGTCTTTCTCGATGATCAGTCTTCACCGACCTTCGTTCTGTTCTCTATGATATCTTCCGCCAGCTGCTTCAGTTTTTTCGCAAAGCCTTCTTCGGTGATGGCGATGATGGATCGCATATCTGCGCCGATGGCCCTGCCCAGTTCTTCCTTGGTTCCGATCTCTGCCAAGGGCAGTTCGTAGTAAGCTGCGGAATTTCTGAATTTCTTTTTCGTATTTTTGGAGGCATCCTCCGATAAAATCAGCAAAAACGCTTTTTTGCCGCGCACTGCCTGCTCAGCTGCCACTTCGCCTGCGGCAAGCTTGCCTGCCCGCTTGCAAAGCCCCAGAAGGGAAAGGAATTTATTCATTCGTTTCTTCCTCCAGTTCCTTCAGCAGCTGTTCATACACTTCCTTGGGCACAGGTGCCTTGAAGGAGCGTTCCAGCCCTTTGGATTTCTGTGCTTTCGCCAGACATTCCCCATTGGGACAAATATATGCGCCACGGCCGGGCTTTTTGCCCGTGCGGTCTAAGGAGAACTCACCTTCTTCGTTTCTTACGATGCGGATGAGTTCTTTTTTATTTTTCATTTCCTGACAACCGGTACATTTTCTGAGAGGTACTTTTCTCTGCTTCATACGCTCTCCTCCCTCTTATTCTTCTGTTTCGGGGGCAGTTTCGATTGCATCGATCGCTTCCAGAGCGTCAACTTCTTCTGCAGCTTCTTCTACCACAGGTTCTTCATCAGCCAGGAAGTTTGTTTCTCTTGCCTGTGTTTCGCTCTTGATGTCGATTCTCCAGCCTGTCAGTTTTGCGGACAGTCTTGCGTTCTGGCCTTCTTTACCAATGGCCAGAGACAGCTGATGGTCGGGAACAACGATCTTTGCGCTCTGTTCTGCTTCGTTCAGTTTAACTTCCAGAACTTTGGAAGGGCTCAGAGCTGCAGCAATGAATTCTCTGGGATCTTCAGACCAGTTGATGACGTCGATCTTTTCGCCGCCCAGTTCGTTTACGATCACGTTTACTCTGTAACCATTTTGACCTACGCAAGCGCCCAGTGCGTCAACGTTTTCATTTTTGGAATTAACAGCGATTTTTGTTCTGCTGCCTGCTTCTCTGGCAATGCTCTTGATTTCCACTGTACCATCATGTACTTCAGGCACTTCCTGTTCAAAGAGACGTTTTACCAGTTCGGGGTGTGTTCTGGAAACAAAGATCTGGGGACCTTTTGTTGTCTGTTTTACTTCCAGAACGTATACTTTCACGCGATCCATGAAGTTATACTGTTCGCCGGGGATCTGTTCGTTTGCAGACAGAACTGCATCGATCTTGCCCATCTGAACGATCACATTTCTGCGTTCTTTTCTCTGAACGATGGCTGTTACCACTTCACGTTCTTTTGTGATGTACTGATTGAACAGGATTTCTCTTTCTGCTTCACGGAATTTCTGTACGACTACCTGTTTTGCTGTCTGTGCGGAAATTCTGCCGAAATCCTTGGGGGTTACTTCAATGTCTACGATGTCGCCAACAGCATAGTTGGGGTTCAGCACTCTTGCCATTTCCAGAGAAATTTCCAGCTGAGGATCTTCCACTGTTTCCACAACCGTTTTCTGTGTAAAGCATTTTACTTCACCAGTTTCTCTGTTCATGTCTACTTTGATATTCTGACTTGTGCCAAAATGTTTTTTGCATGCAGAAACCAGAGACGCTTCGATCGCTTCGAAAATGATTTCTTTATCGATACCTTTTTCCTTTGCAACCAGTTCCAATGCGGTCAAAAATTCTTTGCTATCCATTTTCCAGATTCCTCCCTCTTATCAGAAGATCACTGCCAGTCTCACGCTGGCTGTATCTTTGTGTTCAAAAGTTACTACATTGCCGTTTTCTTCCTCGATGGAAAGCACACCATTTTCCAGCCCCAGCAGTTTGCCCTGATACTGCTTGCTACCGTCCTTTGCTTTATACAGCTTTACATCGATGATCTCACCCTGATATTTTACGAAATCAGCCTCTTTTTTCAGAGGTCTGTCGATACCGGGAGAGCTTACTTCCAGGATATATGCCTGCTCGATGGGATCTTTCTCATCCAGCTTCGCTTCCAGCGCACGGCTTACCAGTTCGCAGTCATCGATATTCACGCCGCCGTCCTTATCGATATAGACACGCAGGTACCAGTTCACGCCTTCCTTCACAAATTCCAGATCTACCAGTTCCAGACCATTGGCCTCTACGATAGGTTCCAGCAGAGGCAGCACTTTTGCTTCTGTGTTGTTTGCTTTCGCCATTTTTACACCTCTTTTTCAAAAATTTTTACCGTTACAATAACAAAGAGCAGGTTCATTCACCTACTCTTCTCACCGACAACTTATATCATTACTGTAGATTACTATACCACGTTTTTCCTTGATTTGCAAGGTTTTTCGAGAAAATAACTTCCTTCTTGCGAAGATTTTCCACCTGATATATGATGATGGAAAGACGTTTGTCTATACCATTCCCCAAAGGAGGAAATTTTATGCATACTTTTGAGAAAATCAGAGCGGAGCACGGCTCCCCTTTCTATATCTATGACGGAAAAGTGATTTCAGAACAGGCATCTATCCTGAAAACCACCTTTCCTGATTTTGGATTCCTGTTTTCTGTAAAGGCAAATCCTTTTATGCCTGTGCTGCAAAAAATGGCATCCCTGGGCATCGGTGCTGACGCAGCTTCCGCAAAGGAAGTAGATTTAGCCTTGGAAGCGGGCATGCCTGTGGAAAACATCTATTATTCCTGCCCCGCCCCTACGAAAGAAGATATCACCCACGTGCTTGGAAAATGTCACATTATTGCTGACAGCTTCCATGTGCTTTCCCTTCTGGAGGAAGCAGCCGCCTTCCGCGGCCTGAAACTGGCGGTCGGCTTACGTATCCATCCCGACTTTACGATGGACGGTATGCCTCAGATGCCTTCCAAATTCGGCATTGATGAATGCTTTGTATGGGAAACAGCTTTTGAAAAAGAATACCCTCACCTGACCATCGATGGGCTCCATGTCCATATACGTTCTCAGGTTCTGGATACAGAACAGCTGGGCAGATATTACGACAACGTGATGGGTCTGGCTGTCCGTTTACAGAAATTCCTTGACACAAAACTGGAATATATCAACTTCGGCGGCGGCGTTGGCAAGGTCTACGATGCAGCGAAGCAATCTCCTCTGGATTATGAAAAGCTGCGCAAGGCAGCTTCTTCCGCCAAAGAAAAATATGCAAATGAACTTTCTGCCAAACTCCTGCTGGAAAGCGGCCGATTTCTCGCCTGCGACTGCGGCACTTATGTAACAGAAATCGTGGACATCAAGCAATCCCACGACAAAACCTTCTATATCGTCAAAAATGGCGCCAACGGGTTCTTCAAGCCCGTTCTGCGGCAGATACTTCTCCCCTTCCATCCTGACCACATCGGCGCATCCTATGAACCCTTCGCTACGGAAAACGATAGTTACGAAATCAACGTTCTTTCTGAAAGCAGTGAAACAGAAGTGGTGGATATCGCAGGCCACCTTTGTTCCGGAGCAGATATGATGGCAAGGGATGTCACTGTAAAGAAAGGCAACATCGGGAACTTGGTGACCTTCAACCACGCCGGCAGCTATGCTTACAGCCTGGCTCCTCTCTTCTTCGCCAGCCAGCCTATGCCGAAACAATTCTTTATCGATGAAAAATAAGAAAATAAAAAAGAGTCCAAACGGACTCTTTTATTTTTAAACAAACATACCCAAAACAGGGCAAAGCAAAACAGGCAGGAAAATGGCAGGCAGAAAATTGATGACCTTCAACTTTGTAATGCCTACGATATTCAGCCCCAGCGCAAAGATGATGAGGGAACCGGAACAAACCATTTCCGCAATGACCGCATCTGTCAGGAAAGGCGCTACGAACTGCGCCAAAAGCACGATTGCTCCCTGGAAAACCAGAACAAAACCACCTGCCAGCATAACGCCAATACCCAGAGAGGATGCAAACACCATAGAGGAGATCAGATCCAATACGGATTTCGTATACAGCATTTCATAATCTCCGGAAAGACCTGCCTGCAAAGAGCCAACGATAGTCATTGCCCCCACGCAGAACACCAGAGATGCTGTAACAAAACCTTCCGCCAGGGAAATCTCGTTCCCGCCTTTTTTAAAGCGATTTTCCAGCCCCGTTGCAAAACGATTCAGTTTTTCGTCCAAATCCAGACCTTCGCCGATAATGATACCAATAGCCATAGACAAAATCAGCACCAGTGTATTTTCGCCCTTCAGCGTACCGCTCCAGCCAATATATAGCGTGCAAAGCCCCAGACCTTTCATCAGGGTGTCTGTAATTCTCTCAGGGATACCTTTTTTCAATAATAAACCGATGGCACTGCCGATCAGTACCGTCAGGGTATTTACAATGACTGCGATCATTTTTTCTCCTCTTTTCTTTCGCGATGTTATGTATGAAAGCGTACCACTTTTCGACGTGTTTGTCCATAAATAAATACATTTAAAAATAAAAAGAAAGCCCCAAACATCTCTGTTTGAGGCTTTGATTTTTAAACTTAGAGAACCTTATTCAGGAAATCCTGTGTTCTCTTATTCTGAGGGTTACCAAATACTTCCGCGGGTGTCCCCTGTTCTACGATGTAGCCGCCATCCATGAAGATGACACGGTCTGCAACTTCTCTCGCGAAGCCCATTTCGTGTGTAACTACGATCATAGTCATACCATCTTTTGCCAACTGTTTCATTACTTCCAGAACTTCGCCTACCATTTCAGGGTCAAGGGCAGATGTGGGTTCGTCAAACAGCATGATATCAGGGTTCATCGCCAGTGCGCGGGCAATGGCAACACGCTGCTGCTGACCGCCGGAAAGGTTAGGAGGGTATTCTCCTGCTTTTTCCGCCAGGCCTACTGTTGCCAGAAGGCGTTCAGCAGTCGCTTTTGCTTCTTCCTTGGACATTTTCTTTCTGTCCACAGGCGCCAGCATGATATTTTCCAAAACATTCAGATGAGGAAACAGATTGAACTGCTGGAACACCATACCGATGTTTTCTCTCACCTTATTGATATTGCATTTGGGATCAGTAATATCGTTGTCATCAACGATAACAGTACCTGCAGTCGTTTCTTCCAGACGATTCAGGCAACGCAGAAAGGTAGACTTGCCGGAACCGGAAGGACCAATCAGACAAACTACTTCCCCTTCTTTGACTTCCAGGTCGATACCCTTTAATACTTCCAGGCTGCCAAAGCTTTTTTTCAATTGTTCTACTTTTACCTTGATCATTTGTTTGCCAGCCTCCTTTCAACGATCTGAAAGACCTTTGTCAGGAAAATTACGACTACGTAATACATAACCGCAATGATAGCATATGTTTCGAAGCTGCGGAAATTACGCGCTACGATCTGCTGACCCTGACGCATCAGTTCACCACAACCGATAACGGACAGGATGGATGTATCCTTCAATGTGATGATGAACTGGTTCAGTACAGAAGGGATAACGATACGGATCGCCTGAGGCAGGATGATTTTTCTCATCGCAACGCCATAAGGCAGACCCAGGCTTCGAGCTGCTTCCATCTGGCCTTTATTTACCGCCGCGATACCGCTTCTGAAGATTTCAGACAAATATGCGCCGGCATTCAGGCACAGAACGATGATCGCTGCATTGAAAGCAGGGATTCTAAGTCCCAGTGCGGAAGTCAAACCAAAGTAGATGAAGAACGCCTGTACTAACAGAGGTGTACCACGGATGACACTCAGGTAAATACCGGAGAGCCAGTTCAGAGGTTTCACCTTGGAGATGCTGAACAAGCAGGCGATCAGACCGATCACCACTGCCAGGATCAAGGCGCAAATTGTCATAATAAGTGTCAGCTTCAGCCCAGTCATCAGCTGAGGCATACACTGTCCTACATACTCAAAAAAACCACTCATGAGGCACTACTCCTTACAAGGAAATTAGCCCTGGATGTATGTATCCAGAATTTCCTGATATTTGCCGTTTTCTTTCAGGTTAGCAAGACCTGTGTTGAACATTTCCAGCAGTTCTGTGTTCTGGTCTTTGCCTACTGCGAAACCATAGGAGCTGCCCTGTTCTTTATCTGTTACCATTTTCAGAGCAACACCCTGTGTGATGCCATAGCCCATTACAGGGTAGTCTTCGAAGCAAGCTGCGCTGTTGCCGCCGATTACATCCTGATACATTGCGCTGGAATCATCGAATGTTACTGTTTCGAAGCCATATTGATCTTTGATGGATTCAGCAAAAGCCTGACCTTCTGTACCGATCTTCACTGCTACTTTTTTGCCAGCCAGATCTTCATAGGATTTGATTTCTTCATTGTCTGCTGCAATACCCATTACAACGCCGGAATCGAAGTAAGGTTCAGAGAAATCGAATTTCTGCTGTCTTTCTTCTGTGATGGACATACCAGCGATAACGCCGTCAGCCTGGCCTGCTTCCAGAGCCTGTACTGCTGCGTTGAAGCCCAGAGCCTGCAGTTCATATTCGAAGCCCTGATCTTCAGCGATTGCTGCCAGCAGTTCAATGTCGATACCAACGTATTCGCCTGCTTCGTTCTGGAATTCGAAAGGTGCAAATGTTGTGTCTGTAGCAATGATGTATTTCTTTGCTGCATCATCTGCTGCTTCTTCGGAGCCGCCGCAAGCTGTTACACCGAAAGCCATAACTGCTACCATTGCCATTGCTGCAAATTTCTTGAATAAACTCATTGTAAATTCCTCCCTTTTTTCTGTTTCCCATTTCAAGTTACTTTTATTGAAATATGCCTTGCATTTTTCAGCATATCTATGGGCTTATTTTTCGATCTCCTTTTTTAGCATAGCCAGAAGGGAACTGGTTCCCAATCTGTCAGCACCTGCCGCCAGAAAAGCTTCCGCATCGGCAACAGATTTGATGCCGCCTGCTGCTTTGATCTTCGTATCCTCTGTTACATATTTTTTGAACAGCCGGATATCCTCCAGTGTAGCTCCACCTCCAGCAAAACCTGTGCTGGTCTTGATGAATTCCGCCTTGGAGCGGCTCACCACATCGCAAAGGGCGATCTTTTCTTCTTCTGTCAGAAGGCACGTTTCGACGATGACCTTCAAAAGCTTTCCATTGCAGGCATCCTTGACTGCATCAATCTCCGTCAGGATATCATCATATCTTTTTGCCTTTGCCCAGCCGATATTGATGACCATATCGATCTCATCTGCGCCATCCTTCACTGCTTCTGCCGCTTCAAAAGCCTTTACCGTCGTGGTCTGGTATCCATTCGGAAAACCAATAACTGTGCAGATAGGAAGTTTTCCTTCTACAAAATCAGCCGCCTGTTTCACAAAAGAAGGCGGGATACATACGGAAGCTGTACCACATTCCATACCCTGCAGGCAAATTTCACGAATCTGTTCCCAAACCGCCTCCTGTTTCAGCAATGTATGGTCAATATATTGGAAAATTTCATGCTTTTCCATGTACTTTCCTCCTTTATCCCATTAAATTACTTAAAAAGTATATCACAAAATCACTGGCATAACAATGCCGGTTTTTTTATTATTTTCCAAAGGTTTTTCTATAAATCAGACTTTTTTATGAAAAATTTTAATATTATTAAAAACCTGCATATATAAAAATACCAATAGAATCTCTGTTTTTGCCTGAAAAATAAAGAAAAGTCCCATTTTCGGAGCTTTTTTATCTCACATGAAAATTTTTCATCAGATCTCATATAAAATATCCATAAAAATTTTCTTTATATATCCTTTTTCATGGCAATGAAAAAACTCCCATCGTGGACACGCCACAATGGGAGTTCTTGCACACGGGATTATTCTGCTGCGGGAGCTTCTTCTGCGGGAGCTTCTTCAACAGGAGCATCTGCCTGTCTCTTGGAAAGGCTGATCTTTTTCTGTTCGGAATTTACTTCCAGAACTTTCACGTTGATCACTTCGCCAACCTTCAGTTCATCTTCGGGTTTTACAACGTGTTTGTTAGCGATCTGAGAAATGTGTACCAGACCATCTACGCCGGGTTCCAGTTCAACAAATGCACCGAAAGGTACCATACGAACTACTTTACCTTCCACGATTGTGCCAACTGCATATTTGTCAGCAGCCAGTTTCCAGGGGTTCATGTTTGCATCTTTCAGGGACAGGCTGATTTTGCCTTTTTCTTTGTCTACATCCAGAACAAATACTTCAACTGCCTGGCCTTCTTTCAGAACTTCTCTGGGGTTGGAGATTCTGCCCCAGCTCATTTCGGAGATGTGGATCAGACCGTCAACACCGCCCAGATCAACGAATGCACCGAAATCTGTCAGTCTGGATACTGTACCAGCGATCTTGGAACCAGCTTCGATTGTTTCGAACAGAGCTGCTCTCTTTGCTGCGATTTCCTGTTCAACCAGAGCTTTTCTGCCGCCGATGATACGACGTTTTACTCTGTCCATTTCGATGATATTGAATTCCAGTTCCTGGCCTTTGAATACGCTCAGATCTTCGATGAATCTATTGGAAACCTGGGAAGAGGGGATGAATACTCTTACGCCGTTTACAACTGCGATCAGGCCGCCTTTTACAACGTCTGTTACTGTACCTGTAACAACTGTTTTTTCGTTGAAAGCTTTTTCGATATCTTCCATGCCCTTCTGTTCTTCGATGCGTTTTCTGGACAGCAGAACGTTGCCGTCGCCATCGTTAACACGTACAACGAAAACTTCGATTTCGTCGCCGGGCTGAACTACTTTGCTGGGAACTACTGTTGTATCTCTGCTGAATTCGCCTCTGGGAATAACACCATCAGATTTGAAACCCAGGTTAACGGAAACTTCTTCGCCAACTACCTGGATAACTGTGCCTTTTACAACATCACCAGTGTGTAGTGTAACGAGAGATTCTTCCAACATCTGCTCAAAACTCATTTCTTCAACTTTTACATTTTCTTCGCTCATAGTAACTACTACCTCCTTAATTATTGCAGGCGGTGTGGACGCACCTGCAGTTATACCTATCTTATCATTTTTTGCAAAAGTTTTCAACACCAAATCGCAAATTGTTTCAATATGAACGGTATTCTCACAATTTTTTTTGCATATCTCCACCAGTTTTTGCGTATTGGAGCTTTTTTTGTCACCAATGACGATCATTTTATCTACTGTTTTGGAAAGCTCCATGGCTTCCTTCTGTCTTTTCTCCGTTGCAGAGCAGATAGTCTGGGAAATATCCAGCTTTAAGCCTTTGTCTTTCAGAATGTCGATCATATCGTCAAATTTGCTCTGACGGAAGGTAGTCTGCACAACTACGACATATTCCTTGTCCGCATTCATTTCTGCCGCCTGAGCTTCTTCGGGGCTTTCCAGAATAACAGCACTGTTACCGCACCAGCCATTAATGCCCATAACCTCGGGATGCTTTCCGTCACCGGCAATAATAACGCTTTTGCCGTTGTTCCATGCCTCGTTCACGATAGTATGTATTTTTTTCACGAAGGGACAGGTGCCATCCACCATTTTCATGCCTTTTTCTTCCTGTGCATCATAAAGGAATTTGCCAACGCCGTGGGAACGGATGACTACAGTCCCTTTCTCGATGCCATCCAGACTTTCAATGATATGCAGACCTTTTTTTTCTAAATCATTTGTCACTTCTTTATTATGAATCAAAGGGCCATAGGAATATAAAGGTTCACCGTCATTTTTTTCGATTTCTGCATAGGCCATTTCAATGGCACGCTTCACACCAAAACAAAAACCTGCGGATTCCGCCAGTTTTACATTGCTCATGCCTTCACCTTCATTTCTTCGACTCTGTCCATAATGACTTCTGTGATCTCGCCCATAAGATCAGTTGTCAGTTTCTGGCTGCGATATTCATCCAGTGTCAGAGGTTTGCCATATTCCACAGTGATCTTGCTGCGGAATTTATATTTGCCGCTGATAGCGCAGGGGATAACAGGTGCATTCCCCTTCATGGCAAAAAGAGCCACGCCGCCCTTTGCGTCTACTTCTTCCCCCTCTTTGACACGCTTGCCTTCCGCAAAAATCCCCAGGATCTTGCCTTCCTTCAGAATTTTCAATGCTGTTTTTACAGCCTTCATATCCATGGAAGCCTTTCTGTCGATGGGGAATACCCCAACTTCATTCAAAGCCCATGCTACGATCTTATATTTGAACAATTCCTTTTTGCCAATATAATGGGGCAGTCTGTTCAGATAGATGGCTGCCGCAAAGGGGTCATAGTTGCTGTAATGGTTACAGCAAATGATCGCATTCCCGTCCTCAGGAATGTTTTCTTTGCCAATGATCTCTACTTTAAACATAATTGCAAACCAAACTTTTACAAGTGCAACTGCCAGTCTGCAAAACCAGGATTCACCCTTCATTATTCTTTCACCCTTTCCGCAGTAATATCCAGGATCGCCTGCTGTACTTCTTCAATGCTCATTCCAGTGGAATCCAGACTGATGGCGTCCTCTGCTTTTTTCAGAGGGCTGTGCTCTCTGTTCATGTCATTATAATCCCTCTGGATGATCATTTTTTTGATCTCTTCGAAATCAGCTGTTTCGCCTTTGGCTTCCAGTTCACCTACACGACGGCGGGCTCTTTCGCCTGCATCTGCATCCAGATAAATCTTTACTTCCGCATCAGGCAAAACGACCGTGCCGATGTCTCTGCCGTCCATAATAACAGAAAGTTCTTTGGCCATTTCCTGCTGAAGCTCCACCATGCGTTCGCGTACCTTCTGATATGCGCCAACAGTGGATGCACCTTTGCCGATCTCTGCCGTTCTGATTTTTGCTGTCACATCTTCTTCATTCAGAAAAATTTTCTGTCCGTCTTCATTGGGCTGGATGCGCATATTCAGGCCATCCAGAGAAGCAACAACTGCCGCTTCATCTTCCAGAGAAATCCCTTCCTGCGTGCAGTGCAGCGCGACGGTGCGATACATTGCGCCTGTATCTACATAGATAATGCCAAGTTTTCTGGCAACCATTTTTGCAACAGTGCTTTTGCCGGAACCCGCAGGCCCGTCCACCGCAATGGCAAATCGTTTCATTTTATTTCCTCCTTATTCCTGACAGATGAATTCCCCGGCTGTGTAGCCTGTGGAGAAAGCGATCTGCAGATTGAAGCCGCCTGTATATGCGTCTACGTCTAAAACTTCCCCCGCAAAATGCAGATTTTTCACCAGTTTGCTTTCCATGGTGGAAGGGTCGATCTCGTCTGTTTCGATGCCACCGCAGGTCACGACCGCTTCGTTATAACCTGTTGTGCCTGTAATGGTCAGAGGCAGTGCTTTCAGCAGACCGCAAAGGCGTTTTCTTTCTTCCTTGGTGATACTATTGACTTTCTTGCGAGGGTCAATCTCTGCCAGTTGGATGATAACAGGGATCAGCTTCTGGGGAAGCAGATCGTCTAGAGCATTGGCGAAATCCTTATTTGCGTATTTTTCAAAATCTCTCAGCAAACGAGCATCCAACTTCTTTTCATCCATGGCAGGCTTCAGGTCGATATAGAGCTTGTAACCTTCTTCGATGGTCAGGATGATATGTCTGCTGGCACTCAGAATCACAGGGCCGGAAACACCGAAATGGGTAAACAGCATTTCCCCAAAATCAGTATAAACCTTTTTGCCTTTCTTATTTTTGATAGTGATCTCGATATTTTTCAGGCTCAGCCCCATCAGTTCATGGCACCATTCCTCCGCTGTTTTCAAAGGCACCAGAGAAGGATACAGCTTCGTTACATGATGGCCCGCCGCTTTCGCGAAGCGATAGCCATCGCCGGTAGAGCCTGTCCCAGGATAGGAAAGACCGCCTGTGCAGACGATGACGCCATCCGCCTGTTCTTCTTTGCCGTTTTTCAGGCGGATACCTGCCGCCTTACCGTTTTCAATGAGGATACTTTCCACAGGGCTTTCCAGATGTAGTTTCACCTTATTTTTCTTCAGATATTTTTCCAGCGCCAGAACCACGTCCAAAGAACGATCGGAAACAGGGAAAACACGTTTACCGCGTTCCACTTTCAGTTCCAGGCCAAGATTTTTGAAAAATTCCTGCAGACCGAAGCTGTCCAGCTGATAGAAAGAGCTATACATGAAGTACGGGTTGCCGGGGATATTATCCAGCAGACCTTCCACGTCACTGTCATTGGTCACATTGCAGCGGCCTTTGCCGGTGATGAGAATTTTCTTCCCGATTCGGTTGTTTTTTTCATATAAATGGACTTCGTGGCCTTTTTCCGCCGCATGGCCCGCTGCCATCAGGCCTGCCGCCCCTGCGCCTACCACGATGATTTTCTTTTTCATAGTTACTCTCCTTTTTTAAAGAGTTCTGCCATTTCCAGATGCGCTTTGTCATTCAAAGTCATCAGAAGCTTTCTGCCATCTTCCATCACGTCCAGCATGGTGATGGATGTATTGGTCATCCATGTTTTGCGATAAAATTCATCGCCCATGCCCAAAAGACCTACCAACATCACACGCAGCAGACCGCCGTGGGAAACGATGGCAACGTTCTCGCCTTTGTGTCTTTCTGCAAGAATATCAAAGCCTTCGATGGCACGATCCATAGCATTCTGGAAAGAGCCTTCCCCGGGAACGGGATGATCGAAGGGATTGGCAAAGAAATCTGTATAGGCTCTGCCATATTTTTCAGACAATTCTGCGATAGTATGCCCTTCCCATTCACCGAAATTGATCTCTCTGAAATGGGCATCTTTAATGGGTGTCAGCCCATGGGCAGCCGCCAAAGGTTCTGCCGTTGCCACCGCTCTGTCCAGAGGAGAAACATACACCACATCCAAAGGCAGATATTTGAAACGTTCCCCCAGCAGGCGTGCCTGTTCTCTGCCCGCGTCATTCAACTGTATATTCGTGCAGCCCTGATAGCGGCCGCCTTTGTTCCAATCCGTCTCCCCGTGGCGGATCAGGTAAAATCTCGTTTTTTTATTTTCCATGAGGTTCTCTCCCTCCATTTGATCTACTTTTTCCTAACTATATATTATACGTCAAGAAAGCCTGCCTTTCAAGTAAATAAAAAAGACCTCTTTCGAGGTCTTTTCATCACAGCTTCTTGAGGTATTTGATCTCCTTTTCTGTCAGATGACGATATTTTCCCTTCTGCAGGTCGCCCAGCTTCAGGTCGCCTGTCGCCACTCTTTTCAGCTGCGCAACAGGATGTTTGATGGCTTCACACATCTTACGCACCTGTCTGTTTCTGCCTTCGTGGATGATGATTTCCGCTGTGCAGAAGCGGCCGTCTTTCTCCTTATCGATGATCTGAATTTTCGCAGGTTTTGTTCTTACACCATCGATGACCACACCTCTGCGGAATTTCTGCAGAGCCCCTTCATCGGGAATACCGTACAGTTTCGCAATATAAGTTTTATCCACATCATGCTTGGGATGTGTCAGTTTGTAGGTCAGGTCACCGTCGTTTGTCAGCAGCAGCAGGCCAGATGTATCGTAATCCAGTCGGCCTACAGGGAAGATACGCTCGTTCACACCTTTGATCAGGTCTACAACAGCAGGTCTGCCAAACTGTTCCTTCGCCGTTGTCACATAGCCTTCGGGTTTATACAGCATGATATAGACCATTTTTGTATCTTTTTTGCTCACTTTTTTATCCAGATAAGTCACTTCATCTTTGGCAGGGTCAATTTTCATGCCCATTTCTGTGACTACCTTTCCATTTACTTTTACTTTCCCCTGGGCGATCAACTCTTCCGCCTTTCTACGGGATGCTACGCCGGCTTCCGCCAGGAATTTCTGCAGTCTTTCTTCCATATATCTAAATCTCCGTTCTGTCAAAAGTATTTTTCAAAACCAGTATTGAGAACAGTATACCTGAGGATATGAGGAAAGTCAAAACTTTCTCCATGTCAACCAGTTTTCCGCCAGACGCCAGAGTCTTTCTCTTAATGTATAGGAATACGCTGTTTCCAGTGCCAGAAGATCTATTTCAGCCAGTTTTTCATCCTCCAGCCAAAGGGTAGCTTTCCCCAGTTTCTCGCCTTTTTCCACAGGAGCTTCCACCTCCTTCGGCAAATCTGCTTCCAATCGCAATTCTTCTATCTCCTCTTCCGAAAACAACGCCGTATAGCCTTCCGCCAGAACCGTTTCCACCAGTTCCGTCGGAGAATCAGCGATTTTCACTTCTCCAAAAATCTGTTCCGCTTTCACCGCTTCATATGTATGGAAAGTTTCAAATCCATAGTCCATCAAAACCTTTGTATCCGTCCATTTTTTCTCTTTCCCCGCCGTGCCCCAGCCACTACCGAGAACAGTGGAAACCAGCAGAACATCCTCCCGTTCCGCTGCGCCGACAAAACAATGCCCCGCCTTGTTGGTATAGCCTGTTTTCACCCCCAGCGCTCCCTGATATTCCTTCAAAAAGCGGTCAGCATTGGTCACGTTGCAGAGATGCTTTCCTTCCAGATCTGCTACATTGATTTCCCCTTGGGCAATGATTTCCCGAAATGTCTCATTTTCCAATGCATAAGCCGCAATGAGGGACATATCGTAGGCCGTAGAATGATGCTGTTCATCTGTCAAATGGCTATCCAGACCATTAGGCGAACCAAAGACCGTTTCCATTGCGCCGATCTCCTTCGCCTTCTCTGTCATTCTCTCACAAAAACTTTCTACATCCCCCGAAACATGCTCCGCCAAAGCCACCGCCGCATCATTATAGGAACGGAGCATCATGGCCGAAAGCAAATCGCCCACCTTCCATTGTTCGCCCTCCTTCAAATCCATATGTACCTCCGGCTGATGGGCGGCATTTTTGCTGATGGTAACGATATCCTCCAAATCTGTATTTTCCAAAACTAATATCGCCGTCATGATTTTTGTTGTGCTCGCCATAGCAAAGGGTTCTTCCCCATTTTTCTCCCATAAAAGACGTCCTGTTTTCCCATCGATCAGCGCCGCCCCCTGAGCGGCCACGTTTGGTTCACTGGCAAAAACCGGCGTTGCAGACAATAAAAAAAGCAGGAGTAACAAGGTCATCCGCTTCATAGGCATTCCTCCTCCTGCTATTTTTATTCAATTTATGTAGTCAGTATGTCGCCGTTTTCTTCGTCTGTTTCTTCTTCCAGAGGGGGCAGTTCGCCAATACTCTTGAAGCCGAAATAACGCAGAAATTCATTACTTGTCCCAAACAGAATGGGTCTGCCGGGGGTATCCCCTCTGCCCACTTCGCAGATGAGACGCTTTTCCACCAGCTTCGCCACAGCATGGTCGGAGCTGACACCGCGAATTTCTTCGATCTGGGCGCGGGTGATGGGCTGTTTATAGGCCACGATCGCCAGTGTTTCCAGCAAAGACTGGGTCAGCCCCTGTCTCTGGGGGCTTTTATACATATTTCGGATATATTCAAAACATTCCGCCGCCGTACACATCTGATAGGAACCTTCGATCTCCACAATACGCAGGCCCCGTTTTTCCTTTTCATATTTATCTGCCAGGGCAAGGACAACTGCCTTGGCTGTTGCTTTATCCAGCTCGATGGTCTGGGCAATGGATGCCAAGGGTACTGCATCTCCTGCGATAAAAAGCAGGGATTCCACTACTGCTTCCAGTTCTGATAATCTCATTCGGTTTCCCCTTCCCTATATTTCATAATCAGGATTTCCCCGAAGTTTTTCTCCTGAGTGATCTGCACTTCCTTTTGCTTGATGAGTTCCAGCAAGGCAAGGAATGTCACGACTTTTTCCATTTTGCCAGCGTTTTCACGGAAAATCGTATGGAAGGCCGTTGCGCCATGGGGGCGTAAAATCAACAGATCGCGGATATATTCCATCTTTTCCCCCACAGTAAACAGGTCTTTTGGCACAGAACGGAAGGAACTGCGGACTTTATCCACTTTTGTTTCCTTTCTCGCCATCACCTGCTGAAATGCCAGATACAGGTCATCCATGGTGATGCCCTGCAGAAGATCCTCCAATTCCTGGGGAGACTGTTCTTTCAATTTCTGCACAGAAGCATCGGCTTCCTTATAGAAAACCAGGGCAGCTTCTTCTTCCCTTTCCTTGAGGGTCTCCGTGGCATCTTTGATCTTCTTATATTCCAACAGTCTCTGTACCAGTTCCTCTCGAGGGTCAGGGCCTTCCTCTTCTTCTGTTTTCGGCTTGGGCAGAAGCATTTTGCTCTTGATCTCCAAAAGTGTCGCCGCCATCAGCAGAAATTCACTCATGCCGTCCATATCCCTGTCCTCCGCCGCATCCAGATAGGCCATATACTGTTCCGTCAGGGAAGCAATAGGGATATCGTATATATCAATTTCATTTTTTTCGATCAGGTGATACAGCAGATCCAAAGGGCCTTCAAAGGCATCCAGTCTGATATTAATTCCTTCCATGCGTCTTACCCTTTCTTATGCCATACCAAAAAGCATGCCAAACAGATGCAAAACACCATAAATGATGCCATCCATAAAGCCTGTGATCAAACCGAAGAACAGCAGGAACAGGAAGATCATCTGAATCAACTTTTCATTCTGCATGTATCTGAAATACTGATTGGCAGGCATCAGCACCGCCAGCACCTTCACGCAGTCCATGGGCGCTACAGGCAGGAGATTATACACCGCCAGACCCACGTTGTAATATGCCATGTAATTGAACAATACCGAAAGATGGTGACTGCCTCCTGTCCTCATATAGACAGACAGGAAAAGAATACCCAGGATCAGATTTACTACCGAAGGCAAAATCGCCACCAGAAGAGTATCTCTTTTTCTGTTTTTATAATACAATGCACTTGTTTCCACAGGCTTGCCCCAGCCAAAACCGCCGCTGTAAAACATCATCAGAAAACCAATAGGCTCGAAATGCTTCACGGGATTCAGTGTTACTCTCCCCTTGCTTTTGGGATAGTTATCCCCAAAAATCGTGGAAAGCAGTGCTCTCGTAAATTCATGTACCGTTGTTGCCACGATAATACCGGGAATGCCCAACAGCATGACCAGTAATGTATCCATCTGTTCCATATGCTCAAATCCTTTCCAAGGTGAATTGCAAAAATACCATAATATATTATTGTACCCGAAGGACTTGGATTAGTCAAATCCCGATAAAAAAGCCTGTATCGAATTATCGACACAGGCTCTCATTTTTAATAGCGCAATGGAATATCCGAAAGGAGCACAGGGATATCGATGCCCTGTGTTCTCAGGAAATACTTCATGCCGCGCACTGTGATGTCACTATTGTTCTTCGCGCCGACCATAACACTTTCCAAAGGCACATTCTCTTTTCCCCCTTCGAATTCCACCATGATATAGGGCAGAAACATCTGATCCAGCAGACGGAATTTCGGTTTATTTGTCTCCAATTTGTTGATCAGAGGCGGGAAAACAAAGCGGTATTCTTCTTCCCCTTCGAAAAAGCTTTTCTTAAAAAACATGGCATAGACAGAACAAACCACAGCCATTTCATCTGCCAATTTATCCAAAGATGCCTCGGATGGATCTGCTTCTTCCTCAAAAAAGCCTTCCAGGTCTTTTGCCCCTTCATCAACCAGATTTCGAATACAGGAAAGCAAGCTTTCCAGCAGACCATTCGTCTGTTCTTCCTCGTCATAAATGACCGTACCGTGAAGGAACACCCGATTCTGGAAGCCCTTCACCAGCGTTTCATAATCGAATTCCAGACAGTAGCCCTTAAAATCCGTAAATTCTGCCCATAGCAGGGCATTGTTCTGCTGTTTGGAAAAGGCGACCACATAAAAACTCATTTCATCCGTGTCACAATTTCCATCAACAGAGCAAGAGGGGGTAATAATACCAAGGGAATCTATTTCTGCCTTTAATTTTGAAAAGAAACGTTCCCGCAGGCTTTCGTTCACGATATATTTTTCTGTCAACCGCTCCATGACCTCCAAGGCATACTGGAACTCCAGCTTATCATTGAGAAAATCGCTTTTTGTCGCCATAAATTCCCGATTTTCCACAATGCCACGGATGCCTTCCGCCGTAGTATAATGATAGAGTTTATCGCCTTTTTTGCAAAGAGGCACGTGGATCCATGCATCCATATAACGGGTATCCTGCATAGGGTTCCCTCCTCGTTATTCTCTGATCTGACCGTCACCGTAAATGATGTACTTTGTTGTTGTCAATTCTTTCAGCCCCATAGGACCACGGGCATGCAGTTTCTGCGTACTGATGCCGATTTCCGCACCAAAGCCGAACTGACCGCCGTCTGTGAAACGGGTAGACGCATTGACATACACCGCCGCCGCATCCACTTCATTCAGGAAACGCTGGGCATTGGTATAGTTTTCTGTTACGATGGCTTCGGAATGGCCTGTGGAATATTTTCTGATATGATCGATGGCTTCATCAATATCTTTTACCACTCTGGTGGAAATGATGTAATCGGCATATTCTGTGCCCCAGTCTTCTTCTGTAGCCGCAACGGAACCGTCTACCAGTTTCTGCGTCTGTTCGTCCCCTCTGATTTCCACTTTCTTTTCCTGCAGAGCCTTGCCAATTTCAGGCAGGAAAGCTTCTGCGATCTTTTCATGTACCAGAAGACTTTCGCAGGCATTGCAAACACCGGGGCGCTGTGTTTTTGCATTGATGACGATCTTCGCCGCTTTTTCAAAATCTGCGCTTTCATCCACATAAACATGGCAGTTGCCCACACCAGTCTGGATGACAGGAACAGTGCTGTTCTGCACCACGCTGTTGATGAGACCTGCGCCGCCTCTGGGAATGAGAACGTCTAAGTAGCCATTCAAACGCATCATTTCGTTTGCTGTTTCTCTGGAAGTATCGGGCACCATCTGCACACAATCCTCAGGCAGACCTTCCGCCGCCAGGGCAGAGCGCAGTGCCTTGATAGTTGCCTGATTTGTTTTGAAGGCTTCCTTGCCGCCGCGCAGGATGACTGCGCTGCCTGCTTTCAGGCACAGACCAAACGCATCGGCTGTTACATTGGGGCGGGCTTCAAAAATAATACCGATGACACCCATAGGTACTCTTTTCTGACCTACCACCAGACCGTTGTCCAGTGTTTTCATAGAGAGCACTTCTCCCACAGGGTCATCCAGTTTTGCCACCTGACGCAGCCCATCAGCCATATCCGCCACACGGGCTTCTGTCAGAGTTAGTCTGTCGATAAAAGCACCCTTGATGCCGCTTGCTACAGCCGCATCCACGTCTTCTTTATTTGCCGCCAGAATTTCTGCCTGAGCCGCCAGCAGGGCATCGGCAGAAGCCAGCAAGGCTTTATTTTTCTTAGGCGTAGACAGGGTCGCCAGAACTACTGCCGCATCCTTCGCCTTTTTGCCCATTTCAACCAGATTACTCATCTTTCATTCCTCCCATCCAACCATTTTCCGTTACGATTCCGTCCAATGGGATATCGAATCCCTGCATTGGAAGGAATCCTTCGCACATTTGCATTTTAAATGCCAGTCCGATTTTCCCGTATCCTTTGTATTTCTCAAAATAAGTATCATAATAACCGCCGCCATAGCCAATGCGGTTTTTCTTTCTGTCAAACAATGCCCCCGGCACAAGGAACAGATCGCCCTTCTCAGGAATCAATGCATCCTCTTTTTCGCCCAAAGGCTCCATCACGCCGAAGCGCCCTTCTTTCAAATCTTCCAGAGATTCAATTGAAAGGAAATACATCTCTCTACCTTTTTCTGTTTTCGGCACAGCAACGATTTTTCCATCCTTCCATGCCTGAGCCATGATTTCTCTTGTTTCCACTTCAGAACCCATGCTCACAAAAGTAAAAACTCTTTTTGCATTTTCATATGCTTCGCTCTGCAGGATGTGCGCCGTGATTCGTCTGCTTTTTTCTTCTCTTTCTTCCAAGGACATGGCATCTCGTTTTGCTAGGGCTTCTTTTCTCAATTCTTTTTTCACGAAATCAGCCCTCCTACAATAAAAATGACGCCGAAAGCCAACACCAGGGAAAGCATCCGCAAATTTTTCCAAAAAAGACTTTTCAAAACTAGCCAAAGCACGCCAGCCCAAAGGCAGACTTCCCCTGCGATGGAAAGCACTGCACCGATGGCCTGAAAAGGCAATCCCGCCCAAATACTCAGCCCAAAGGCTACGCTGAAAGCAGGCAGGAAAATGGATTCTTTTGTGCTTTCATAAATCGGCTTCTCATTTTCTCCAACAGGGTCGAAATTCCCTGCCAGAAGAAGCAATCCCGGAACTACCGCCCCAATGAGGCTGCCCGTCAGGATACGCAGAAACTGATTGCTTTCCCACAGCCCAGCGTAGCTGCAGAAGCCATCCGCCGCCATGGGGACGATGCACAAAAGCATCAACATGCTCTGCTTTGTGGTAAAGGGTTTATTTCCATCCAACCGCTTTTTCCAAAGGAAGAAGCACAGAGCAAAAAACACACCCATATAAATGCCCGTGCAGCGGGCGCAAAGGGGCATCGTTCCCGCGCCCCATATAAAACTGCGCTCCGCCATCTGATGACAGACAGCAGAGCCCATTCTTTCCAAAAAATCCATATCAATAATACAGCAGGTTAGAGAACAAACCCATGCCTGTACCAACCGCACAGCACAGGAAATTCAGCACCAGCATCACGATGCTGACTGTCATCATCAGCTTACCGAATCTGCGGTAATCCTCAGAGGGGCTTTTGCTCAGAGCAACGCCGGCAACACAACCTGCGATAGCCCCAAAACCGCCCACCATCACGATCAGCACGATGACCAGCACCTTCAGCAGAGGATGGATGGTCGCATCGGCGGAAACCTTTTCTTTTCTCTTATATTCCGCATCGCCTGTTTCTTCGTTATTTTCAAAATGATGGGTCTTGCCATCATTATCTTCCACTGTAAATGTATCCACAGTTTCCGCCTTGATTTCTTCCGCTTGTCCGTCGGTCACAGGTTCGCCGGGGGCAATATTATTTTTTACGTTGCAAACAGGGCAGCCCAGACTTTCATCCATGATCTGTCTGCCGCAATTGGGGCAATAACTCATTTCTTTTCACTCCTAATCTTATTTTCATTTACAGGCTTACCCAAACAAGGTGCCCACATCTTCACCATCAATGATACGATGAACCACCTTCGGGTCTTCCCCCAAGGCGATGGCCATCTGCAAACCGGCATTCAAACAAATTTCTGCTGCCTGCAGCTTCGTCTTCATGCCGCCAACACTGAATTCTGAGCCTTTCTTTTCTCCCGCCATGGCCTTCACTTCATCTGTTACGACTGCCACGTGGGATACTCGCTTCGCATCGTCATTATGACGAGGATCTTTATCATAGAGAGCATCGATATCTGTCAGCAAGATCAGAAGATCTGCCTTGATAATTTCTGCTACCATGGCAGAAAGGCGGTCATTATCAGAAATTTCGATTTCATATGTGGAAATCGTATCGTTAGCATTGACAATAGGCAGCATGCCCATTTCCAATAGTGTTTCCAAAGTGTTCTTTGTATTTTCATATCTGCTGTCGCTGCTCAGTTCTTCCTTTGTCAGCAGGATCTGGGCAACGGTCTGATTATATCTGTCAAAAAAGTTATGGTAGATCTGCATCAGCATCGCCTGTCCAACGGCTGCGGCCGCCTGTTTTTCCTTGGTAATGGTAGGGCGTTCCTTCATATTCATACGCACCGCCCCAACGCCGATGGCACCACTGGTGACCAGAACGACTTCCTTGCCGCGGTTTCTGAGGTCTGTCAACACCCATGCCAGTTCCTCGATACGCTTCAGGTTCAGTCTGCCATTGGGATATGTAATGGTAGATGTGCCTACCTTTACTACGATTCTTTTACAGTCTTTCAACTCTTCTCTCACAAGTTTCAGCTCCGTTTCTTTTGTAAATTTCTCCTCATTTTATAGTATACACCATTTTTCTTCTATGAAAAAGGAATTTTACATTAAGAATATTAAAAGAATTCCCAAACAAAAAGAACGTCATTCCTTTTCAGAATAACGTTCTTTTTTATTTTTTATTCGCCGCAAAGCTCTTTCATCACTTTTTCTACAGTGGAAAGTTCCTTCAGTTCATGGGCATTTGCACCGCAGAACACCAGACCTTCCTTCCCCTGCACAGAATCGATCAGCGCCTGAGAAATGCAGTATTTTGTTTCCGCAGGCTTACAATGATTCATACACTGATAGCATTTCTGCACAGGAATACGACCCATTTCATCTACCCTCTGCAGGAAAGGATTATCGATGGCGCGAGCCGCCAGACCAACGGGGCTTTCAATGAGTCTGACCTCCTGAGGGGTGCTGTTCAGATACGCCTGTTTGAAGGGCAGAGCCGCATCACATTCCTCTGTAGCAACAAATTTTGTGCCTACCTGCACACCGGCTGCACCCAGTTTCACCAGTCTTTCCACATCTGCATGGGTACGCACGCCGCCGCCGGCAATAACAGGAATTTTCACGCCATTGGCTTCTTCCAGCTCTCTCACATACCCCAATACGTCTGTCAGGCAATCTTCCAGAGAGTCGAAGGTACCGCCCACCATATCGCTATATTTAAAACCCAGATGGCCGCCCGCCAGAGGACCTTCCACTACCACCGCATCAGGCAGTCTGTCCACGCGCTGCCAGTTTTTCACGATGAGTTTCAGCGCCCTTGCGGAAGAAACGATGGGCAGGATGGCAGATTTTGTGCCAGCCGCATATTTCGCCAGATTCACAGGCAGACCTGCACCGGAAACGATGAAATCCGCACCAGCCGCCATAGCTTCTTTTACATATTCTTCGTAATGATTGATGACCGTCATATAGTTGAAGCCAATGATACCATCAGGGGCAATTTCCTTTGCCTTTTCCAGTTCCTTGCCAATGGCTCTCATGTTTGCTTTGAAGGGGTTTTCCTTGAAATCAGGTTCTCTGTAGCCGGGATGTACACCGGAGATAGTACCAACACCACCATGCTTTGCCACATTCCCTGCCAGAGAAGAAAGGGAAACGCCAACGCCCATACCGCCCTGCACAATGGGGCGTCTTGCTGTCATACCACCAAAAGAAAGTGCTTCTAATTTCATTCCAAAAACCTCCTGCATGTCAAACCAACGGCAACTTTTACCATTTTATATAGTTTCCAAAACCACTTAGAAAATTATACTAAAAGCACATGCTTTCTGTCAACGAATCTTGTGCATGTTTGTATTTGTCAACAAAATTAAAAAAGGCGAACCTTTCGGTTCGCCCTTTTGTGATTCTTATTTCAGTTTGAAGGAGCTCTTCAGAGGAACGATACGGTTGAATACCAGATGTTCGTCTGTTGTGTCTTTTGTATCTACGATATAGTAGCCGTTTCTCATAAACTGGAATCTGTCGCCCTTCTTTGCATTTTTGATAGAAGGTTCGATGAAACATTCTTTCACTTCCAGAGAATTGGGGTTCATCAGCATTTCGCCATTGGGATCTTCAGGGTTGTCCAGCATCATGTAATCATACAGTCTTGCTGTTGCCTGTACATTTTCTTTTACGCTTACCCAGTGCAGAGTACCTTTTACTTTTCTGCCGTCAGGAGCGTTGCCGCCTCTTGTTTCGGGATCGTATGTGCAGTGAACCTCTGTCACAACGCCGTTTTCATCTTTCACGAAGTCTGTGCATGTTACGAAGTAAGCACCTTTCAGACGCACTTCCTTGCCGGGAGCTAGACGGAAGAATTTCTTTACAGGTTCTTCCATGAAGTCTTCCCTTTCGATATACACTTCTCTTGTGAAAGGAATTTCTCTTGTACCCAGTTCAGGATTTTCAGGGTTGTTTTCCACTTCGATCATTTCTGCCTGACCTTCAGGATAGTTTGTGATAACAATTTTCAGAGGATCCAGAACAGCCATAACGACTTTTGCTTTCGCCTTCAGGTCGTCACGGATGCAATAGTCCAAGAGGCCGCTGTCAACCATGCTGTTTGCTTTGGAAACACCGATTCTTTCGCAGAAATCACGAATGGATTCGGGTGTATAGCCGCGACGGCGCAGACCACTGATGGTCGGCATACGAGGGTCATCCCAGCCGTCAACCAGACCATTTTCTACCAGCGCACGCAGTTTTCTCTTACTCATAACTGTATTTGTCATGCCCAGACGTGCAAATTCGATCTGTCTGGGAGGATTTACTGTATAGCCAGCCTCTCTAACCACCCAGTCATACAGAGGACGGTGGTCTTCGAATTCCATGGTACAAATGGAGTGTGTGATACCTTCGATGGCATCTTCCAGGGGATGTGCAAAGTCATACATAGGGTAGATACACCATTTATCACCTGTTGTATGGTGTGTGGAATGGGAGATACGGTAGATAACGGGGTCTCTCATGTTGATATTAGGAGAAGCCATATCGATCTTCGCACGCAGTGTCTTGGAGCCGTCAGGGAATTCGCCTGCTTTCATTCTTTCGAACAGATCCAGGTTTTCTTCCACGCTTCTGTTGCGGTAAGGGCTTTCTTTACCGGGTGTGCTCAAAGTACCGCGGTATTCTCTCATTTCTTCTGCTGTCAGTTCATCAACGAAAGCCTTTCCTTCCTTGATGAGTTTGACTGCCACTTCATAGTATTTATCAAAATAGCTGGAAGCGTAGTACAGTCTGTCTTCCCAGTCGAAGCCCAGCCATTTAACGTCTTCCTGAATGGATTCTACATATTCCACATCTTCTTTTGTGGGGTTTGTATCGTCAAAACGCAGGTTACATTTACCGCCATAAAGTTTTGCCAGACCAAAGTTCAGGCAGATGGATTTTGCATGACCGATGTGCAGGTAGCCATTGGGTTCGGGCGGGAATCTTGTGTTGATTTTATTCAGTTCGCCCTTCAGGTCTTCCTGGATGTAATTGTGGATAAAGTTACCAGTTGCACCCAGACCGCTGTTGTTTTCCATGATTTTTTCTTCAGCCATTGGTCGCCCTCCTGTATTTTCATTCATTTGAAATTTTTTACTAAAAATTAATGATATATAATTATACCCTAATATGAAATTGATGGCAAGAAACTGTAAAACTTTTTTTCATCGCAAATATATAGATTATCGATATATGCTTTATGATAAAAATTTCTAATTGGACATATATAGATATTCTATATATAATCAAACTATAAATAGATCGAACATCTATATATAAGAGGTGATACCATGACAATTGATAAGACATTACTGGCGGGAAGCACCGCAACACTTATTCTGAAATTACTGGACGGACAAGACATGTACGGTTATCAGATCATTGAAGAATTGGCACGCCGTTCCGACAATACCTTCCAATTAAAGGCAGGTACCCTCTACCCTCTCCTGCATGGTCTGGAGAAAAAGGGTCTGCTGGAATCCTACGAAGAAAATGCCGACTCTGCCCGCATCCGCAAATATTACCGCCTGACAAATAAAGGTAAAAAACATCTGAAAGAAAAGACTGACGAATGGAAGGAATATTCCTCCGCCGTTTCTAAAGTTCTGGAAGGGAGGCTCGCCTGTGAACTCTTCTGAACAATTCAAATATTATACAGAAAAAGTATGCGAACAGATCCGCTGGAAAAAGGCCCACGGCATGGTGGCTAAGGAAATTGAAAACCACCTGATCGACCAGAAAGCCGCCTATATGGATATGGGCGACAGCGAAAGTATAGCAGAAGAAAAGGCTCTTCTGCAGATGGGCGACCCTGTGGCTGTAGGGGCAGCGCTGGATAACACCCATAAGCCCGCACCACAGAAAGGGATGCTCCTTCTGCTGATGATACTGTTTTTCCTTGGTTTCGTCATTCAATATAAACTGACTACTGTGAACACCGTTCTGGAAGTAAAAAGCGGCTCTATCCCCTATCAATTTGCCATGTTTGGCGTTGCCTTGCTGGTTTTTATCGGGGCTTATTTTCTGGACTTTTCCCTTATCAGAAAACATCCTTATCTACTTTTTGTGTTACTTCTGGGCATGGACTTTTGGACGCAGATTTTCGGCACAAGCGTGTATGGGCAAAGATGGTTCATCCTTGGGCCATTCAGCGTCAGCTCCGCCTCCCTATCTCTGTTGTTTCCCCTCGCTTTCTGTGGGATGTTCTATCGTTTACGTGAAAAGGGGAAAAATGGATACTTCCGCAGCGGTGTCATCGCAGCCCTTTTTTGCTGCCTGCTGCTGACCTGCCATAGCGCAGGTGGTCTTGTTGTTTTCGTCTGCGCCGCTGGTATTTTGATGGTAGTTGCTGCATGGAAAAATTGGTTTGGCGAAAAAACAAAGCCTGTTCTGCTTTTCTTTATTCTGGCAGCTATTCTTTGTATCGCTATTTTGCTGACTACCATTCCATTCCGCTATCGCCTGTCACATCTTGGAGGTATCCTGCATCCAGAAACAGACCCTGCAGGCTCTGGATATCAGCCATCTATCCTTCGCGGTATGCTGGAAAACTCTGTATTTTTCGGACACGGAAATACTTTTTTAGACGGAGATATAACAAAATATTTAGACCACTTCGGATTCCGCACAGATTCTCTGCTGACATATCTGACCTATACATACGGCTGGGCTATTTCTATCTTTTTAGTGGCATTGCTGGCAGTATTTTTAGGGGTCGGATTCCGTAAATGCCTGAAACAGAAAAGTGTTTTGGGTCAGATGGTTTCTCTTTCTATTCTCTGCACTTTCGCAGCAGAAATTTTGCTTTATATCGCAGCAAATCTGGGCTATCCTCTGATCGCCCCCATTGCCCTACCCTTCCTTTCCTACGGCGGCACGGCTCTGGTCATTCATATGGCTCTGGCAGGCATCCTGCTTTCTACCTTCCGCACAGGGGAAGTCTATCAGGACAGCGCAAAGCCTGTTTTGAATGAATCCAAATTCATCCAATGGGATGACGGCAAGCTCATCATTTCCTTTAAATAAATGAAGTAATTGAAAAATCCTCCGAAAGATTGTAAAATAATTTTATCAATCTTAGGAGGATTTCTTTTATGCTTGCTTTCACCGTCAATGACACAAAATCTTTTATGAATCTTCTTTTGAAGGGCGATACCTTCGATCCCTTCCTTTTTCGCCAGGGGGAATTGACCACTTTTGCCTCTTTTGTCATCGAAGGCAAGCGCAATATGGATTTTTATACCGCCGAAGAGGTGGAACAGGGTCTTTCCCGCTATGTCCGCTGGGAAGAGATGCGCCCCTTTGTTTTCCAAGCTATCAAGGGCAGCAAACTGCCAAAACACATTAAGCTAGTCTTTTCCCTTTCCGAAGAGAAGACCACCAACCTGCCTAATACGAAAGCCGCCTTTCTGAATATCCTCTTCAAAGAGAATACTATCCTCTGTACCACAGCTATTTCCCAGGAAACTTTTTCTCTGGACAAAAGTGCCGAAAAGCTCTGGGAAGAATATGTGCTGAAATTTTTTAAAAAGAATGGTATCGGTATTCAGATGCAGGAAAATTGATACTATTTTCGTAAATACAAATTGGAATATACAATAAACAAGGAAGAAAAAGAACAGGAGGGAAACGTATGTTACATGAAGTGAAATTTTTATCCTACAATGAACGCGACGATGTATATGGCTGGATTTATGTGCCTGCCGCAAAGGTAAAGGGCGTTGTACAGTTGGTACACGGCTTCGGGGAACATTCCAGAAGATATTTCCACATGATCGTTAAATTCATGGAAGCAGGCTATGTGGTGGCTGCGGATGACCATGTTGGCCATGGCAAAACAGCACTGGAGAACAACACATGGGGTGACTGGGGCACAAAAGGCTGTCAGACCATGATGGAAGATGAACATACGTTAAAACAGCTTGTTCAGGAAAAATATCCCGATGTGCCCTATTTCATGTACGGTCACAGCATGGGCTCCATCATCGCTCGTCAGTTCCTGGCAAAATACGGCAGTGAACTGGCTGGTGCTATCATCTGCGGTACCGTCGGCCCTGATGCCGTTCCCTGCGATAAAGGTATTGAACTGCTGAAGCCTCTGGTTGATGCAGGCAAAGGCGCAGAAGCTGACCCTGATCTGCTTGGCAGTCTGCTGGGCGGTCTGTTTTCCCGTATCGAAGAAGTGAAAATCGGCAACGAATGGATCTGCCACGATCCTTATGTACAGTTGGATCATGCAAATGACCCCTTTGATGCGTTCACAAAACCCACTTCCAACGAAGCATTGCTGCAGTTCGTAGAAATGATCAAGGAAGTAAACACACTGGATTGGGCAAAACAGGTTCCCAATATTCCGCTGTATAACGTAGCCGGCGCGGAAGACCCCTGCGGTTCCTTCGGCGAAGGCGTAGAGCTGGTTTCCAAATGGCTGGAAGAAACAGGCCATACCGTAACAACGAAAATTTACGAAGGCTATCGCCATGAAATCCATAACTACAGCGACCTGAAAGATGAAATGGTTGCAGGTATGGTCGCATTCCTCGATGGCATCCTTGGATAATCAAATCATAGTAAAAGCCACCTTTTGGGTGGCTTTTTCTATTCTTTTATTCTTCAAACAGGGCATCCAGCAGAGCCTCTACATTCTCATCGGAATACTCGATCTCAGCCGAATACTGACGGGCGATCTCTACCAGATCGTCCAGATCGACACTGCCATGCAAGACAGCGCGGGTACGGCAAAGGTCTCTGATCATGAAATAACTCAGCACCGCAAAAGCGACACGTCCCTCGTATTCGCCATCATCCAGGGCAAAAGACAGCTGACGATAAAGGAAATAGACCAAAAGCTGCTCGAAGGCCATCTCCCATTCAGGCGTATCCAACGGAAATGTGTGGGAAATGTCTGTATGCTTAAATTCCTGCAGGCGTTCTGTCCAGCTATCCTCAAGCCGTTCCAGTTCCAGATAAATGTCAGCCCATTCAGATGAAGTTCTCTCAGGAATCGTCATTTCTGCCGCTTTCAAGATGTCAGCGACACGTGCTTCGATGGTCCGGCTTCTGTCTTGGGCAAGTTCGATCAGCTTCTCTCGCCAAACAAGCAGAGATTCATCAGGAACGTCCAATTCTTCCTCTTTTCCATCATCCTCCAGAACAATCAGCGTCGTTTTTTCCTGTCGTTTCAAAATCAGCTGCCCTGCCGCTTCACAACAGAGGCCAAGGCCGATTTCAGTACGATCGGAAAAGAAGTTGCGATAGCGGGGATGGTCTCGGCAGATCTGACAAAGGCTGCCTTCGCCCAATCCCAGGATCAGATCACACAAATTATTCTGGTTCAAAAATGGACAACGTTCCTGTTCTCCCAGAATAAAATGGGGCGTTTTCCCCCTTTCGTCGATGCCTTTTTGCAGACGTTCGGCCAGTGGTCCTGTGACACTATGGTAATATTCCAGTGTATCAGGGTCGACATCGATCTCCCAACCGATGCAGCAGTTGTGTCTGCACTGTCCAGCGATACATTGAAACTTCGTATAATAATCAGGTGCGATCAGCTTCATAGGTATACCTCCCCTCGGAATATCACAATTTTACCATAGAAGTACGCAAAAATCATCAGCCAATGAAAATGTTGGCTTTTGTCGGCTTCTTCTGCCTCCTTGATTCTGCTTTCCCATTTTCGTATAATAGTGCTACAACAATAAGGAGGAACGCAGAATGGGACTCAATACTCTTTTTCTTGCACATAAATTTGTTTCTGAACACGTGAAACCGGGCGATCTTTGCATCGACGCAACCGCCGGCAAAGGCAGAGACACAGTATTTCTATGTAGTCTTGTGAAAGAAAACGGCAAAGTGCTTGCCTTCGACATCCAGCCCGAAGCAATTGCACAGACGCAAGCTTTGATATCCGAGCACGGATATCATCAGATTGCATCCGTGATTCTTGACAGCCATTCAAACATGGAACAATATGCCGCACCTGAAACCGTTGATTGTATTATGTTTAATTTCGGCTGGCTGCCTGGCGGCAATCACAAAATCTTCACCCATCCCGACACCAGTATTCCCGCCATAGAGGCTGGATTGCGGCTTTTAAAACCGGGCGGTATCATGTCTTTATGCATTTACTACGGCGGCGAAAGCGGCTATGAAGAGAGAGATGCATTGCTGGAATACCTTGCAACAATCGACAACAGAAAATATACGGTCATTGTCAATACATTCCATAACCGTATCGGTGACCCGCCGATTCCGGTTTATATTTACAAGGAAATATAAAAGCACAGGAAAAAAAAGAAATCAACCTGACCCTTTCCCAAATCCGGGATATTATAGGCTTTCCCCTTGATTCATCCGCCTATCAATATCGGGAATTCTGGGCAAACTGCACCGCAGTACGAAAGCCTACAGCCGGATGGAGGCAGGATATAAAATTGTAAAGGTAAATTTAAAAGAAAAAACAATTCTATTCAAGCAGAAAAACTGGATATAAAATGCATTATTAGCACTCATTCTGAATGAGTGCTAATTTTTTCTTGACTTTTCATTTTTGAGTGATACAATGTTATATGTGAGACAATTTCAGCGGCGATTTCGCCGCTTTCCATTTACAAAAAAATCTTTCAGGAGGTAATCAATATGCAGGAAAAAGGCAATCTTTCCATCAATAGTGAAAATTTTATGCCTATCATCAAGAAATGGCTCTATACAGATAAGGATATCTTTATCCGTGAACTGGTATCCAACGCCTGCGATGCAGTGACAAAGCTGCAGAAGCTGAATATGATGGGTGAAGCAGACATCCCCACAGATGAAAAATTTGAAATTCACGTTGTTCTGGATCAGGACAATAAAACACTGCAGATCATCGATAACGGTATTGGTATGACTGCAGATGAGATCAGAAAATACATCAACCAGATCGCATTCTCCGGCGCAACAGATTTCCTGTCCAAATTCCAGGAAAAAGGCGAAGGCGAAAATGAGATCATCGGCCACTTCGGTCTGGGCTTCTATTCTGCTTTCATGGTCGCAGATAGCGTAGAGATCGATTCCCTCTCCTATCAGGCAGGCGCAGAGGCCGCAAAATGGCGCTGTGAAGGCGGTATTGATTACGAAATGGAAACAGGCACCAGAGAAACAAGAGGTACGACCATCACACTGTTCATCGGCGCAGACGGCGAAGAATTCCTGAACGAAGCACCCCTTTACGCTGCTATGACAAAATACTGTGCCTTCATGCCCGTGCCCATCTATGTAGATGTTGTAAAAGAAGAAACAGAAGAAGAGAAAGCCGCTGCGAAAAAAGCAGAAAACACACTGCATATTTCCCCCGAGGATGCTGCAAACCTGACAAAGGAAACGGCTATGGATATGCTGCAGGAGCAGAAGGAAGCCGCAGAAGAGGCGGAAGCAGAAGAACCAAAGCCCCTAAACGACACAAATCCCCTGTGGCAGAGAAAACCCAGCGAATGTACAGACGAAGACTACAAAGCCTTCTATCATAAAGTATTTGGCGATATCAATGATCCCCTGTTCTGGATTCATCTGAACATGGACTACCCCTTCCGTCTGAAAGGTATCCTCTTCTTCCCCAAGCTGGTGGAACAGATGGATATGATGGATGGCGAAGTGAAACTGTACTGCAATCAGGTTTATATTGCAGACAACGTAAAAGAAGTGGTTCCTGAATTCCTGCTGCTGCTGAAAGGTGTACTGGATTGCCCCGATATGCCCCTGAACGTTTCCAGAAGTGCCCTGCAGAATGACGGCTACGTGGAAAAAATGAACGCCTACATCACAAAGAAAGTAGCGGACAAGCTGAACCAGATGTTCAAAAACGACCGTCCTGCTTTCGAAGGTTTCTGGGATGATATCAATATCTTCATCAAATACGGCTGTATGCGTGAAGAAAAACTGTACGACAAAGTAAAAGACACACTGCTGCTGAAAACAACAGACGGTGTTTACGAAACCATCCCTGAATATCTGGAAAAGAACAAGGAAAAACATGAAAATGTGATCTACTTTGCTACAGACGAAAACCAGCAGGCACAGTATATCCGTCTGTTCAAGGAACAGGGTCTGGAAGCAGCCATCATGAATACGCCTGTGGATAAACCCTTCGTTTCCTTCCTGGAATACAAAAATCAGGATATCAAGCTGAAGGTACAGCGTGTAGATGCAGACATCGAATCCCTGCAGGAAAAGAAAGACGAAGAAGTTTCCGAAGCGAAGAAACAGGCTGCAGAATTCGAAAAGAACCAGATGCAGGACATGTTCCGCGCCGCTGTTTCCAACGAAAAACTGAACGTAAAACTGGAAGCACTAAAAGCAGAAAAAGTTTCCGCCATGATGCTCCTTTCCGAAGAATCCAGACGTATGATGGAAATGATGGAAGCATACGCAAATAACGCCGAATTCCAGGCAATGTTTGCAAATATGAAGCCCGACGAAACTCTGGTGCTGAATAAAAACAACAAGCTGGTAAAAGCACTGCTTTCCATGGCAGGCAAGGAAGAAAAGAAAGAGGATGCCTCTCTGCTGTGCCACCAGCTCTATGACCTGGCACTGATGAGCCATCGCCCCCTGAATTCCGATGAAATAACAGCCTTCATCGACAGAAGCAATCTGCTGCTGGAAAGACTGGCTGAACTGGAAGCATAAACATAAAATTGATACCGCAAGGTAACTATCCTTCTTCTTAATATGAAAAAGACCGTTGATGGAAAATCCATCTACGGTCTTTTATTTTCGTTCTGTTGTCTCTGAATTTTTATAAAATCGATGAAAAATTGGAATTTACTGGTCGATTTCAAAAATCAAATCCATCTCTTTGATTTTTCCGTAGTCGCTGATGTTCGTAGGTACAAATCCAACATATCGATATCCCTTTGCAGCATATTAATCAATAATCTGTCGATGTTCTTCTGATTTTGCACCAATAAATTTGTTGATGCTAACATTTACATATTCATATTTTTTCATTCATCTTGCACCTCCGCAAATCCCAATTTATCTTTTAATCCTTTTCCCCTTCATTGGCTTCTTCCATGGTCAGTTCTTCCACAGGTACCTGTTCGATGAACTGCACCTTCACTACGGCCTGGGCCCAGTTCAGGAATACTTTTGCATGCTTGTCCTTCTTCGCTGCTTCTTCTTTGAAGATTTGAAGAAATTCCTGCACGATTTCTCTGGTCATGTAGCCGCCCCGCCAGTGAAACAGCAGTGTTTTCCCCTTTTTCACCGCCTGTTGAGATCGTTTCCGCACATCCTCCATCTTTGTAAAAGACAATTTCTTTTCCTTGTAATAGAATCTGTCCCCATCCTCGCAGACAGGCATTTTCCAGACCAGTCTTTCGTGATCGCGGAAAATCTGCTTATCAGGCAGGAGGAAATAATCGTAGCGAATCTCTTCGGGATTGCCAAGGGAATTATCAAAGGTACAATCGATGTGATAATACTTTTTATCCACCTTCACAATATTCCATGCATGGCGGTATTTCGTGCCATTCTCAGGGTTTGCTTCAGAAAGGGCGATGACACACCAGATATTCAGCGTATCACACAAAATCTTCACGGACTTCGCAATCCCCTCGCAGACCCCCACGCCATGCCCAAGAGGGCCGATGATCTCATGGGAATACTGCTTTTTCAACTTATCGTAATGAACATTCTGGCAGATGAAATCATGGATATACAAAAGTTTTTCCATATCCGTTGCCTTCATCATGGGTCGCGCCAGCTTTTCCACCCTCGCCTGCAGCGCCTTCTGATGGTCTTTGATCTTTCCCTTTTCGAAAAGATACTCAGGAACCATTTCCGCATTGCCGCTGTCGGGATAATATCGATATTTGAAGGTTCCTGCATAAAACAGCTGGGGATGATCCAGACGCACCTTCATAAACACATCGGAAAGTTCCCTGTTTTCCAGCAAAGGAACAGGAAAAGACGGCGCCAAAGACTGCAGCCCTGCCTTGATGGCATTATAACTATTCTGTTGTGGTTTTGTCAGGGTATTGTAATAATACTGTTCCATAGTTAATTCCTTTATTTCTTACAGGCATTTACAAATTTCAGAGGCACGTCCATTCTTTCTGCCACTTCTTCATCGGTCATACCGCTGTCAAGAAAACGCTTGCAGACGATTTTCATATTTTCGCCCACTTCGATGATATGTCTGTCGGGGTCATAAAAGCGAACCACCCTTTGTCCCCAGCGGTGCTCAATGACAGGATGGACGTATGCAATACCATCCACCGTTTTCAGTTTATCTGCGAAAGCATCAAAGTTATCCTCTTCAAAATAAATCTCAGCGTTATTTCCACCAAAAGAGATTTCGTCTTCCTTTGCGTCAATAAACTGCATCCATGTTTCCTTTGTCTGCAGACAAAGGCCGCCTGTCAGCGTCACATTGGCACCAAAATCCAAGATGACACGCAGACCAAGGACATCTTTATAAAAATTCTTGGATTTTTCCATATCAGAAACGACCAGCAAAGGATTTTTAAATTTCATAGGTTCACCTTCTTACAGTTCGATTTCCAGTTCCACAGGGCAATGGTCAGAACCCATCACCTGTGTATGAATTTTTGCATCTACCAGTTTTTCCCGCAGGCTTTCGGAAGTCACATAATAGTCGATTCTCCATCCGGCATTCTTTTCTCTTGCTTTGAAACGGTAACTCCACCAGGAGTAAATACCTTCCACATCGGGATAAAAATGACGGAAACTATCCACAAATCCCGCTTCCAGCAGTTCCGTGAATTTGCCGCGTTCTTCATCTGTAAAGCCAGCACTTCTACGGTTTGTTTTAGGATTTTTCAGATCGATTTCATTATGGGCAACATTCAGGTCGCCGCAGATGATGACGGGTTTCTTTTCATCCAATCCTTTTACGTATGCACGGAATGCATCTTCCCAATCCATACGGTACGCCAAACGGGCATTTTCCTGCTGAGAATTAGGTGTATATACGGTCACATGGTAGAAATCTTCAAATTCCAAAGTAATGACACGGCCTTCATGGTCATGTTCTTCCACGCCGATGCCATATGTCACAGAAATAGGTTCTTTCTTCGTAAACACCGCCACGCCGGAATAGCCTTTCTTTTCCGCATAGTTCCAATACTGGTGGTATCCTTCTGTTTCCAAGTCAATTTGTCCTGCCTGCAGTTTTGTTTCCTGCAGAGAAAATATATCTGCATCGGCTTCTTTGAAGTAATCCAGAAAGCCTTTGCCCACAGCGGCTCTTAAACCGTTAACATTCCAGGAAATCATTCTCATTTTTCATTACCTCCTCTTGTTGAAAGTAACATAAGTATAACAGAACATGTCGCCTTTGTCTTGCCCCATAGCAGAAAATATTATAAAATGAAGTATTAGAAAAGAAATCTACAGAAAGGATGTTTTGTTTATGAATATCCAGATCTATGGTTCCAAAAAATGCTTCGACACCAAAAAGGCGGAGCGTTATTTCAAGGAACGGAAAGTAAAATATCAATATATCGACCTGCATCAGTTTGGCATGGCAAAGGCTGTGTTCGAAGCGGCGAAAAAGTGCATCCCTGTAGAGGATATGATCGACCGCAAGGCCAAGGCTTACACCAAACTGTACATGGATTATATCGACGAAACCAAACGGGAGCCAACCCTCTTTGAAAACCCCGAACTGTTCGCTACCCCCATCGTACGCAACGGAAAGGAATTCACACTGGGCTACTGCCCCGATATCTGGAAAAACTGGGAATAAGACAAAAGAAAAGTCAGGAGGAAAAATTATGAGAATCGCACTCGGACAAATCGATATGGGTTTTGAAGAAAAGGAAAAAACAATGGCTCTGTGCAGTCAGCTGATGGCCGAAGCCAAAGAAAAAGGCGTAGATTTGGTGGTCTTCCCCGAAATGACACTGACAGGCTTTACCATGCAGCCCGAAATTTACGGAGAAAACAGAAAAGACAGCAAATCTATCGCATTTTTCAAAGAAGAAGCAAAGAAAAACGGCGTAGCAGTTTGCTTTGGTCTGCCCGTCCATGAAGACGGTGTTTCCACAAATCACTGCGTTATTTTCGATGAAAACGGCGAACAGCTGGCGGATTACGGCAAGATCCACCCCTTCTCCTTCGGTGCAGAATCCGAACATTACATTGGCTGCAGTGAACTGCAGTTCTGCGAAGTAAAGGGCGTTCCTCTTTCTCCCTTTATCTGCTATGACCTGCGCTTCCCCGAACCCTTTCAGGTAGCATCTGAAAAGAGCAAGATCATCACAGTCATCGCCAACTGGCCCACACCTCGCCGTGAACACTGGATGACTCTGCTGAAAGCCCGTGCCATCGAAAATCAATGCTTCATCATCGGCGTGAACCGCAGCGGCGAAGGCGGCGGCCTGTCCTATATCGGCGACAGTATGGCAGTCTCCCCCACAGGTGATGTGCTGGCTCACGTGGAAGGCGGCAACGGCCTGACCATCGTGGACATCAACCCCGGTGAAGTAGATGCATACCGTCAGAGCTTCCCTCTGAAGGCCGACAGAAAACCCGAACTGTACCACTCTCTTTGGAAAAAACACCATGCAGAATAAGAAGGTGTTTTTATGATACTCGAAAAAATAACGCAACTCAGAACAGAATTGCATAACTGCGCGGAGATCTCCGGCAAGGAAGAAAAAACGAAAGCCCTTCTGATGGACTATCTGAAGAAGAATACAACGCTGGAACTCTGCCCCTGCGGTGATGGCTTCTACGCCGCCCACAGAGAAGAAAATGCAACGAAGCCAACTATCGCCCTTCGTGCCGATTATGACGCCCTGGCTATGCCTGACGGTTCTGCCAGCCATCTTTGCGGCCACGATGGTCATGCTGCCGCCCTTTGCGGCGCAGCACTGATGGCAGAAGGGAAAAAATTTGACAGAAACATCTTTTTCCTCTTCCAGCCCGCAGAAGAAACAGGAGCCGGCGCAGAGCCCTGCTGTGAATTGTTCCGGAAAGAAACAATCGACGAAATTTACGGCGCGCACAATCTGCCCGGTGTTCCTCTGGGTCTGGTGACTACACGCCCCGATACCTTCGCCTGTGCGTCCCGCGGTGTCACACTTCATTTGAAAGGAAAGCCCGCCCATGCGGCATATCCCGAAAATGGCATCTCCCCCGCTACTGCTGTTGGCCGATTGCTTTGCGAGATTCCCGTTTTATCTGCGCCCGAAAAATATACAGGTATGACGCTTTGCACTGTTATTGGCATGGAAATGGGCGAAAAAGCCTTCGGAGCATCTGCGGAAAATGCAGAAGTGTGGCTAACATTAAGAGCGGAACATGACTGTGATTTAGCCTCTCTGCATGAAAGTATTCTGGCTCTTTCCGAACAGTTGGCGGAAGAATATCATCTTACCTTCTCTCATGAAGTACAGGACGTTTTCCCCGCCACTGAAAACACTCCCGCATGTGCTGAAAAAGTTTTGGAACTTTGCAATGGCGAACTGCTTTCCGTTCCCATGCGTTGGAGCGAAGACTTTGGCCATTATCTGAACCATTGTAAGGGTGCCTTTTTCGGCATCGGCGCAGGAGAAGCCCACCCTCCCCTCCATACAGAACATTATGAATATCCCGATGCACTGCTGGAACCCTCCATGCAGGTTTTTTTGAAACTGATGCAGTCCTGATGCATCTTTGAAATAGGAGAATCACTATGGAACAAAAACCGACTGCGGTCGTTTCCCATACAAGAGATCATCATATTGACAACATCAAAGGCGTGCTCATCTTTCTGGTCGTCTGCGGTCATCTGATCAGCACTCTGCAGGAAGCAAATTCCACCCTCGCCATCGGCGTGAGAGCCTTTATCTACTTTTTCCATATGCCCGGTTTCATTTTCATGTCGGGCTATCTGGCGAAAGGATTTCCGAAAAAGCAATACAAAGGCGAAAAACTGCTCTCCTATGCCTGGCTTTACCTTTTATTCAAAGATGCCATCGATCTGGTGCACTTTATTTTCAAACGGCCCTATTTCGAAGGCAACAGCCATACCATGGAACTGATTCTGATCGTGGCGCTAATTTGTTTCGGCATCTGGCTTTTATCTATGATATACAGCCGTTTTCCAAAGTTTCAGCCCGTATTTATCCTGCTCGTTATCGGCATTTCTCTGCTAAAGGTAAATGTCTTTACCGTAGGCGCCGCGCCATGGTATCTGCTTGCTCTTGTATGGTGGCACATCGTCCTTTACCTGACCAGGCATATGAAGCCAAAGTACGTCTTAACAACAGCGATCATTTTTGCCGCTGTGATAGGTTATCAGGAAAACGTCGACAAATTTTTAAGTTTGTCCCGTACGATCAACTTCATGCCGTTCTTCCTGTTTGGCTTTTACATGACGAAAGAGCGATTTGACCAAATCGTGAATCATACCAGCGGCAAGAAAATCCTTTCCGCTGTGTTTATCCTTTCCGCCCTCCTCATCATTCCCAACGGGCGTGCTGTGCAGAAATGGCTGGGGGTATTCTTCTACGGGGTCTCCCCCTATGAAAAGCTGCTCAAGTTATCTGATTTTTACTACAGCATCGCACCTTTGACCTGCATTCTCTGGATGGCAGTCACCATGCTCATTCTGTTTGGTCTTTTTGCTCTTTGCCCAAAAAAGAGCACCTTCCTCGCTAAAGCAGGGAAAAATACTCTTGGAATTTATGTGTTCCACCGTCTTTTTAAAGACTTCCTGATTTACGGCGGCTTTTACAGCATCCTGAGCCGGAATGAATATATCGCTGTTGCAGAGGTATTGCTCATGTCTCTCCTGCTGACGATCTTCTTCAAAGCTGATTTCTGGTCACAGATCATCGCAAAATTAAGCGCAGTCAATGGAAAACGATTTTATAAAAGGGAATACCAAAATTAAAACAATTCATTTGAAAGACATGAAATCCCCAACCGCTTCGGCAGTTGGGGATTTTCATACATTTCTTATAAATATTAGCGAAACACTGCTCCGCAATAGAATTATCCCGTGGGTAGGATAAATAGCTAAAAAAATATCTACAAAATTATACAAAGTCACAAAATGTTCATAATCTATTTTTATCCAGTTGACAGGAACAGTATTCCATGTTACAATTTCTGCAGAAAAATGTTGGAATGTAACCGGTAGTGCGGGCTTGACCAACTTTATTTAGTATCTCAAGGTTGGGGTATTGGATGGAGCTGGTTATTTTTTTTACGCAAAATTGGGGTGAGCGCGAAAATGCGAATCAAGAAAATCATCAACAATAACATTCTCTGCGCTGTGGATGAAAAGGGAAATGAACTGATCGTCACCGGACGAGGCATCGGTTTTCAGCGTCATCGGGGCGAGATTATTGACACATCCCTAATAGAACATACCTACCGTATGGAGGAGAAGACCGGCCAGCGGAAGCTGCAGGAGCTGGTGGAGAAAATCCCAATCGAACACCTAACCTTAACGGAAAGCCTGATTGAGCATATAACGTCTCAGATTCCTCAGAAGCTGAACGAATCCCTGTTGATTACCCTGGCTGACCACATCAGCTTTGCCATTCTGCGCAAGGCACAGGGAGTGGAGTTCAGCAATCCCTTGAAGGGCTCCATTATGTGTTACTATCCTACAGAATACCATCTGGGACAGTATTGCCTGAGGATCATTCGTGAGCAGATGGATGTTACCCTCCATGAAGATGAAGCCGCCTTTATTGCACTTCATATTGTTAATGCAGAGCTGAACACCAACATGAGCGAGATGTATGAGATCACCAAACTCATTGAGGATACGATCTCTGTTGTGGAATACTTCTACCAGAAGCAGTTTGACCGGGAATCGCTGGACTTTAACCGTTTCGTGGTACATCTGCGTTACTTTGCCCAGCGGCTGTTCCAGGGCAAGATCACGGAGGATGCCCAGGAAGAGCAGGATGAGTTGTTCCATCAATTGATCATGAAGAACTGTAAGGAACACTATAAATGTGCCCAGTGCATTGCAGACTACATCAAGAATGCATATCAGAAGAATCTCTCTGATGAAGAACTGACCTATCTGACGATCCACTTAAAGCGGATCAATCTGGGGTCTAAGCAATAAAATATCCTCCCCTGTAAAGTACAGGGCGATGGGATAGTTATCACACAAAAATGATGTGAGCTAAACCCATACCAAGGACGTAAGATGCATATTACGCCCTTGGTATGGGTTTTTTTATATATATTTCAAATAAATACTATTATGAACTCAGGAGGATTACAATGAAAGACAAGATTTTCGGTATTTTGCAGCGTGTAGGCCGCTCCTTTATGCTGCCTATCGCACTGCTGCCCGCAGCAGGTTTGCTGCTGGGTATTGGCAGCTCCTTCACCAACGCAACCATGCTGGAGGCCTATGGGCTGACCGCCATCATTTACCCCGGCAGTATTCTGTACACCATTCTGGACATCATGAACCAGTGCGGCAGTGCAGTTTTCAATAACCTTGCTCTGCTGTTTGCCATGGGCGTTGCCATCGGCATGGCAAAGAAGGAAAAGGAAGTCGCTGCTTTGTCCGGTGCCATCGCATATCTGGTCATGAACACTGCTATCAGTGCCATGATCAATGCCAACGGCGGCGTGGAAGCTATGGCTGCCAACTCTACTACTTCTATGCTGGGCATCACTACCCTGCAGATGGGTGTGTTCGGCGGTATCATCGTTGGTCTGGGCGTTGCTGCTCTGCATAACAAATTTTATAAGATTGAACTGCCCACCGTTCTGAGCTTCTTCGGCGGTACCCGTTTCGTTCCCATTGTTTGTACGGCAGTCTATCTGGTGGTTGGTATCGCAATGTTCTACGTATGGCCTATTGTACAGCAGGGCATCGCAATGCTGGGCAATCTGGTAATTAACTCCGGTTACATCGGCACCTGGATCTACGGCATCACTGAACGTGCCCTGATTCCCTTCGGCCTGCACCATGTGTTTTACATGCCCTTCTGGCAGACGGCTATGGGCGGCACTGCTATCGTCGATGAAGTTGTCGTTCAGGGCGCACAGAATATCTTCTTTGCAGAGCTGGCTTCTAAGTCTACTACTGTTTTCTCTGTTTCTGCTACCCGCTTCATGTCCGGTAAGTTCCCCTTTATGATCTTCGGTCTGGTGGGTGCTGCACTGGCTATGTACCACACTGCTCGCCCCGAAAAGAAGAAGGTTGTGGGCGGTCTGCTGCTGTCTGCAGCTCTGACTTCCATGCTCACCGGTATCACTGAGCCTCTGGAATTCACCTTCCTGTTTGTTGCACCTCTGATGTATGTTGTCCACTGCGTTTATGCTGGTCTTTCCTACATGCTGATGCACATTTTCAATGTCGGTGTCGGCATGACCTTCTCCGGCGGTCTGATCGACCTGACACTGTTCGGTATCCTGCAGGGTAACGCCAGAACAAACTGGATCTGGGTTGTCATTGTTGGTGTTGTCTACTTCTTCCTGTATTATTTTACCTTCCGTATTATGATTACAAAGATGGATCTGGCAACTCCCGGCCGAGAATCCGACGATGTAGATCCCAAGCTGTTCACCCGTTCCGACTACAAGGCTAAGACTGGTATCGGCCCCGATGGTGCAAACGCTGGCGTTTCCGATCCTGTTTCCCCTATGATCCTGCAAGGTCTGGGCGGCAAGAAGAACATCTCCGATGTGGACTGCTGTGCTACCCGCCTGCGTATCACTGTTGTGGACGAGGGTAAGGTGGATGATAAGACTCTGAAGGCATCCGGCGCATCCGGTGTTATTCATAAGGGTAACGGTATTCAGGTTATCTATGGCCCCCAGGTCGCTGTTATCAAATCCAATCTGGTTGACTTCATGGAGTCCCCTGAGTCCGATAACATGGATGCAGTTGCAGCTGCAGCTCCCGTTGTTGAAGCCCCTGCTGCACCTGCCAAGGAAGCCAAGGCCGCTGTCCTGGCTGCCCACATGAACGGTACTGTTCTGGCTTTGTGTGAGGTGGATGACGAAGCATTTGCATCTGGTGCGATGGGCGACGGCGTTGCCATCGAGCCCAAGGAAGGCAAACTGTATGCTCCTGCTGATGGTGTAATCGAGACTGTTTTCGATACCAAACACGCTGTGGGCATGACCACCGACGACGGTGTAGAACTGCTGATGCACATCGGCATCGATACTGTCAAACTGGGCGGCAAGTATTTTGAGGCTCACGTTGCTCCCGAACAGAAGGTCAAAAAAGGCGATCTGTTGGTTTCCTTCGACATGGAATCCATCAAGGCTGAAGGATACCCTCTGACCACTCCCATGATCATCTGCAATACCGATGATTATGCATCCATTCGTGTTTTGACTTCCGGTACCATCCAGAACGGCACCGACCTGTTAAATGTTAAATAAAAAGAAGAATAAATAAAAAGGAGAAATCATTATGAAACAGTTTGAATTTACCGTAAGAGATCCTCTGGGCATTCATGCCCGTCCCGCCGGTATGCTGGTTAAGGAAGCAAAGGCTTTTGCTGACACCGTAGTTACCATTACCAAGGGTGGTACCACCGTTAAGGCTACCCAGCTGATGAAACTCATGAGCCTGGGCGTCAAGCAAGGCGACGTTGTCACTGTTGCCGCAGAAGGTACCAACGAAGATGCTGCTATCAAGGCAATTTCCGATTTTTTAAACAATAATCTGTAAGATCGATTGTTCCTGATTACAGGGAAGCGCCGGCCTCCTACCATACCATTCGGCGCTTCCCCATCTCTTTCAATATAGAAAGGACACTGAAATATGATCACAATTCAAGGTAAAGGCGTATCCAAGGGCATTGCAAAAGGCCCGCTCTATTTCTTCCAGCGTCCTGATACGACGGTTACCCAGAAGACTGTTACTGATATCGAAGCCGAAAAAGTTCGCCTCGCTGTTGCTCAGGCAGCTTCTATCGAACAGCTGAACATCCTGGTAGAGAAGTGTCAGGAAGATGCCGGCGAGGAAATGGCGACCCTCTTTGAGACTCACGCTATGTTTGTGGAGGATGAGGATTTTGTCGAATACATAACCTCTCTCATCGAGGAAGAATCCTGCAACGCAGAATATGCCGTTGAACAAGCCGGAGAACAATTCTCCGCCATGTTTGCAGCAATGGACGATTCCTATATGCAGGCCCGTGCTGCTGACATCAAGGATGTTACCAAGCGCATCCTGAATAACTTGCTGGGCGTTGTGGACGGCGGTATCAACTCTGATGTTCCTGTCATTCTGGCTGCTGACGATCTGGCTCCTTCCGAGACCTTACAGCTGGACAAATCCAAGATTCTGGGCTTTGTGACACAGGGCGGTTCCGGCAACTCCCACACCGCTATCCTGGCCCGTACTATGGGCATCCCCGCTATCTGCGGTGCAGGGGAAGCTCTGCAAGAAAACTACCATGGCCGCGCCAGTTACATCGATGGCGAAACTGGTCAGCTGATCATCGATCCCGATGCATTGACTCTGGCTGCTCTGAAAGAAAAGTTCGAAAAGCAGCAGGAAACCAAGCGTCTTCTGGAAACCATGAAAGGCAAGGAAGATGTGACTCTGGACGGCAAGAAACTGCTGTTATACTGTAACATTGGCTCTCCTGAGGATGTTGCTGCTGTCCAGGCCAATGATGGACAGGGCATCGGTCTGTTCCGGTCTGAATTCCTGTATCTGAGCGCTTCCGATTATCCCAGTGAAGACGAACAGTTTGAAGCCTACCGCTCCGTTGCTTCCGCCATGAATGGCAAGCGGGTGGTTATCCGCACACTTGACATCGGCGCTGACAAGCAGGTGGACTACTTCGATATGAAGAAGGAAGAAAATCCTGCGCTGGGTGTTCGTGCGATCCGTATCTGTCTGAATCGCCCCGAAATATTCCGTACCCAGCTCCGGGCGCTGTACCGGGCATCCGTATATGGTAAGATTGCCATTATGTTCCCCATGATTACCTCTGTTTGGGAGGTCAAGGAATGCAAACGTGCCTGCCAGAGCGTCATGAATGAGCTGGAGGCAGAGGGCATTCCCTATGATAAGGATACCGAACTGGGTATCATGATTGAAACTCCCGCTTCCATTTTTGTTGCAGAAGAGCTGGCGAAATTGGTGGATTTCTTCTCCATCGGAACCAACGACCTAACTCAGTACACTCTGGCCTGTGACCGTCAGGCAAATAATCTGGGCAAGTTCTACGATCCCCATCATCCCGCTCTGCTGCGTGCCATCAAGATGGCTGCCGATGCAGCTCATAAGGCCGGTATCTGGATCGGTATCTGCGGCGAGCTAGGCGCAGACATCAGTATGCTGCCTACCTTCCTGGCTATGGGCATCGATGAACTGTCCGTTTCTCCCGCTGCTGTTCTGCCTGTTCGTGCCGCCATTCGTCAGAGCATCGCTAAGATCTGTACACTGGAAATGCTGGAGTGCTGAGTTAAGCTGGAAAAACTGAAATCACAGGTTCTGGTTGTATGCTAAGAGCTGAACAGCTATGGCGATGAACGTCTTCAGCAGGCTGCTGCGATTTAATATGAGCTGAGAATTCCCTTTGTGATTAACCAAAATCATTCCATGCGTGCGGCATTGAAAATCCCACAGTCTTCTCTCTTCTTTTCAGAGAGTGGACTGTGGGATTTTTTGTTTTAGAATGTGAAACTATGTACTGTTCGATTTCAGAAAGGAATACTAGCTGTTGTGCTCGGCAAATCGGATTCAGTTATTCTCTTTTCAATCACAAAGCCAGTTGGTTCAATATCGCATAAATCCGCAAAATAGATATCACCGCGGTTAACCGAAGGTGGTAAAGGTTTAACAGACAAAATATCACCCATCTACCATGATGGCATTTACATTCTCCTTACCATTAGTCAAGGATTATCGACTCTCTCTTTTGAAAAGTAACAAAATGTTCTGGATTTAGACGCATAAAAATGGTATAGTAATATCTGTTAACTTTGACTAACCACCTTAAGGAGGTGATTGTATGAGTGATAAAAACGCAGTTACGCTTTTATCTCAAATTCTGAGCGAACGCAGTTTTGATGATGATAAATCTTCTTTTCGCGGAATCCATTTGTATGGGAATGTAGCTCATCAACGCGATACAGAAACATCGTGTAAAATATTCCACATTACAAGCAATACGGGTATTGGTGCCATATCTCAATATCAAGTATTTACCGGAGTTGAACTATTTTATAACGACATTCACGCGGCATATTGTAATAAAGAACAGAGTACAGCAAAGAACATTAATGGGTCATTCTGACATTGGCGTAACATTGAACACTTATACACATGTTAATTTTGATGACGCAAAAGCTGAGATTTCCAAGCTTAACACACTCTCAGTGTACGTTTTTCTGATTCTGTTATAGAAAAATATTGGTTTATTATTTGATGTTAAAAACCCTGATGTTAAACTACAACGGATGAGTATAGCTTGTTTGTAAGCGTAGCGCTTCTGAAATTTAATCAAGAATTGCTGTACAATGAATATTTGATGCATCTGATAAATTCACCTTTAGTGCAACGACAGGCAGAAGAAAATACCCGTGGTGTAGGCAATAAAAACTGGGTAATGCGAGACATTTCAAACACTCTGATTGCAATACCTCCATTGGCAGAACAAATTCGTATTGTCGAAAAACTAAAGACTGCTTTCGCTATTTACAGTAATTTATAAAGCACAAGGCATACACTTCAACAATCCGAAGTGTATGCCTTTTCTTTACCAATCTACGATTGTATCAACGATTTCTTGTTGCTCGGTGGCTGATTTTCTGAGGTAAATACGGGTGGTTTCGATGCTTTCATGCCCCATGAGATCAGCCAAGAACGCTATATCATTACAACGATCAAGGAAGCTCTTAGCAAACCTGTGACGGAACGAGTGCGGATACACGACCGCAGGATTGATTCCGTACTTCACCGCCAGTTTTTTCAGCTGCCCAGAGATACCACGGGTGGTAATACGTTCCCCATATTTGTTCAAAAACAGTTGGCCCGAACGCAGACCTTGATTTTCCGCCATTTTTTCCCTTTCATACACTTTTCTGCGTAGTTCACCGGTGTTCAGCACGATTTTCAGACGCATTCTGCAATCTTCCGAAGAACCGATGGGTTCTACATAAATCTTATCAATCAGAAGATTGATGATGCCCTGTGTAAAGTCTTCCGGGGCAATGCAATCATAATTCTTCAACTCTTTTTTTAAGCGGTAAACCTCTTCCAGCTGCAATCCTGTATTTGTCTGCTGACTTTTCAATTCTGCGATCCTGTCTTCAATCTTATCTGCATCTTCATTCAATAATGCATTTCGGCGAAGATATTCCCTGTCTTTGATCTGACCAGCCAGGCTATATTCCAGAAGCTTGTCTTTCTTACGATTGATCTGTTCCAGTTCCTGTTCCAACTTTTCAATCTCTTCACTATGGTCTGCCGCTTCTGCAGCATCTTCATAGAGCTGGATATATCGTTCTGCCACTATATCAAAATCATCTGTGATCTCTTTCAGAACATCCGAGAGAATCTCCGACAATTCGTTATCCTTCAAAGGGATCGAATCACAGGATGTCATGCCATTTTTGATCCTGTGGCTGCAAAGCCATGTACCATTTGCATTGCCAGAACGGTCTGTTTTTGCTTTCAGCCAGTAAGGCACCCCATGCTCTGCACAGATAATTTTCCCTGTAAACAGTTTTTCCTTCTTACAGGAACTTTTTCTGCCTTTGACCATGTCACTCCGCACACGATAGACTCTGTTGGCTGCTTCCCACAATTCTTCGCTTACGATTGCAGGAACAACTTCGCCCTCCTCGTCCTTATACATGACCCACTCATCTTCCGGTAAAAAGTGCTGCTTTTTGGTAAACATATCGATGATTTTTACTTTATTGCCGCAATAATATCCCTTATATTTCGGATTGCGGATAATGTTTTTGATCACATTGCTGTTGATTTTACCGCCTTTATAGCTGCGATAGCCCATCTTATAGAGCTCTTCTTCGATCCTGTTTGTAGAAGAATCCCCTGTAGCATAGGTTTCGAAAATATAGCGGATCATCTCAGCTTCGTTTTCATTGATGACCAATTTTCCTTTTTCTTTATCGTAGCCATAAAAATGAGAATTTCCCAACACAACACCGTTTTTGATTGCCTGTTTATGCCCGAACTTGACACGGCTGGATAGCTTTCTGACTTCGTCCTGGGCTACACCAGCCATGATGGTCAATCGGAACTCACTGTCTTCATCCAGGGTATTGATGTTGTCATTCTGGAAGAAAACTGCAACGCCATTTGCAAGCAACTTTCTGGTATAACCAATACTATCCAATGTATTTCTTGCAAAACGAGAAATCTCCTTCGTCACGATATAATCGAATTTACCTGCTACGGCATCTTCAATCATTCGGTGGAAATTTTCTCTTTTCTTTGTTGTGATACCTGTAATCCCTTCGTCCACATATCCGGCAACAAATTCCCAGCGTGGATTGGATTTGATATATTCCTCATAGTACAACTGCTGGTTGTTCAGGGAATTCAACTGTTCATCTCTTTCACTGCTGACACGGGCATAATAAGTCACCCTCAGAGGAATATCACGAATCGACCGATATCTCATTTCTTCTCTTACTTTAAAAATATCCATTTCCTAGACCTCCTTTGGAGATCTGGTTTTGCATACAACTATATTATATCTCTCTTCCTCTATAGACGCAACCGAACGAATTTGCCAAATCAGCCACTCTCACTTAGCCATCCAGATCATTATCGCGGTCATTTCCTTGAATGCTATTTTTTCTTATGATAATATGATAACAGGATAATCCATTATCAAATCAAGTGATATCTTAAGATACTCTGCAAGGAGGAATAACATGAAAAAAGCTGTTCGTAAAATAATAGCACCCCTTCTTATTACAGGCTTAATATTACCTGTTATGGGACACGGTCAAGTAGTCAGAGGTGAAACTGGATCAAACCTGATTGATGAGCTAGAATTGACCTCTGAAAGCAAACCGGCGTCCAGTTATACCATCGAAGCTAATTCCGCATTATATTCTATTTTGGACTTTAAAGATACCAGTGAATATAAAAATGCTACTCGCGGGCTGATCGATGCACCCAAAGAATTAGAATTAAAAAATGCCAATGGAGATGTTATCTGGAGCCAGAAAGCGTATGCTTTTCTGGAAGACTATAAATCCGCTCCTGATACTGTGAACCCAAGCTTATGGGAAAACACCCGTAATAATCATGCCTATGGTTTATTTAAGGTAACAGATAAGATCTATCAGGTACGTGGTTACGATATGGCGAACCTGACACTGATCGAAGGTGAAACAGGCTGGATCGTATTTGATCCGCTGATGAGCGTAGAATGTACCCAAGCGGCCATGCAGTTGGTAGAAAAAAATCTGGGACAGCGTCCTGTAAAAGCTGTTATTATTTCTCATACCCATGTAGACCACTATGGTGGTATCAAAGGTATTTTATCTGAAGAAAATGTTGCTGACGAAAAACTGTCTATTGAACAGCAGCTTGCAAGCGGAAAAGTTCCTGTCATCGTACCGGAAGGATTTATGGAACACGCTGTTTCTGAAAATGTTTATGCCGGAAAAGCTATGAGCCGTCGTGCAAATTACCAATACGGCGTTTTGTTGGAACCCGGATTGAACGGGAAAGTTGCTATGGGTATCGGTATGGGTCAATCTACAGGTACTATTTCTTTCATTGCACCAACTTATGAGATTTCTCAGACTGGACAAACCTTTGTGATCGATGGTATTGAAATGGAATTTCAACTAACTCCGGGAACAGAGGCTCCTGCAGAAATGAATACCTGGTTCCCTCAGTTCAAAGCTCTTTGGATGGCTGAAAACTGTACCGGAACCCTGCATAACCTTTATACCTTACGCGGCGCACAGGTTCGTGATGGCGCTGCTTGGGCGAAATACATTACAGAAACCATTTCTCGCTATGGTAAACAGGCTGAGATTGCTTTCCAGTCACACAACTGGCCTCATTGGGGAAATGCTGTGGTAAATGAGTATCTGGTCAACACTGCGGCTGTGTATAAATTTATCAACGATCAGACCCTTACTTATATCAATCAAGGTTATACATCTGACGAAATTTCCAACATGATCGAACTTCCAAAGGAATTGGCTAAAACCTGGTATACTCGACAGTATTATGGTACCGTCGCCCACAATTCCAAGGCAGTTTACCAGAAGTATATGGGATGGTATGATGCCAACCCTGTAAATCTGAATCCACTGACCCCTTCCGAAAGTGCACAAAAATGGGTAGAATATTTAGGAGATACTGATGCAGTACTGCGTATGGCAAAAGCCGATTATGATGCCGGTAATTACCAATGGGTAGCAGAAATTACCAATACGATTATTTTTGCTGATCCGGAAAATAAAGCTGCACGCCTTTTGTGTGCTGATGCATTGGAACAGCTTGGTTACCAGTCTGAATCCGGGCCTTGGCGTAATGCTTACCTGACTGCAGCTTTGGAATTGAGAAACGGAAATTCTGCAGCACTCGCTGTACAGGCTGTTTCCAACGGAGATGTACAGAAAGAAATGACTGCTTCCATGCTCTTCGATTATATCAGTATTATATTGAACAAACAGAACATGGCTGATCAGAATTTTACGATTGGTTTTAATCTTGTAGATACAAAAGAACAATATTTGTTACAAATCAAAAATGGCGTTGTTCTGGTATATGAAAACACATCTATCCATGATGCTGATATCGAAATCACTACGAAAAAGAATGCGCTGCTTTATTTCATGCAGGGAAACATGGCAGCATTCCAGAAATCTGCTCAAATTAAGGGTGACGCAGAAAAATTAAACCTGTTTGTTTCCAATCTGACAGAATTGTCCACAGGAAGTTTTTCCGCATTTAACATAATAGAACCATAAATCATAACCACCTGTTGAATGAAGTAAGTAAAAAAGGAGAATGGCATGATACGCCATTCTCCTTTCATATTTCAAGGCATTCTGTTGTTAACCTCTTACTTTCACTCAAAGAATTTATTTACTGTTCCATAATAATTTCTTCAAAAAGTTTCTCCGGCACAGGGAAATCTGCGGCCAGCGTCAGCCAAAACAATCTGACTTCGGAAAAAGCGCTGAAATCTTCTTCCAGAGTTTCTCTGATGTCCAGAACCCCGATTTTATCTGCCTGATAAATTTCAGGAATCGCTACTGCAAGCATTCTCCCATCCGTCTGATATCCTGCGATGATCAATCTTTTTCCTTCCATAGGCTGAAACCCTTCTATGAAGCCGGATACATCCGTCTCAGAGGCCTTCTCTTTGGCTGTAACAGGATCCCAAAGACACCTCCAAAGCCTTCAGCAGAGCCTCTATATCCGCCAAACCATGGCCATAATAAATATCATATCCTGCATCCCCTAGATCCTCTGCCGTTTCCTTCAGCAGATCCCTGAACTCGGTTGGTGTCAATGTATTATCCACCTGAAGGGCTAACGCAGCAATCGCTGCAACACAGGGAGAAGAAAATGATGTTCCTTCTCGGTCTGTTTCATATGCATCAGATGCTGTTTTTTCAGCCGTTACCATCAAATCACCGGGAGCAGTAATAAAAACAGATTCATTATACTGGGAAAAATCACACCATTCTTTCTCTGCTCCAACGGCCCCTACGCCGATCACTTCGTCAAAGGCCGCAGGAAAGAGTTCAGTCTTGGAACCATAATTCCCAACAGCGGCCACCATGATGACACCCTTTTCATAAGCATACTCCACTGCTTCCATAAAAACTGTAGAGGGTATCCCCTCGCCAAAACTCATATTGATGATATCACAATCATATTCATCCACGGCGGCATAAATCGCCTCTGCCGCCCAGTCGTCATAACCTGGATCTATATTAAAAAAGTGGACACATTTTATAAATAGTTGTTACAATAAATCATACACAAAAAGGAGGTATCCATATGTCCAATCAACACAGAAATCGATACGATGAAGATTTCAAAAAATCCCTCGTTTCACTTTATCAAAATGGCAAAACCCAGTCTTCTATTGTCAAAGAATACGGTATTTCTCAAACTGCTCTTACCCGTTGGATTAAGCAGTATTCAACTGTTGAAACAGAAGACGGCGAAATTCTTACCGCCAAACAGATCAAAGAACTTCAGCGCCGCAATGCACAGCTAGAAGAAGAAAATCTGATCCTAAAAAAAGCGATTGCCATCTTCACGCCACACTCTCAGAAAGACTAAAAGCCGTTCATCAACTTAGATTTCAACATAATATCAAGACTCTCTGCAGAATCCTTGGTGTAAATAGAAGCACTTACTACAAACACTACCATTCAGAGCCAGCTCCCCGCACCAGCGAAAATCAATACATCAAGTCTATGATTCTGCACATTTATGCTGATTATAACAAACGTTTCGGCGCCTATAAGATTACATATATCCTCAGACGTGATTATGGCATTCACATCAGTGTCGGACGAGTGTACCGACTGATGAAAAATATGCAGCTTCCCTCAATGTCAACAGACAAACCCAGACAACGACACAACACTTCAAATGAAAACGGCGCTTGTCCAAACCACTTAAATCAGGAATTCATTCAGAATGCTCCGAATCTTGTCTGGGTCAGTGACTTCACTTATATCAAAGCCGGTGATAAGTGGTATTATCTTTGCGTAATTATAGATTTATTCTCCAGAAAGGTAATTTCCTGGCATATTTCAAACAAGCCAGATGTCGATTTAGTGATCACTACTTTCAAAAAAGCTTATTCCGCAAGAAAAGCTCCATATGGCCTTATGTTCCATTCAGACAGAGGATCTCAATATACCGCCTTTGCATTCAGAAGGTTATTAGATTCTCTTAATGTTGTGCAATCGTTTTCTAAGAAAGGCTATCCTTTTGACAATGCTGTATGCGAGTCCTTCTTCAAATATCTGAAAAAAGAAGAAACCAACCGTCACAACTTCAGAACCTATACTGAACTCCATCAATCTGTCTTCGAGTACATCGAGGGTTTCTATAACACCAGGCGTCCACATGGTTCACTGGGATATTTAACTCCAAATGAGATGGAAGATCTTTACTGGAATCAGGCCTGATATTTTCTGGTTCCAGTAAAAAATCATTAAAAACCGTGTCCTTTTTCTTGACTATAGTTCAATTATTGCTCTGAATTAATAAAAATACGAGATGATAAATTTACAATAAAATTTAGAATTAATTTTTTTGTTTCTATGGTAATACATATAATTTGCATTCTGCGGACTCCAACAGACAGTTTTGCGAAGCAAAACGGACGCGTTGCGGGGCGAACGGACTTCGATAAACTATAGTTAACTATGCCCCCTCCTTTATAATGATGACAGCCATTGAACGATGGCAAATCTATCAT
>NZ_JAFUMA010000062.1 GCF_017483025.1 Anaerotignum sp. | reverse complement strand
TGATCTGATGGGGAGAAAACGCATTTACAGCAGGACTGCTAAGGTTCAGGATTTAGCGGCTGCAGTTATGGCACAGTTGGAGGAATTCTCCGATGAAGCCTCTGAAAAAATGAAAGAGGCCGTTGATGAAGTGGCAAAAGAGTCAAAGACAGAAATCGATAGGCATATCACGTTCAAAGAGCCGACAGGAGAATATAGAAAAGCGCTTGCAATTAAAACAACCCTTGAAACAAGGAGATCAAAAAAGAAAGTCTGGTATGCCAAAGGCAAACAGGCCAGGTTGACGCATTTGCTGGAAAATGGTCATGTAAAGCGTGGCGGAAAGGGCAGGGTGCAGGCATATCCCCACATCAAGTACGGGGATGAATATGTCGAAGAAAATCTGTCAAAACGCATAAAGGAGAAGATAGAAAGTGGAAATTAAAGAGATTAAAGAAATGTTAATGGCTACGGGCTTGCCTGTGGCCTATGATCATTTCAAAGAACAGACAGACCCGCCTTTCTTGGTCTATCTTCTGCCGGAGAACAGGAACATCGTTGCAGATGACTGTATCTATCAGCCAAAAGTTCTTGTTCGTGTGGAATTATACACAGAGAAGAAGGATCTGGAACTGGAAAGAAAGGTGGAAACAGAGCTGGCCGATATGGTCTGGACAAAGACAGAAGTCTATATTGACAGCGAAGATATGTTTGAAATTATGTATGAAATGGAGGTAATGACAGAATGAGCGATACAAAAATCACTTATGGATTGAAAAAACTGGCCTATTCTAAAATCACTACAGGTGAGGATGGCAAAATTACATATGGCACACCCAAAATGATGCCCGGCGCCAGAGCGATTTCCCTGTCCCCTGTGGGCGAAGATGTGCCTGTGTATGCCGATGATATTAACTATGTAAATATCACATCCAATCAGGGCTATGACGGTGATGTGACTGTTCTGGGTATTCCCGAGGATTTCATGGTGGAAATTCTGGGTATGACAAAAGATGCGAATGGCGCAATGATCGAAAACGCTGATGATGCAAAATCTGCATTTGCACTGCTGGGTGAATTCTCCAGTGAAACAGCACTGAAAAAACGCTTTGTACTGTATAACTGTACAGCTGGCAGACCCGATTTTGCAGGCAACACAAAAGAAGAGAGCCCTGAAGCGACAGAATATGCAATTCCTCTGACTGCAAGTCCTGCGACGGATACAGGCGATGTAAAAGCATCCGTAGTCGGCGGCGTAGACGCCAATGCGGCCTTTGATGGTTGGTACGATGCTGTTTATCTGAAACAGGAAGCAGGTGCATGATAAATGGAAAAGATCGTAAGAGTAGAAGAATATGAATTTCCTGTCAGAAGCAGTGCGGCAACTCTGTTGTCCTACCGCAGAAACTTCGGCAGGGATGGCATGAAAGACTTGCTGGCACTGGTGAAAGGTCTGGGTAAAAAGAAAATCACTCCTGTGGATGAAAATGATACTGAAACGGAAGAAGAAAGAAAGCATGAAATGATGATTGCTTTTGCGGACAGCAGTTTCGAAATGGATACGCTGTACCGTTTCATCTGGACCTTTGCAAAATCCGCAGACAAAACTATCCCTCCTCTCGAAGAATGGCTGGACACTTTCGATGTGCCGGCACTGGAATTCGTTGCGGATGTATTCCCGCAGGTATCTGATCTGCTGTTTTCCATGGCAAAAACAAATGTGAAAGCTAAAAAAAAGTAGCTGCTTCCTCAGGTGGGGAAGTAACAACAGAAGATATCATACGTGTTGCTATCGCTAGAGGACTGAAATTGGAAGACTTTGAGCAGATGGAACTAGGGATGATCATTGACTACCTGGTGACTTGTCAGAATGCGGAATATGATGCGAAACATCCCCAGAGAGCGGCAACGCAGGCAGACATTGATGCATTTTAACACGAAAAACTAAGCACATCGGACAGGGTTATTTTAACTTATGTCTGGATGTGATTTTTTATTGCATTGAAGGAGGTGAGAAAGTGGCAGAAAGTAAAATCAGGGGTATTACCGTAGAGATTGGCGGTGACCTTAGCCCGCTGGAGAAAGCTATAAAAAGTACCAATAAAACGATCAATGGGATGCAAAAAGAATTGAAGGGTGTTGAAACGCTGCTGAAGATGGACCCTTCCAATGTGGACCTGCTCCGCCAGAAGGAAGAATTGCTGACAAAGAGTATCAGCGAGACAGAAACGAAGTTGAATGCGCTGAAAAAGGCAAAGGAACAGGCTGATAAGGATATGGCATCCGGCACGCAAGTTAACCAGGATGAATACCGCAAACTGGTACGTGAAATTGCATCCACGGAAAACAAACTGGATGGATTGACCCAGAGTATGAAGGAATTTGGCAGCGTCGGCGCTCAGCAGGTGGCAAAGGTTGGGAAAGATATTGAAGGCCTTGGCAAAAAGATGACCGACGTAGGCGGAAAAATGAGTGCTGTGGTAACGGCTCCTGTGGCTGCAGGCGTAGCGGCAGTGACGGAGGGAACAAGAGAACTCCGCAGTGACCTTGCCCGCCTGGAAGTCAATGCAGAACAAACAGGCAGAAGCCTGGATGATATGAGTGGTTACATGACACAGATCGTGGGCGTAACAGGCGAAGTTGATAGCTCTGTAGAAGGGTTGTCCAACCTTCTGGCAACAGGCATCAGCGATAAAGGCTTTGCAGAAGTAATGGATGCACTGTCCGGCGCTGCCATCAAGTTCTCTGATACGCTGAAGTTTGAAGGTATCGCGGACGGCCTGCAGGAAACACTGGCTACGGGTGCAGCAGTTGGCCCCTTTGCAGAATTGCTGGAACGCTCCGGTATTGTTTTGGATGATTTTAATGCAGGGCTGACAGCGGCTATTGCTAGTGGCGAGCAGGAAAACTTTATTTTGCAGACATTGGCGAATACCGGGCTTGCAGATTTTTATGCTGCCTACAGAGAAGGGAACCCCGATTTGGTGGAAGCGGCAGAGGCTCAGTATCATTTGCAGGAAGAACTGGCGAAAATCGGTGAACTGCTGGATCCTATCGTAGCGAAGATCGTAGAGTTTGCCGCAAAATTGTTGGAGAAATTCAATAGCCTTTCGCCTGCAATGCAGAACTTCGTCCTGATTATCGCGGGCATTGCAGCAGCTATCGGCCCTGTCATTGTTCTTTTGGGTTCAATCATTACGCATTTTGGAACGCTGATTACCTTTGCCCCGAAGCTGGTATCGGGTTTGGGGCTGGTAAAAACGGCAATTTCTGCTATTGGCGGTCCTGTCACAATTGTCATTGCCATTATTTCTGCATTGCTTTTGAAATTTATCGATGCGTATAACACCTCTGAGGAATTCAGAAACAAAGTCAATGGGGCTTTTAACTCAGTCAGGGAGACCGTTTCGGCGGTTGTGGCGGCTGTTTCTGCGAAGGTCGGGGAATTTATCAATATCGGCGAAAACGTCGTGCGTGGTCTCTGGGAAGGCGTCACGAATATGAAAAACTGGCTTATCAGTAAAATGACTGGTTTCGTAGATTCCATCAAGAATGTGTTTACTGGCAAGAAAGGCTTTGATACCCATTCTCCTTCCAAATGGGCGGAAGAGGTTATGGAGAACGTAGACAAAGGCTTAGCGAAAATTGATCCACAGACGAGCGAAGCGGTACAGAAAGCAAAGGAATATTCCAAAGCGATTATGGATGCGGCTACATCCTATCTGGATAACAAAAAGTTTTTCGGAGAAGTCACAGCCCAGGAAGAAATTGCTTATTGGAGCAATATCGTAAAAAATCAGAATCTGGCAGCGGATGAACTGCTTGAAATCGATAAGAAAATCTATACGGCGAAACAGTCTATCTTGGAAGAAGAAAAACGGGCCATGGAGGAATATGAAGCATCTGTGAAATCCAGAGCAGAAGCCATTGCAGGCTTTGCAGGCTTGTTTGATTCTGTGGGAGAACAAACGAAAGTTGATGGCGATACACTGATCGATAACCTTGCTGGACAGGTTGAGTTGCTGGAACAGTGGCAAAAAGACATGAACGAACTGCTGGAAAGAGGCATTGCAGACTCTATGCTGGAAGAGCTTCGCGAACAGGGACCTCAGGCAGCGGCAGAGATCCATGCCATGACTCAGATGTCCGATACGGAACTGGCAGAATTCGGCGAATTGTACGCAGAGAAAATCAAACTGGCAACGGAAACAGCGGTCAATGAATTGGGCGGTCTGCAGCTGGCGATTACACC
>NZ_JAFUMA010000061.1 GCF_017483025.1 Anaerotignum sp. | reverse complement strand
TACCGTCTGGCTTGGACACTGGTAGTATTCGTTGGTTGCGTAGCTGCTCTGGAAGTAGTATGGAACGTAGCCGATATGCTGAACGCATGTATGATCATCCCTAACCTGGTTGCTCTGCTGGGTCTGTCCGGCGTAGTTGCTTCCGAAACAAAGAAATATGTTTGGGACAAAGACGCAGAAATGGGCGGTCTGATGAAATGGATGGACGACGTTGCTCCTCAGCTGGACAAATAATTCATCTCGAAGAGATTCGTTCAATTTTACCCACGATAAAAAGGGCGGCATTTATGCCGCCCTTAATTTTTTATAATGGAAAAGTATAATGGAAAAGCCGCAGATATCGATATCTGCGGCTTTTTTCATGGTTTGATGAAAAAAAGAAAAGCGCATATCTTCAGATATACGCTTTCGTCTGTGAGTGACATGATTCGAACACGCGGCCTTCTGATCCGTAGTCAGACGCTCTATCCAGCTGAGCTACACTCACATATTCATTTGGCACAGGAACTATCATACATCATCGACGTTATTTTGTCAAGCACTTTTTTGAAAAGATTTAAAAAATGGCGAAGCCGTAGCTCAGCTTCGCCGGATCCTTATTTATCTTTTGTTGTGGAAAGGAGTGCAGCTGCTTTCCTGCGGGAAGTGCGCACCAGTTTCAGAGGGATCTTTGTGATGCCTTTGGCAGCCTTTGCGCCGATGACCAGAGGAATGGCAGGAGCTGCGATACGCACAGGGCGTTCGCCGCTTTCCAGTATGCGTTGATAAAGCTGTTCCACGCTGTCTGCAAAGGCTTCTACGGAAAGGCGATCCATGGCCTGCATGGAAGCTGCAGAAAGACGGGAAGAAAGCGCTTCATCTGTCAGAACGCGATAGAGGAGTTCGGGCAGATCTTCATTGGATTCAAAGAGCATGCCGGTTTCGTTATTGGTGATAATGTTTTCGATACATTCATCTTTTTTTGCTACGACAGGGATGCCGCCGGCCATGGCTTCTGCAAAAGTGAGCCCCTGAGTCTCAGAAACAGAAGCGCTGCAGAACACATTCCCCAACTGATAATACTTGCCGATTTCATCCCAGGGCTTGCCGCCGGTGAACATGACATGGTCGCCAACGCCGATAGATTCAGCGAATTTACCCAGGTTTTCGATCTCGTTGCCTTCGCCGACGATAACCATTTTCACAGCGGGCAGTTTTTCGATGAGTTTGGGCAGGGCGGAAATAACGACATCGATGCTCTTTTCCTTGGCAATACGACCAATGGAAATAATGACAGGCGTATCTGCTTCCAGTCCCAGAGATTTACGCAGTTCTAAAATTTCCGCAGGGTCAAAGTTTTCTTTGCGGAAATGAGAGGTATCGATGCCTGTAGGGATGATGGAAATGGGCTTTGTTACACCGTAGCTGCTGAGAAGCTGCTCTGTTTTGCGGGTGGGAGCGATGACGCCCATGGCTGCATTGCAGAAACTGCTGCTGAAATCCCTTGCCATTTCCTTGGAGATGATATGACCGCCGCCAATATAATGAACGTAATCTTCATACATCGTATGATATGTATGCACCATGGGGATGCCTTGGGTAGTGGAAACCAGCTTGCCCAGGAAGCCCAGAGGAAACTCTGTCTGGGTATGGATGATATCCAGATTCAAATTAGAGATGTTTTTCAGGATATGGGGCGGAAAAATGTAGCCTGCGCGATAATCTCTTACGAAATAAACAGGGACGCTGGGCAGGCGGAAAATACCTTCTTCCTCAGGCTGCCCTTCACAGCGGGGATCAGAAGGGGTGAAGACATATACGTTATGGCCTCTTTCACGCAAAGCATGGGTGAGGGTTCGGATCGATGTTGCCACGCCGTTCAGCTGTGGGAAATAAGTGTCGGAAAAGATACCAATATTCATAAGGAACCTCCTGTGGCTGCTCCAAAATCGATGGGAGCGCCTTCCATTAGGATAGATTTTGAGTTTGGATTATGTATACCCAAACTATATTTTAATATGATTTGGGTGATATTACAACAAAGAACCTGTTAGGATTTTGGTAAGATTTTCTTAAGAAAAGACGAAATGCGACTTTTTTGCTTTCTGTCTATAAATTGTGTTATACTTATTTATTAGAGCATAGGAGAAAGGAGAAGATGCCATGGAGAAGAAACTGAATACAGCCCAGAAAGAAGCGGTTTGCCATGAAACAGGGCCGATGCTGGTGCTGGCGGGGCCTGGCAGCGGAAAGACGACGGTTTTGCTGTGCCGCATTTTGCGTTTGCTGGAAAGGAAACTGGCAAGACCCGGAGAGATCCTGGCGCTGACCTTCTCCAAAGCGGCGGCGGATGAAATGAAAGAGCGATTTGGAAAAGCCAATGGCCCTGACGGCGTTTCCTTTGGCACTTTCCATAGTATGTTTTTCCGTATCTTGCGGAGCAGATATGGCTGGGGTGTGGAAAGAGTTTTTCAGGAAGAGGAAAGACGGAATATCCTCAGAAATATTGTAGAAGAGGCGAAATGGGATGTGCCGGATATTGAGGAATATGTTTCCGTATTTTTTAGTCAGCTTTCTCTGATGAATAGTGAACTGGAAAGTGTGAATGTTTTTGAACCAACGGGGATGCCGCCGGTAGAATTTCGTAAGCTGTTTCATACATATGAACGATACAAAGAACGTCATGAAAAAATGGATTTCGATGATATGCTGACCCTGTGTTATCAGCTTTTGAGCGAAGATGAAGAGGTGCGGACATACTGGCAGAGAAAATATAAATTCATTCTGGTGGATGAGTTTCAGGATGTGAATAAAGCCCAGTTTGAATGTCTGCGTATTCTGGCGGAAAAACACCAGAATCTTTTCGTGGTTGGGGATGACGACCAGAGTATTTATGCCTTTCGCGGGGCCAGACCTGATTTTCTGCTGCATTTCCCGACACTTTATCCGGCTGCAAAAAAAGTGACCCTGAATACCAATTATCGCTCTACGGAGCGGGTCATTTCCCTGGCGGAACGGGTCATTGGAAACAATGATACCCGATTTGTGAAAAATATGAAGGGCACCGGCGAGGAAGGGGAGAAAGTGACATTCTTTCTGGCAGAGGATACAGCAAAGGAAGCGGAATGTATCGGTGAGAAGATCGGCAAATTGCTGGATGAGGGCATGCCCCTGACGGAGATTGCCGTAATTTATCGGACGAACCTGCAGGGCGGTACTTTTGCGAGGGAATTATATAAACGAGGCATCCCTTATGACCTGCGGGACAGTAATGGCAATGTATATGAGCACTGGGTGGCAAAGGATCTGCTGGCTTATCTGCTTCTGGCGGAGAATGAGGAATCAGATAGCGCCTTGCGGCGTATTTTAAATAAACCGAAGCGATACATAGGCAAAGACCTGCTGGCGGAAGCGGAGACCATGCCCTATAACCTGATGCGGAGTTTTTTCGTTTGCCCTTCCCTGAAAAAGTGGCAGGAAGAGCATCTGGATAATTTGCGGATCGACCTGAGCCATGTGAGGAAGAGATCTCCTTATGAGGGGCTGAAATATGTGCGGAAAGTCATTGGCTATGATGAATATCTGGAGGAATTTGCGACATATAGAAGAACCAGCGCCCAGGTTTTGTGTGAGATTGCCGATGAGATCATGGAAACGGCAAAGGACTGCGCCGATGTGAAGATGTTTCGGGAACGGCTGGAGGAGATGAGCCGTCAGATGAAGGAGCAGACGCATAAGAAGGGGCAGAAGCGAAATGGCGTTGCCCTGATGACCATGCATGGCGCAAAGGGGCTGGAATTTCGATCAGTGTTCCTGCCTTCTCTGGTAGAGGGCGTGGTGCCCCATGAGAAGGGAATGGAAGAGATCGAAGAGGAACGTCGTTTGTTTTATGTGGCAATGACAAGGGCGGGTGAAAAGCTTTGCCTTTCCGCCATGAAGCATCGATATGAAAAAGAAACGAAGCCTTCCCGTTTTCTGGCGGAAATGGGGCTGGATGCTGAAGCATTTTTTTCAAAAAAATAAAATGGGAAAGAAGGAAGAAAAAATGAAACCCAATGATAAATATAAAATGAAAAAGAGGATATCTGCGGCGATCGCCATTATTTTGGCGGCGGCAATGGTGCTGAGCCTGATTGCCCCTTTTCTGAGTTATGGTATTTATTGATTTTCGCATTTAAATAGGTAAGGGTTTCCATATATTGGAAATTATAGCCTGAAATCGTAACAAAAATGTAAGGATTTTTCGGTGAATTAGACTTGTATTTTGCGAGAGACTTCGTTATGATAAATGAAACTGTGTTTTTTGACAGAAATGGTCGGAATTTGCAGAAAAATTGCTTCTGGAAGGGGCAGAAAAGAGCGCAAGGGGGCGAGAAAAGTGGAACAGGAAAGGAATAGACCGAGACAGCAGAGAAATCATCAGAATCAGCGACAGAATCATCAGCAGCACCAGAAAAAGAATGACGGCGGCAAAAATAAAAAGCCTTTGATCATTGCTGTGGCTGTAGTTTTGATCGCAGTCGTAGCTGTTTTTGGCTATAGCCAGGTACATAAGGGTAAAGTAAACGATCTGCTGGCGGCGGAAGGCATCTATCAGGGCGTTACCATCAATGGAGAAGATGTGGCGGGACTGAGCGAAGAAGAAGCCATTGCAAAGCTGCAGGATAAATATAAAGCAGAGGTCATTGGGCAGATCCTGACACTGTATTATGGCGAAGGGGAAGAGGAACAGAAATGGGAGATCCCCTTTGAGGACATCGGTGCAGGCTATGATGTAGAGGGTGCTGTAAAGCAGGCCTACCTGACGGGCCGCGAAGGCACAGAAGAAGAGCGTTTCGACGTCGGTTCTACACTGCTGAAGGATGGCGTGGATATTGAACTGGTTTATAGTTATAATGAAGAAATGCTGGATACAAAACTGACAGAAGTAGCAGAAGAATTCGACCAGGAAGCGGTAGACAGTACTGTTATCAGAAAAAATGGTAAATTTGTTGTTTCTGATGAACAGGAAGGTCTTGTAATGGACAAGGAAAAAACTGCTGAAAATGTAGCGGCAGTTATGGAAACACGCATGAGCGGTAAGGCAGCCATCGTGGCAGAAGTAACGGAACCTAAAATTACAGCAGAAGATAACTCCCATGTGACAGACCTGATCGGTACATATTACACAACATATACGAATAGTGATGCAAACAGAAACAATAACCTCGTTGTTGGCTGTAATTATATTGATGGCACAGTTGTTGCGCCCGGCGAAGTATTTTCTGCCAATGCGAACCTGGGCAGCCAGACGGCCGCAGGCGGCTATAAAAACGCAGGCGTTTATGTGAATGGTAAGGTGGAACAGGGCATGGCCGGCGGCGTATGCCAGGTAACTTCTACGTTGTACAACGCAGCTATTCTGGCAGAGCTGGAGATCGTGGAACGTTCTCCTCACTCCATGACAGTTGGCTATGTTCCTTTGGGCAGAGATGCTGCTGTAGCGGGCACATATAAAGATCTGAAATTCAGAAACAATACAGAATATCCTATCATGATCGAAGCTTACGCCAGCGGCGGCAAGCTGGTAATGAATATCTATGGTTATGAAGTACATAGCTCCAGCAGAAAAGTGGAATTTGAAACGGTTTATGAGGCAACCATCGCGAAGCCTGCAGAGATCGTAACGGAAGATCCTGAAATGCTGGAAGGCGAAAGAGTAGTAACTTCCAAAGGCAGAACCGGCTGTAAGGTAAGTGTACGCAAAAAAGTATATGAAGGCGGTAAACAGATCAGCAATGAATGGTTCAGCAGTTCTTCCTACCGCGCAGCGGCGGATGAAGTGAAAGTGGGTACAAAGAAGAAAGAGGCGGAGGCTGCAACAACGACACCCGCAGTAGTTCCTCAGACACCTGCATGGGTAGAGGATTCCGGATTTGGTATCCAGTAATTGAAAAGATGAAACGAGAAAGCCTCTGTCGGGAGACAGGGGCTTTTTGCAAAGGAAAGGATGAAAAACGATGTTTGAGATCGGGAAAATACCTCCTGAGATTCTGGAGAAAATCGTAATGAAGCCTATGAAGGGCAGCAAAGTGAAGCGGGACGATGTCATCCTGCGCCCTACCACAGGGGAGGATTGCTCTGCCATTGATCTGGGGGGAGAATTCTGTATCCTTTCTACAGACCCTATCACGGGGGCTGCAAAGGATATCGGCTATCTGGCAGTCCAGATCAACTGTAATGATATCTATTCCGCAGGGGCAGAGCCTATGGGCGTTCTGCTGACAGTTTTATTGCCGCCTGAAAGCGATGAAGCCTTGCTGGAGGAAATGATGACAGGAGCCATCAAAGCGGCGGAGGAACGCAATATCGAGATCCTGGGCGGCCATACAGAAGTGACGGATGCGGTCTGTAAGCCTGTCATCTCTGCGGCTGTGATCGGCAAAACGAGGGATAGAAAGATCCTTTCCACCGGAGGCGCAAAGGCGGGGCAGGATGTTATCATGACAAAATGGGCCGGCACAGAAGGGACAGCCATCCTTGCCAAGGAATGGGAAGAAGGCCTGAAAGCATATCTTTCCGAAGAAGAGCTGAAAATGGCCCGGGAAATGAAAAATTATCTTTCCGTAGGAAAAGAATCTGAGATCGCATTTGAACATGGCGCAACTGCTATGCATGATGCCACAGAGGGCGGCATTTTAGGGGCTGTCTGGGAAGTGGCGGAGTGTTCCGGTCTGGGCGTAGATGTTTATGTGGAAAACATTCCTGTCAAAGAAGAAACAAAGAAGATCTGCAAGGTTATGGGCATCGACTATCTGGGACTGATCTCCAGCGGTACGATGATCATTGCGGCAGATGATGGCGATAAACTGGTGGAAAAACTGCAGGAAGCAGGTATTGAAGCAGCTGTGATCGGCAAACTGACGGGGGGCGGCAAATATATGCTGGTAAATGGCATGAGATTGCCTTTGAACCAGCCAAAGAGCGATGCGCTCTATGATGCGAAGCTGCAATGAATATTTTATACAAAAGAAAAGAGTTGAGTGAGATGCGAAATTTCATCGCGAAGAATATTGAAGAAATGGAATGGTCTGGTATTCGAAAATTTGCGGACATTGCGGCTCAGGTGCCGGATGCTCTGTCCCTTTGCGTGGGTGAGCCGGATTTTAAAACGCCGGAACGGGTGCGCCGCGCGGCTATGAAAGCTCTGGAAGAAGGTAAGACCAGATATTCCATGAATATGGGTCTGCCGGAATTGCGAGCGGCCATTGCCCATTATATGGAAAGAAGATTCGGGTTGAAATATGACCCTGCCCAGGAGATTTTGTGTACCATTGGGGCCTCGGAGGCCATTGATGTGGCCCTGAGAACCATCATAGAGCCGGGAGATGAAATTCTGGTGGTGGAGCCTTCCTATGTGGCTTATAAGCCTGCTGTTGCGTTGGAGCATGGCGTTTCTGTAGTGGTGGAAACAAAGGCGGAAAACGACTTCAAGCTGCAGCCGGAAGAACTGGAAGCAGCAATCACGCCCAAAACAAAGGCGCTGATCCTGCCTTATCCCAATAATCCCACTGGGGCTATCATGGAAAAAGAGGATCTGGAAAAGCTGGTTCCTGTGATCCTGAAATATGATTTGTTGGTTATTTCTGATGAGATCTATGCGGAACTGACTTACGGCGGAAAGAATCATTTTTCCATTGCAGCTTTGGAGGGCATGTGGGAAAGAACCATCGTGCTGAATGGCTTTGCCAAATCCTTCTCCATGACAGGCTGGAGACTGGGCTTTGCGGCAGGCCCTGCGGTGTTGATCCAGGCCATGAGAAAGGTACATGCCTATGTGATCATGTGTGCCCCTGCACCCAGCCAGCATGGTGCGATCGAAGCCTTGCGGGATGATGCCCTTTGTGATGCCGATATCGCCGTTATGCGGGAAGCATATGATGAAAGAAGAAAATATTTGCTGGGGCAATTCAATCGCCTTGGGATGACCTGCTTCGAGCCCAGAGGGGCATTCTACGTGTTTCCTTCCATCAAACTGACGGGGCTGACTTCTCAGCAGTTCTGCGAAAGGCTGCTTTTCGAAGGCGGTGTGGCTGTTGTGCCCGGGGATGCCTTTGGGGAGAGCGGCGAAGGCTTTGTGCGTATTTCCTATGCCTACAGCATGGAACAGCTGCAGATCTGCATTTCGAAAATTGAAGAATTTTTGCGGAAGAGAGGCTGCATCTGATGGCTTGACGCGGAGCAGCTTTAATGATAAAATACTCTCAAATGAGGGAGTAGCAAGCGCAGGACCCTGCGCAGCAAGTCAACATACTGGCAGCAAAGCCTGGCTTGCTTTAATATGCGAGACTCATGTATAACTGTGAAGCTATGCATGAAGTCTGTCCATCAGGAATACATTCAGGTATGGTTTTCACCATACCTTTTTTATTGCGCAAAAGAGAGGTGCAGAGAGTTGTGAGGAGGAGTTTTGTATGACGATTGGATTTATGTTCTTTTTCAACAGCGTTTTGCTGGGGGTGGGGCTGGCGATGGATGCCTTTTCTGTATCTTTGGCAAATGGGCTGAATGAGCCCCGGATGAGGAAAGGGCGCATGTGCGGCATTGCCGGCGTGTTTGCTTTTTTTCAGTTCCTGATGCCCATGCTGGGGTGGATCTGCATCCATACCATTGTGAATTATTTTCAGGCCTTTGAAAAACTGATTCCCTGGATTGCATTGATCCTGCTGGTGTATATCGGCGGCAGCATGCTGAAGGAAGGCATCAAAGGCGGCGATGAAGAGGAAGAACTGCACGGCGTTGGGTTTGCGGCGCTGATGGTGCAGGGCATTGCCACATCTATCGATGCCCTGTCCGTAGGGTTTACCATTGCGGATTATGATTTCTGGATGGCACTGCTGGCGGCTATCATCATTGCGGCGGTGACATTCGTGATTTGTTTCTGCGGCCTTGGCATTGGCAAAAAAGTCGGCACAAAGCTGGCGGGGAAGGCTAATATTCTGGGCGGTGTGATCCTCATCTTCATCGGTCTGGAAATCTTTATCACCGGTATGTTCTGATGAATTTAACAAATTCTTAAGATTTATCCCATTGACGGGATGGGGATTTTATGGGATGATACCATACATATTATTTTAGACGCTTTTGAAGGAGTGTGAAAAACGGCATGGACGAGGACGGTGACCGAACTTGTTTTTCTGAAAATTTATATGCCGACGTGAAATAGAAGAGGGGCGTACTCCAGTCTTTTGGACTGGGGTATGCCTTTTTGCGTATTTTTGGACATAGTATGATTTAGAAAAAGAAGAGAGGAAGAAAGAATTATGTTTATTGGACCATTGATATTACAGGTGGTTTTGATCGGGCTGAATGCCATTTTTGCCAGTGCGGAGATCGCAGTGATCTCTATAAATGATACGAAACTGCAAAAAATGGCGCGGGATGGAGATGCACGGGCAAAGAGGCTGGTTGCTCTGACAGAACAGCCCACAAAGTTTTTATCTACCATTCAGGTGGCAATTACACTGGCTGGTCTGTTGGGGTCTGCCTTTGCGGCGGAAAACTTCGCAGGAGCGCTGGTGGATGTGCTGAAAGGGGCAGGCGTAGGCATTTCCCAAAGTGTGCTGAAATCCTTTGCAGTATTTGTCATTACGCTGGTGCTGGCGTATTTTAATCTGGTTTTTGGGGAGCTGGTGCCAAAACGCGTGGGTATGAAAAACGCGGAAGGGCTTGCGCTGGGAATGAGCGGCATGCTGACGGGTGTTTCCAAAGCATTTGCTCCGTTGGTCGCTTTGCTGACAGTTTCCACCAATGGTATCCTGAAGTTGATGGGCATTGACCCTGAGGACGAGGAAGAAGAAGTTTCCGAAGAGGAGATTTACATGATGCTGGAAGCGGGCAATGAAAAAGGCACGATCGATGAGGAAGAGACTCAGTGGATCAGAAATGTTTTTGCTTTTGATGATACTTCCGTGGAAGAGGTCTGCACCCATCGTGTGGATGTGACGGCTTTGGGTCTGGAAGAGACTTCTGAGGAATGGAAGGAAACGATTTTGCAGAGCAGTTTTACCTATTATCCTATTTATGGGGAGGATGCAGATGATATCGTTGGTGTGCTGAATACGAAGGATTATTTCCGCCTGGAAGATAAGAGCAGAGAAAATGCCATGGCCCATGCGGTAGAAAAACCTTATTTTGTACCTGAAATCATGAAAGCGGATGTTTTGTTCCGCAATATGAAAAAAGAGAAAAAGCAGTTTGCAGTGGTGCTGGATGAATACGGCGGTCTGAGCGGTGTCATCACTATGCATGACCTGATGGAACTGCTGGTAGGCGATATTTATGAGGATGAAAAGGAAATCACGGTGGTTTCTGAACATACATGGAAGATACTGGGTAGCGCTTCTTTGGATGATGTGGCGGAGGAACTGGAGCTTTCCTTGCCTGTGGAGGAATATGACACCTTTGGCGGATATATTTTCGGTGCTTTGGGTTATATCCCCGATGACGGTGTGAAATTCATGTTGGAAGCAGATGGCATGAAGATTCAGGTGGAGAGGGTGGAAAACCATCGTATCATAGATACAGTCGTGAAATACGAAAAGCCTCTTCCTGTGGAAAATGCTGAGGATATGTGATAAAATAAACTGAAAGAATTTTCGACAAAAGACTGGAGGGGTTCGAATGGATGAAAAATGGAAACTGTTGAAAAAATGGATCGAAGAAAGTGATAATATCGTCTTTTTTGGCGGCGCAGGGGTATCTACGGAAAGCGGCATCCCTGATTTCCGCAGCGAAGGTGGCATTTTTCAGGCCATCAATGAATATGGTGTGCGTCCTGAAGTGATTCTGAGCCATACATTCTTTGTCCAGAATCCTGAGGTTTTTTTCAAATACTATAAGAAAACATTGTTGTATCCCGATGCGAAACCCAACGATTGCCATAAGGCACTGGCGAAGCTGGAGGAAATGGGCAAGTTGAAAGCAGTCATCACCCAGAATATCGATGACCTGCACCAGAAGGCGGGCAGTAAAAATGTGCTGGAACTGCATGGCACGCTATATAAAAACTACTGTCTGAAATGTGGCAAGAAATTCGATCTGGATTATGTAACAGCCGATGATGGCATTACACGCTGCGATGCCTGCGGCGGTATCGTTCGTCCTGATGTGGTGCTGTATGAAGAAGGTTTGGACGGGGATACGATGTATCAATCCGTAGATTATATCAGTAAAGCCGACCTGCTCATCGTTGGTGGCACCAGCCTGAATGTTTATCCCGCAGCAGGGCTCCTGAATTATTACAGGGGAAATAAACTGGTATTGGTAAATAAATCTACAACACCTTATGATAATAAAGCAGCACTGGTGATTGCAGAAAATATTGGCGAAGTTTTCAAAAAAGTTGTATTAGATGACTGAATTTCAAAAAATAAACTGTCGGAAAAGCCTTGATTTTCAAGGCTTTTTCAGACTTTGAAAATTTTTTCAAAAAAGTTGAAAATTATGCTTGACAATATGGTCTACCTTTGCTAAAATAATCCTTGCACTGCGGAAGTGCTGTGAACTTTGAAAATAGAATAGCGTACAATGAACACACAACCCATAGTCAATTCAAGCAAACGGAAACGAATGCTAAATAAGGTAGTGGGGAAGATGCCCCACCCGCGTAAGCGGCTTTGCGAAGCAAAGTACTGAGACTATTTTACCGGTTTAGCAAAACCGGAACACAATTAGCCAGAAAATGATCTGGCCACGATTTAAACTTTAATATAAG
>NZ_JAFUMA010000060.1 GCF_017483025.1 Anaerotignum sp. | reverse complement strand
GTTCTGGGTTCTTCATCCCAATGGTAGCCTTCCAGACCTTTTGTTTCTGTGACAGTGTACCAGCCATCTTCCAGATCAGAAATGTAGATCATACCTTCATTATCGGTTTTGAACATGCCGATCTTTTCGCCATTCAGTTTGGAAACGACAAAGGAAACACCTTCCAGGGGTTCATTGGTTTCAGAATCCGTTTTGATGATCTTAATGCCAGCCAAAGGACTATTTTTGAATTCCAGACGATAAGTCTTTCCATCTGTGCCGATGTCAATCGTCTTAAGAGTATCATTCTTTGCATACCCATCAGGTGCTTCCAGTTCTGTCGCAATATAACTGCCGGGTTTCAGGTTAGAAATCAGGATCTCACCATTATTATCTGTAGTATATTCCCCATTTGCATTGCCAACCACGGTACCGTCGTTGTCGGTTACTTTGAATTTTGCTCCAGCCAGAGGCATATTGGTTTCTGCATCCACTTTAGAAATCAGCAGAGATCCATAAGGATAATTTGTAAATACTACCTCTACAACAGATGTACCATCTGCTTTCAACCAAGCCTGCTGCTTACTGTTTTCAGAAAGCAGATAATTTGCAGGCGGCTTCACTTCCTCAATGATATACACTCCTGCTTCCAGACCTGTGATTACGATGATGCCGCTGTTATCCGTAGTATATCTGCCGATGATCGTACCGGAATTACCAGAAATATCTTCAGATACTTTTCTTACCTCAAACACCGCTCCTGCCAGCAGTTCGGAAGTATTTGCATCCGTCTTTTTGATGACGATACTGTTCAAAGGATAGTTGGTGATTTCTTCGCCAACAGTATACTCGCTGCCGGATGTCACTTTCACGGTACTCGCACTGCTGTTGCCAGAAGAAGTTGGAACAGATGCTTCGAAATCTGCATCGTAGGCATTCTCCCCTGGCGCAAGATATTTTCTCGTCACAGGATCAGAAGGCAGGCTCATGCCCTGAGCTGCTCTAACTTCTGTGAGCACATACCAGCCGGGTTCTGTATCTTTAACAATGATCTGACCGTTTTCATCAGTTTTGTATGTACCAAGGGTCACAACGCCACCATCAGAGGTTTCTCTCTGAATTTTGAAAGTTGTGCCAGGTACCGGCTTCTCTGTCAAAGCATTTGTTTTGGTAACAATAAGCGTAGGCTTCTTCGTATCCTCAAAAATCAAAGTTTTTGTCTTTCCCCATTCCAGAGCAATGTCCTTATGATTTTCTGCATCCAGACAATAGCCATCCGGCGCTGTAACTTCCTCTACCGTATAAACAGCCTCATCCAGATCTCTGATGATAACTGTACCTGTTTCGTCCGTCACATATTCGCTGACAGTTTTATCTTCTGTTTTTGTTACTTTGAATTTTGCACCTGCCAGAGGTTCCTGTGTCTGGCTGTCCAGCTTCATAATCTGCAGGGAAGGACGCAGTCTGTTATCGAATTTGACTTCTACGGTTTCATTCGGTTCCAAATACACATCTTTGCTCTCTGTTGCAATCAAGTATCCGCTGGGGGCTGCCAGTTCTGTGATGGTATACCAACCTTCTGCCAGATCTTCCACTCTGATTTGACCGGATTTATCCGTCATGCCTTCATAGATGATAGAACCACCCTTTTTCGCAATAGAAAACTCTGCATTTTCCAGAGGCATTCCTGTATCCTCATCGTATTTCTTGATGACAATACCAGGCTTTGCTTCATTGGTAAGGGTGATCGTTGCTGTTTTTCCTGGCTCCAGTTTGATGATCTGTGGCGTATCGTTCAGAATGTAGCCATCGGGTGCTACAATCTCTGTTACGGTGTAAGTACCGCTTTTCAGATTTGTCAGTGTCGCTCTGCCAGATGCATTGGTATAAACATCATAGGATTCATGACCGCCGTCATAGGCTACTCTAATCGCTGCACCTGCCAATGCGTCCCCTGTATCAGCATCTACTTTCATAACCTCCAACTGCGCCATTTCTTCATTGGCAAAGGTTACCACTGTAGGCTCATCTGCATCTTCAATCACAACATCTTTATGATTATTTTCGTCTAGTACATAGCCCACAGGCGCAACTTCTTCTGTAATAGATACATTCCCTGTAATATCAGGAATCAGGATCTCACCATTTTCATCTGTCACATAATGACCAATGACTTTGCCATCCACTGCAACTTTGAATACAGCGCCTTTCAGCCCCTCTGCTGTGCCTTTCTTCACCTTCAAAATCTGCGGACCTTCCCCTGCATCAGGAACAGTAGGATTTTCTGTGTCTGTTGATGTTTCGGAATCTTCGGGTTCATCGGGTGTAATGTCGCCGCTTTCCCCATACACCAGCTGCACCCAGGAATCACCGTTATAGGAAGGCAAAGGGGCAACATAATAATCCTGCTTTTTTGCATCATGGGCGATACCGAACATAACTGCTTTATTTTCCAATTTGCCTTTGAACAGTACACGGAATTCGCCACCTTCCTCTGCTGCTTCCGCAGGGATCAGGACTTTGAATGTTGTTTCGCTGCCGTCAAATTCTGTTTTTTCGTTGTTATTTACGTCCGTCACCTTTGCGCCATCAGGCACACCATTGTCAATAACAACACGGTAACTTCTGATATCCACATTGGATTTTAAGGTGTATGTCTGAGAGATATAATCTCCATCGATGCTGTCTGAGCCAACCAACTGAGACTGCGGATTCACCGCAAGCCAGGATTTATATACATACTGGTTCGCCAGACCTTTTGCCACCAGATTTTTCATTGCTGTTTCCACATGGGCGTTCTGGCTGCCATTGGCTTTCCAGTCATCCAGATTGCTGTAGTTATCATGTACCACAGCCCAAACCGCCATCTTTGTCGCATAGTAGGCTTCATAATCCGTCTTTACGCCTAATTCTTCCGGTGTTTTATAGGGATAACCGTTTGTGATAACGCCCCATACATGAGGATCGCTGTCCAGCTGGTCTACGTCAACGTCATAATTCTTTGACGCAAAGTTCTCGACACCACCTCTGTTGGGATTGGCGCAAAAAGCAGGATATTCCTTGCCATCCTCCGCTTTGTAAACAATGATTGCAGCGGCAAAATTGGTAGGGTCGATCATCCCTTTCCAAGTCAGCAGCTGTGCCCCTGTGTCCTGTTTCACATAGAGATTTACTTTGTTCAGGGCTGTTTCCAGAGAGGTTCCGGCAAATGCCTGAATGCCCGATGTCAACAGCATGATCAATGCCATAAAAATCGTAGTAATTCTTTTCCATGCTGACATTTTCATCACTCCATTTCTTTGAAATAAAAAAGGGCCTGGTTTTTACCAAGCCCTTGTGTAGTGAATTTCCTCGTTGATCCTATTCAGTTGTTTCCTTTACGGTGATGTAGCCAGCTAATTTCAGTTGCTTCGTTCCCTTGAAAGTTTGGAAGCTTTCCTTGCTGACTGCACCATCACAGCCTTCGGTAAATTTATTTTTCTGGGTGTCATATTTACCATTGGCATCGGTATAATAGACGTATTTAGGATTACCTTTGGCATCTCGTTCCACATATTCAATGAAACATACATGACCAGCCAGTTTACTGTTGGTTCTGGGGGCATATACAGCAATGGTCTGTTCCTGGATGTCCCGAATATCAGTGATCACCTCCACTTCGGTACATTTTTCTTCCGCCGTGATCCAGTTTTTCGCATTTCCCAGATATGGTAGTTCAATACCATGCACTTCTTTGAATCTGCCTCTGGCATACCATGTACACTGCCCGACAATGCCTGTCCGATAGGCCTCCATAAGCCTGCCAGTTCCAGTGATTTTTGGATCAGCCTGTCCATTTACGATGTGTCCCAACACTTCCCCTACTTTCGGCGCTGCCTGTGCTAGAAAAGTTACTGTCAAACTCAT
>NZ_JAFUMA010000005.1 GCF_017483025.1 Anaerotignum sp. | reverse complement strand
TTTTCCGATTACTCCTCTGAGCATCCGTACGATGCTCTTTTTGTCATGCAATTTTTAAGGTTCTAACTTACTTGAAAAGTATTTCTGCACTTTACTTAAAATTTTGATTTTTTGACTTGACTTTTAATAGTTAGTCTTTCTATTTATATCTATCTAAATTTTTCGTAATTAAAAAGAAAAAAGCATTATCCGAAGATAATTCATTTTCGATTCCATATTTTTCTTAAATAAAGTTTATCATACACCTTGTTATTGTATGAAAAATGTTTGAATATACAAACATCGTGAATATTGCATTTTTCATTGATTTTGGTGTAAGATTTTTCCGTTATTTTAGAAAACTCTTAATAAAACCTCAATTTTTTGAGCTAAATAGGATACTATTATATTAAGGGTTTCAGCAATTGGTGTAAATTTGGTGTAAATTGTATTTTGAACCAAGATTTTTGCCTAATTTCTAGGGTTTATGCAAAAATTATCTGATTCGGTTAGGTAAACCTACCTTCTTCTGCACCTTTGTCAATGTTCTGTTTGCCAGGCGACTTGCTTTTTCCGCACCGTCTTTGATAATGGCATCCAGATAATCCTTGTTTGCTTCCAGTTCCTTCACGCGCTTCTGTACAGGCTCCAGATCAGCAACAACGGCTTCGCCAACGGCTGTTTTGAATGTGCCATAACCCATACCTGCAAATTCTCTTTCTGCTTCGGGGATGGTCTTGCCTGTAACTGCACAATAGATGCTCAGCAGGTTGGAAATACCGGGCTTTTCTTCCGCAAAACGAATTTCGTTATCAGAGTCTGTCATGGCACGCTTCATCTTATTCATGATGACCTTGGGATCATCCATCAAAGTAATGATATTGTTCTGGTTTTCATCGGATTTGGACATTTTCTTTGTAGGGTCCTGCAGAGCCATAACGCGGGCACCAACCTTACCAATATATGCTTCAGGAACCTTGAATACATCGCCGTAAACGCCATTGAAGCGCTGCGCCAGGTCTCTTGTCAGCTCCAGATGCTGTCTCTGATCTTCACCTACAGGCACCAGATCTGTCTGATACAGCAGGATATCTGCCGCCATCAGTGTAGGATATGTGAACAGACCTGCATTGATATTATCTGCATGTTTCGCACATTTATCCTTGAACTGTGTCATTCTGTTCAGTTCGCCCATATATGTGTAGCAGTTCAGGATCCAGCCCAGTTCCGCATGCTGAGGCACGTGAGACTGGTAATACATGATATTCTTTTCGGGGTCCAGACCAACTGCCAGATACTGCACCAGCAGATCTTTCGCCTGTTTACGCAGCTTTACAGGGTCCTGACGGACCGTGATTGCATGCATATCCACGATGCAATACAGACAATCATATTCATCCTGCAGCTTTGTCCAGTTTTTCAGGGCACCCAGGTAATTGCCCAGGGTGATGACGCCGGAGGGCTGCATGCCGCTGAAAATACGTTTTTTCTGTTCTTCTGCCATAGTAATTACACTCCTTTTATCTTACAGCTTTACTGCTTTTCTTTATAATCCACATCGATACAGCCGGGGTCTTCAGGAACAATAAACACACATGCCACATAGGCAACGATACCGATGAAAACATTCATCAGCGTGCCCAAAACCCAGATCAGACGCACGATGGTCGCATCCATACCAAAATATTCTGCAATGCCGGCACATACGCCAGAAATTTTTACGTCGCTTGTAGAACGATATAATTTTTTATTCATATCAGGAATCCTCCTTTTTTATTTTTCATCTTTCAGCAAATGATTTTCAAAAAAACTGAAATACTGCCCTTCCCCAACGATAATATGATCGATGACCGTCACCCCCAAAGGTGCCAGCATCCTTTTCAGACTGGCTGTCAATTGGGTATCCGCATTGGAAGGCGTCACCCTTCCACCGGGATGATTATGGCAAAATACGATGCCGGTGGATTTATACCGAAGGGCGACCTCCGCCACCGCTCTGGGATAAACTGCCGATTCCTCTACTGTTCCCTCCGAAATTTTTGCCGTATGGATGACCATTCTTCTGCTGTCCAGACAAACCACATAAAACCGTTCCGTCGTGCAGTGATTCAAAAGGGAAATACAATACTCCGCACATCTTCGAGGAGAAGTCAGCTGGGGTTTTTCCATTCTTTTTTCTTTATCATACCTTCTGACCAGTTCATGGAGCTGGGAAATAAATACAGCGCTTTTCAGCCCTACACCCGCCGTTTTGGCGATCTCATAAGGGTCTGTCTCGATAAGATTGGAAATAGAGCCAAATTCCCTCAGCAAATGATGAGCGATCTCATTCGTATCCCCTCTGGGAATGGCGCCATAGAGAATCATTTCCAGAAGCTCATGGTTCGCAAAGCCATCGGGACCTTCCTGTAAATAGCGCTGCCGCATCCTGTCTCGGTGTCCGTCATGTACTCCCATCCGTCACACCTTCGTTTCCATAAATCGAATCATTTCAGGCAAGCCTCCGCTATAGATCACTTCCAGCAAAGCATCCAATCTGCGCAAAGCCAGCTTTACTTCCCTATCCGTGATAATGCCCTCTTCCAACGCATCTGCGATCTCGCCCAGATCCACCACCTTGACAGAGCCATCTTCATAAATAATAACATCCGCCAGCAGATCTGTAAAAACATAAAAATTTTCCTCTGCATGGAATGTTGTATCTATAATATCACAATAATAATAAACAAGTTCATCGTTTTTGTTTAGGAATTTACTAATTTTCCATCCCTTATCCATATAATAGCAGGATACGCCATGGCTGAATTTTGCCTTAGGATGGAGCACATCCCATTTCGTCACCATCACATTTTCATCCTGATACACGATGATGTCATCCTTTAAATAAACGACCTCGTTTGGCATGAATCTTTTTCTATAAAGCTTCGGTAGTGTCATGATACCACTCTTTTCTCTCTTCCCCTAAAAGGCTAATAGTTAGCTTCGTCATTTTTGCATGACTTGTTCTTATTATAAGGAATATTCCCAAAAAACACAACCAGAAAAGAAAGAAACCTCCGCCACTTTCGTGACGGAGGGGATTCGTACCAACCGTAATTTGATTTATAAATGTATGTATGTTTTTGTTGCTAAAAAATTTAATTTTGAAAAATTATTTCTTTCTCCAAGCCCAGATATCTTTGCCTGCAGCTTTCATATCATGGAATTCAGCAGCAGCTGTGAACAGTGCGTCTGTAGAAGAGTTCAGACCTGTTTCGCAAGAGTCCTGAATTACACCGATGATGAAACCGATACCTACAACCTGCATAGCGATGTCGTTGGAAATACCGAACAGGGAGCATGCCAGAGGGATCAGCAGCAGGGAACCACCAGCTACGCCGGAAGCACCACATGCGGAGATAGCTGCTACGAAGGACAGCAGAACTTTCATTGCCAGAGGCACTTCCATACCCAGTGTGTTTACACAAGCCAGAGTCATAACTGTGATTGTGATAGCAGCACCAGCCATGTTGATTGTTGCACCCAGAGGGATGGAGATGGAGTAGTTGTCTTCGTCCAGACCCAGTTCTTCACACAGTGTCATGTTAACAGGAATGTTAGCAGCAGAGGATCTTGTAAAGAATGCTGTGATGAAGGAATCTTTCAGACATTTGCCTACCAGGGGGTAGGGATTGGATTTGATCTGTGTCCATACGATAATGGGGTTCAGGATCAGAGCTACGAAAGCCATGCAGCCAACCAGAACTGCCAGTACTTTACCGTATTCTGTGAAGATACCCAGACCATTTTCGGATACTGTTGTGAATACCAGACCCAGGATACCGAAGGGAGCGCAGGAAATTACAGTTCTAACAGCAAATGTAACTGCTTCAGAGAAATCGTTCAGTGCTTTCTTTGTTGTATCATTGGATTTTTTCAGAGCCAGACCAAAGATTACAGCCCAGAACAGAATACCCAGGTAGTTAGCGTTTACCATGGAACCGATGGGGTTAGCTACGATGTTGGACAGCAGGTTGGAGAATACTTCACCAACAGAGCCTGCAGCTGTGTAGCCTTCTGTGGAAGCGCCGGAGCCCAGAGGCAGAACAACGGGGATGAAGTGGCAAGCCAGTACTGCGATTACGGCAGCTGCGAATGTACCGATCAGATACAGAGCAACTACACGACCCATTGTTTTACCGCCGCCTTCCTGACCGCAAGCCAGAGCAGCCATTACCAGGAAGAATACCAGGATGGGAGCGATTGCTTTCAGAGCGCCTACGAACAGTGTACCCAGGATACCGATTACAGTTACCTGAGGAACAGCCAGACCCAGGATTGCACCAATGATCAGGCCGCAGATGATTCTTTTTACTAAGGAAATGCTATTCCATTTCTGAATAATACTCATTTTTACCTTCTCCTATTAAATTGTAATATTTCTTATGATTGCATTGTTACGATACGGTTTGTACGAAAAAGTTAATATGAAAAGTATGACGGTTTGCTTTTTTGCATCAACCAAATACTTTTTCGCAAAGCTTTTTGCCTGTAGGTGTAGTTGCCAGGCCGCCTTCTGCTGTTTCCTTCAGTGTAGAAGACATCATGTCGCCGACTTTCTTCATCGCTACGATGACTTCGTCCGCAGGAATGTGGCTTTCTACACCAGCCAGAGCCAGTTCTGCAGCTACCAGAGCGTTACCTACGCCGCCGGCATTTCTTTTGATGCAGGGAATTTCAACCAGACCTGCAACAGGGTCACATACCAGACCCAGGATATTTTTCAGCGCGATGGCACAAGCGTGTTCACATTGCTTGGGTGTGCCGCCGCACAGTTCAACCATGGCTGCCGCTGCCATTGCGCTTGCCGCGCCGCATTCAGCCTGACATCCGCCCGCCGCGCCTGCTACGCTGGCATTCGTTGCGATCACGATACCAACTGCAGATGCTGTGAACAGCGCCATAACCAGGTCTTTATCAGGGATGTTTTTTTCTTCCTGCAGTGTTAAGAGTGCAGCAGGAAGGATACCGCAGCTGCCCGCTGTAGGGGATGCTACGATTCTGCCCATGCAGGCATTTGTCTGCGCAACAGCGATGGCTTTCACCATTGCATTGCCGAAGAAAGGACCAACCATTGTTTTGCCTGCTTTCAGCACTTCGTTCATTTTGAACGCGTCGCCGCCTGTCAGGCCGCTGGCAGAACGTTTTACAGGGTCCAAGCCATCCTGTACGGATTCCTTCATGACCTGCAGAGAGCGTTCCATTGTTTTGAACATTTCTTCTTCGGATTTTTCAGCGATCGCTGCCTGGCTTTTCAGAACCAACTGAGAAAGCTTCACGCCTCTCTTTTCCGCTTCATTGACCAGTTCCGCGATAGAATCATATTTCAACAATTTTTCCACCTCTCCTTCTTAGATTGCTTTCAGGATCGTGGATGCGTGGATGTTGGGGCATTCCATGATCGCTTCGTTGATGGATTCATCGATGTTGCCGTCGATTTCGATGGTCATAACGGCTGTGCCGCCCTTACGGTCTCTGCCCAGAGAGAAGCCGTGAACGTTTACGCCTTTGTCCGCCAGAATGTTTGTAACCACGGCGATCATACCGGGAATATCATCATGGGGGATAACCAATGTATCAGACTTACCGGAGATGGAAACTTCTGTATCGTTGATCTTGTGGATCACGATATTGCCGCCGCCGATGGAAGCACCCTGGATCAGAGCAGTTTTGCCATTGGCATCTGTCAGTGTGATCTCTGCTGTGTTGGGGTGAGCGCCATCGATATCTTCTTCGACGAATGTGAAGTCCAGACCTTCTTCGGTAGCGATCTGCATGCTATTACGGATGCGGCCATCGTCTGTATCCATACCCAGGATACCTGCAATGACTGCTTTGTCTGTACCGTGACCTTTATATGTTTTCGCGAAAGAGCCGCTGAAACGGATCACAGCTTTTACTGGTTTTGTACCCAGTACAGAACGGGCATATTTGCCAATACGTACAGCACCTGCTGTATGTGAACTGGAAGGACCGATCATAATGGGCCCAATGATATCAAATACCTGTAACACAAAAATCCCTCCTCATTTTTTCCTTTTTGAGTCAATACCAGGCAAATTTCGACATAAAACAGCCCAGCTATCAACCTTAACAATTATATATGAAACAATTCGGCAAAGTCAATAGAAATCACGAAAAAAGTTCCTTCTGGAGGGACATTTTTTTCATAAATTCAAACAATGTCTCCAGTGTACGCACATGTGTGTCGTATCATACAAATTTTTCAAGAATTATGGAAAATATTTTTCTTTTTTGCCCAAAAGGATTGAAAAATTCTCATTGAGAAAAAGAAAAAAACCCTCTCGAAAAGAGAGGGTCAAAATTCTTAATGTCGAAAGCTGTCATTCGTATTCCTACGAATACTCATGTTTTGCTCCGCAAATATCTTCCGTCATGTTTTCTCCGCCATGTCACACATATTACATGTAGCCCATACCGGGATCAGCAGGCATTGCGGGAGCATTCTTTGCAGGCAGTTCTGCAACAACAGCTTCAGTTGTCAGGAATGTGGATGCAACAGATGTCGCATTCTGCAGCGCACTTCTTGTTACCTTTGCAGGGTCCAGGATACCCGCTTCCACCATTTCTACATATTCTTCTGTCAGTGCGTTGAAGCCCATGCTGTCATCCAGTTCTTTTACCTTATTCACGATTACAGAACCTTCCAGACCAGCGTTGGCTACGATCTGACGCAGGGGCGCTTCCAGAGCCTTAATGACGATCTCTGCGCCTGTCTTTTCATCGCCTGTCAGGCCTGCACATTCTGTTTTTACTTTATCGATGGCATGCACCAGTGCTGTACCGCCGCCGGCTACAATGCCTTCTTCCACTGCCGCTTTTGTTGCTGCCAGAGCATCTTCCATACGCAGTTTCTTTTCTTTCATTTCTGTTTCAGTAGCTGCGCCAACTTTGATAACAGCTACGCCGCCAGCCAGTTTTGCCAGTCTTTCCTGATATTTTTCTCTGTCAAAATCGGATTCTGTTTCTGCCATGCCTTTTCTGATCTGAGCAATACGTGCATCGATGGCTTCTTTTCTGCCCGCGCCATCGGCGATAATCGTCAGTTCTTTTTCAACACGAACTGTTTTTGCGGAACCCAGCATATCCAATGTTGCATCCTGCAGAGAAATACCGATTTCTTCGGAGATCACCTGACCGCCTGTCAGGGCAGCGATATCAGCCAGCTGTGCTTTTCTTCTTTCGCCATAGCCGGGAGCCTTCACAGCAACGCATGTGAATACGTTTCTCAGTTTATTTACAACCAGAGTAGCCAGAACTTCGCTTTCTACATCTTCTGCGATCAGCAGCAGTTTTCTGCCAGTCTGCATCACCTGTTCCAGAATAGGCAGGATTTCCTGAATGTTGGAGATCTTCTTATCTGTGATCAGGATCAGAGGTTCTTCCAGAACGGCTACCATCTTATCCATATCTGTAGACATATAAGCGGACAGATAGCCTCTATCGAACTGCATACCTTCTACCAGAGCCAGTTCTGTTTTCATTGTTTTTGATTCTTCGATGGTGATAACGCCGTCATTTGTCACTTTATCCATCGCTTCCGCAATCATTGCGCCTACTTCTTCATCGCCAGCGGAAATCGCTGCAACATTAGCAATGTGTTTGCTTGTTGTTACAGACTGGCTCATTGCCTTGATTTCTGCTACTGTTGCTTCTGTTGCCTTCTGCATACCTCTTCTCAGGATGATGGGATTTGCGCCTGCTGCGATATTTTTCAGGCCTTCCTGGATCATCGCCTGTGCCAGAACTGTTGCTGTTGTTGTACCGTCGCCGGCAACGTCATTTGTCTGTGTTGCAACTTCTTTTACCAGCTGTGCGCCCATGTTTTCATAGGGGTCTTCCAGCTCGATATCTCTTGCAATTGTCACACCGTCATTTGTGATGAGGGGTGCTGTGAATTTTCTGTCCAGAACTACGTTTCTGCCTTTGGGGCCCAGTGTTACTTTTACTGTATTCGCCAGTTTGTCTACACCAGCTGCCATTGCGTTTCTGGCATCGGTGCTGTATTTGATTTCTTTTGCCATGATTCAAACGCCTCCTAAATTATTCTGTGATAATTGCCAGAATGTCATTCTGACGCATTACCAGATATTCTTCGCCATCAAATTTTACTTCCAGTGCGCCATACTTGGAATAGAGCACGTGATCGCCTTCTTTTACGACCATTTCTACCTTTGTATCACCAACCATACCGCCGGGGCCAACAGCAACTACGATTGCTTCCTGGGGTTTTTCCTTTGCCTGGCTGGTCAGCACGATACCGGATTTTGTTGTTTCCTGTGCTTCTACCTGTTTCAATACGACTTTATCTCCTAATGGTGTAAGTTTCATATCTATGATACCTCCTTGTTTTCACTCTGTTAGCACTCAGGTTGTTCGAGTGCTAAATCACAATACATATATTAACACCATATTTTGTTATATTCAAGGGGATTTTCAAAAATTCACATAAAATTCAAAAAGAGAGACTTTTGCCCCTCTTCTCTCATTTGTTTGCGTCGATATAAGCCGCTGCGCTGAGCGCTGCCACCAAGCCTTCCCCTACCGCTTTTGCAATCTGATAAGGTGTGCCGGTGCAATCCCCGGCGGCAAATACCCCAGGCAGATTTGTCGCCATGCTGCGATTTACGATAATATTTTTACCATCAGTCTGCAGACCAAACAACAGGCTTTCGGGAGGCGTGCTGTTTTTAGCAAAGAAGATGCCGTCGCAGGACAGCGTTTCTCCGTCCATTTCTAAGGAAGAAACTTTTCCGTTTTCGCCAAGGACAGCCTTAGGCTTGCCCTCCTTCACCTGCACATTTTCCTTCAGATTCATCACAGGCTGATACAAAGGGATATATGTCACACTGGCGCAGACATCTGCCAGAAAATTGGCTTCCGCCTCACCCTCTTCGTTTTCGCCCACCACGATAACATTTTTATTCCGATAGAGCATGCCATCGCAAGTTGCACAATAGCTGACGCCTTTGCCCAGATAGTCCATTTCGCCCGCAATGCCGCGGCTTTTGCTCATACCAATGGCAAGGATCAGCGTTTTTGCCTGGATAAATTCATTATCTGCATTGACCATAAATCTATCGCCCATGGACAGAATCTGGCTGATGCGACATTCTCTGAATTCCACCCCCTGCTTCACTGCATGGGCATAAAATTCATTCAACATCTCTTCCCCACTCATCTCAGGAAGGCCAAGGTAGTTGTCCACTTTTTCTGCCGCAAACAGCAACGAGCTATCCAGACTTCTGCCAAAAACACAAACGGATTTATTTCTCTGTCTTGCATTCACTGCTGCTGAAAGGGCCGCAGGGCCGCTGCCGATAATAGCAATATCTAACATAGGATCTCCTCCTCTATATTTCAGTCTATCCAAAAAAAATATAAAAAACCACGAGAAGTCAAATCTAACCTCTCGTGGTAATTTTATCATACTGTTTTAGAAAAATCTGTTGTATTTACAACAATTTTCTGTTTTCAGAAATGATTATTTATCTTTTTCAGCTGCACGGGCATCGATGATTCTCTTCTGAACATCCATGGGAGCTTCTTCGTATCTTTCAAAACGATGTCTGTATTCACCACGGCTCTGTGTCATGGAGCGCAGATCTGTAGCGTATTTGTGCATTTCAGCTGTAGGAACTTCTGCAACGATACATTTCTTCATACCAACTGCATCCATGCTCAGGATACGACCACGACGTTTTGTGATGTCGCCCATGATATCGCCCATGTATTTATCGGGGATCAGAACTTCTACATGTTCGATGGGTTCCAGGATAACAGGTTTTGCCTGAGGGATACCTTCTTTGAAGGCAACGGATGTAGCCATCTTGAACGCCATTTCGGAAGAGTCAACGGGATGGTAGGAACCATCTGTCAGTGTTGCCTTCAGGCCTACTACAGGGTAGCCAGCCAGAACGCCGCTCTGTACGCATTCCTGCAGACCTTTTTCAACTGCGGGGAAGTACTGTTTGGGAACAGAGCCACCGAAGATCTTTTCTTCAAATACTACAGGTACTGTTGTATCGTAGCTAGGTTCGAATTCCATAACAACGTCACCGAACTGACCATGACCGCCGGACTGTTTTTTGTAACGGCCGCGTACAGAGGATTTTGCTTTGATTGTTTCTCTGTAAGGGATGATGGGATCTTTCAGTTCAACTTCGATCTTATATTTATTTTTCAGTTTCTGAACCATAACATCCAGCTGCTGTTCGCCTACACCGTAAACCAGTGTCTGTTTTGTTTCAGAGTTCACTTCCATTTTGATGGTAGGATCTTCTTCTCTGATCTTTGCCAGAGCTGCAGACAGCTTGTCTTCATCGCCTTTGCCTTTGGGCTGAATCGCCATGCACAGAACGGAACCGGGCAGGTTGATCTTAGGGATGATGATGTTTGCATCCTTCAGGGACAGAGTATCCTGTGTGGATGTATTGGACAATTTTGCCAGAGCGCCGATATCGCCGGAGTGCAGTTCGTCAACTTCGATCTGTTCTTTCCCTCTTACAACATACAGGCGGCCAACTTTTTCTACCGTATCCTTTTCTTCATTATAAACGCTCATTGTTGTATCCAGTTTACCTGTCATAACGCGGAACAGGTTCAGGCGGCCAATATAAGGGTCAGCGATTGTTTTGAATACATAAGCGGAGAAGCGTTCGTCATCGGAGGAGCAGTAAACAACATCCTTGCCATCGTGGAAAGCATGGAAGTTTGCCTTTGCTTCGATTGCGGGAGGTGTGAAACGAACGATTGTGTTCATCAGCAGTTTTACACCATAGCCCAGTGTTGCGGAACCACACATTACAGGAGCGATGCTGTGGTTGGAAATACCAGCCAGCAGGCCATCGTAGATTTCTTCTTCTGTCAGTTCTTCATCGTTGAAGAATTTTTCCATCAGTTCTTCACTGCTTTCTGCAGCTACTTCAACCAGCATGGAACGCAGAACTTCTACCTGGTCTTTCTTTTCTTCGGGCATTTCGCATTTTTCCAGCTTGCCATTTACTTTCTTTCTTGCGTCTCTCTTGATCAGGTTGATGAAACCAACGAAGTTACCATCTTCATCATCGAAGGGGATCTGCAGAGGAGCTACAGCTTTACCGAATTCCTTACGCAGCTCAGCCAGTGTTTTTTCGAAGTCAGCGTTTTCATCGTCCATCTGGTTGATGAAGATGATGCGAGGCAGGTGCATTTGTTCGCAGTATTCCCAAGCTTTTTCTGTACCAACTTCTACGCCGGATTTTGCGGAAACCATGATCAGGCCTGTATCTGCCACGTTCATAGCCAGTTTTACTTCAGCTGCAAAGTCGAAGTAACCGGGTGTATCCAGGAAGTTGATCTTTGTATCCTGCCATTCAACGGGGATCACGGATGTATTGATAGACACCTTGCGGCGGATTTCTTCTGCTTCATAGTCGGACACTGTGTTGCCTTCGTCAACCTTACCGAAACGTTTTGTTGCACCGGAATAATACAGTGCTGCTTCGGAGTATGTCGTTTTACCGGAACCACTGTGGCCCAAAAGAACTACGTTTCTTACTCTGTTGGATGCATAATTTTTCATAGATTGTTTCCCTCCCATAGGTTATTTATTAACGGAGCCTGTCCGTCAGGGTCTTTTTATATGTATACATCGTACGTAAGATGCACAATCTACACTTTTATTTTTATTCGACCATTATTCGAAATTTCCTGCATTTTTTTCAAAAAAATTTAATTTAGGAATTTATGCCAAAGACATTTGTCTTTTTAATATGCATTTTTGTGCATTTCTTTTTAATGAAAAAGGCGCGGTACATTCCGCGCCCTGTTTCTGCCCTGTTCTCGCTCATTCATGCCGTTGGTTCAACAAAAGGCACGCCAAAGTAATTCGCAGCTGCTTCGCTCAATGCCCTTGCGATGGGCTGAATATTCTCCTTGATCCAGTTGGCATCCTGATAATTATCGTGATACGCCACCTCCACCAACGCAGAAGGTGCATTGGTGCGCCTGAGTTCCCGCAGGGTGGTGGTAGGAAGCACCTGCACCTTGGAGGGGTCGGGATAGATCTCCCGCATCTCATCAGCGATATCCTCCGCCATCTCCCGCCCCAGCTGGCTGGTGCTGTAATAATAGACCACAGGCCCCTGTCTGGTTCCTGCAATAGACGGAGGGGATGCATTGGAATGGATGGCCAGGTGGAAATCCACGTTGCTGGCGTTGGAATCGGCTATGGCTTCCCCCAGGCTCATTTCAGGGCTGTTGCGGACAACTTCAATGCCACTGGCGGCAAGATATGGCTCCATAGCATCGGCGATCAGATTCATCACCTCTTCCTCGGAGCCGCCATTGATGAAGGGATTGTATTCCTGCAGGGATGGACTTAAATATATTCTGGGCATAAAAAAACTCCTTTTCCACTAAGGTATGAAAAAGGAGTTCACAAGTGCTTATTTCATCAAGCTCTTTTTATACATATGATAAACGTCATCCCTCTTGAGAGGATAAGGGAATGTGGCAATCTTGCCGGGCTGCTCCATAAAGCGGTCAGTGTAGTAATTGATGTCTTCTTCCGTATAGGTCGCTTCGTGGTCCAGAACATCATCCAGAAATGCCCCCAATTCCTTTGTATCTTTGAAACCAAGACAATTCAGAAGCTTCGCTACGTGTTCATCCCCCTCAGGGAACTGTTCCACATAGGCCTGGGTCAGCACGCCATTTGCCATGCCGTGGGGCAGACCTTTTTCATATGTCAGGAAATAGCCCATGCCATGGGGCAGAGATGTCATGGTCTGAGCAATCGCCGCACCGCCTAAGGCAGACATGAGCATCAGCTTGTCCCTTATTTCCTCGGTATATTCTCTTGCTTTTAATGCGGGGATACAGTCCTTATAAATGGACAGACCCATTTCCACGATCTTTCTGCTGACATAGCTTGCTTTTACGGAAAGATAGCTTTCAATCAGGTGAGTCAAGGCATCAACAGCCGTATTATTGGTGGTCTTTGCGGGCAAAGTATCCATGTATTTGGGGTCTAAATAGGATACGCTTGCAAAAATATGCGCCGCAATGCTGGATTTTGTCCGTTTTGCGTGAAGCGTCACGATGGCATACTGGGTCACTTCAGAGCCTGTCCCTGCTGTGGTAGGAACCGCAACGATGGGCAGCGCCTTCGCATCGGGATTCCACAGGGCATCCGTCCCCTTTTCGGGAGCCGCCGCCATTACGGCAATGGCCTTGCTGGCATCCATAGGAGAACCGCCGCCGATGCCGATGAAGAATTCCACTCCTTCAGCAATGGCAAGTTTCGCCGCCCTTTCTACGGTTTCCACATCGGGATTTTCCCCGATCTCATCAAATAAAACCCATTTGATGCTCAGCGCATCCAGCGCATCTGTAATATCCTTCTGGGCGCCGTTTTTCTTGGCAGAGCTTCGGCCTGTTACCACCATGGCTTTGCTACCCAATTTGGACATAGCATCCTTATGGGCTGCCACACAGCCACGCCCAAAATAACAATCCGCAGGCATAAAATAACGGAAATTTTCCATAAACATTCTCCTTTCTCTATTCAAAGGATATCAGCAAAGGAAATCGTACCATTCCCATTCTGTTTCCATGATAGATTCCAGTGTTTCTTCGGCAGGCTCTTCCACCAGTTCAAATTCGATCTCAAATTCATGGTAGCGTTCCCCTTCGATGGTAGCAACGCCTGTAATGATGTAGTTTTTGCCTTCCCCTGTGACGAATTCTCCCTCCATCAGCAGGTCGTCTTCCTCCAGGTAGATTTTATGCAATTCCTTATTGATCTGTTCTTCTGTAAAAGTGAGTTTCATGGTTGTCCCTCCTTCGATTCTTTCAAACTTTTTCTCTTCCATATTATCATTCTATCCTACGCCGTGCAAGTTTCTCTTTCTTTCCTTCGGGAAACATGATAAACTAGGCAGAGAACAGGAGGTACGCAAAATGAATTACATCGTACTGGACTTGGAATTCAACCAGTCCTTCCCCTTCAAAAACGGAAGAAAAGTGGAGCCCAACCCCGAATGTCCCTTCGAAATCATTCAGATCGGCGCTGTGAAGCTGAATGACAAATTCGAACAGCTAGACTCCTTCAACTATATGATCCGCCCCCAAATCTACCCCCGTCTGCATCCCTTTGTGGAAAAGATCACGGGTATCCATGCGGAAATGCTGGCGGACAAGCCCACCTTTGCAGAAGCCTACAAAGCCTTTCTGGCTTTTATCGGCGAAGAACCTGCGATCCTCTGCACATGGGGCGGGGATGATATCAAGTCCCTTTACAGAAACATCTATTTCTATGACCTGGATGCGGAAGCTATGACAGATCAGTTCCTGAACGTACAGCCCTTTGCGGCGGAATATCTGAACCATGAAGCAGGCAAAGCCATCGGTCTGAAAAATGCCGTGGAATCTCTGGGCATCCCTGAGGAAAAGGATTTCCATAATGCCCTCAACGATGCGGTCTATACAGCGAAAATTTTCGCCATCACCCATCCCGAGACCATCAAACCCGATACTTTTCAGCCCCTGACCATGCTGGCAAAGAAACCCAAACGCCTGCGGACGAACCTGAAATCTCTCTATCTGTATGTAGAGGAAAAACAGGGGCGGAAACTGACAGAAGAGGAAAAGGATCTGGTGAAGCTGGCGTATATGCTGGGCAGGAATCATACCTTCGATTCCACCCCTGCAGTGAAGAAAAAAGAACAGAAATAAGCAAAACAGCTCTGGAAAATCAGGGCTGTTTTTTGCATGGAAAAAGGGCGGCTAATGCCGCCCTTTCTATATTATACAAATAATGAAATGTTTATATTGTTTTGTCAATTCTTTTCCAAAAAACACTGCTTTGCGGAAACTTTTCTTTCCTCCGGAAATATACTGCTAGTAAAAACCTTTGGAGGTACTCCCATGAAATTTTTCAAATCCATACATATCCGCAAAAAAGTTCTCGGCGGGATCGCCTTAGCCCTTACCCTGAGCGCCGCAATGCTGCAGGCCCTTCCCCCCGCAGCAGAAAAGGTGTCTGCTATAGTAACTGCACAGACAGAGCGAAAATTGCCCATCTATTGCGTCCAGACCGATGAACCGAAGGTATCGGTCAGCTTCGACGCCGCCTGGGGGGCTGAGGATACAGATGAACTGCTTCGCATCCTGGCAGAAAATGACGTGAAGGCCACCTTCTTCCTCTGTGGTTATTGGGTGGAAAAATATCCAGAGGAGGTAAAGAAGATCGCCGAAGCCGGCCATGACCTGGGGAACCATTCTGCTACCCATCCACATATGAGCCAGATCTCTTCCGAGCAGATCGCCCAGGAACTGCAGAAATGCCATCAAAACATAAAGGAACTGACAGGCATCGAAATGGATCTTTTCCGCCCACCCTTCGGGGAGTATGATAATCACGTCATTGAAACAGCCACAGCCAATGGGTATTATACGATACAATGGGATGTGGATAGCCTGGACTGGAAGGAACAAGGCGCGGAAGCAGAAATCAACCAGGTGCTAAATCATAAGCATCTGGGCAACGGCTCCATCATCCTCTTCCACAACGATGCCAAATACACCCCCCAGGTGTTGGATACCATCCTGAAGGGCATCAAGGAAAAAGGCTTTGAGATCGTGCCCATTTCCGAACTGATCCACAGGGACAACTACGAAATGGATCACGAAGGCCGTCAGATCCCCAAAGCAACGGAATCCTGATGGAAGAGCCGCAGAACGCACTGCGGCGAAACATAAAAGCGATACTCCAAATCTATAGAGTATCGCTTATTTTTTACTTATCCAATCTTTGTCTTACCACTTCATACATCAGCACGCCTGCCGCGACAGAAGCATTCAGGCTTTCCGCCTGCCCGGGCATGGGAATCTTCACCCACTGGTCGCAAAGGTCGGCGGCTTTGTCGCTGAGCCCTCTTGCTTCATTGCCGATGATAAAAGCACAGGGAGCCTTCAAATCCAAATCATAGGGCCATCTTTCCCCTCTCAGATGAGCGGCATACAAAGAAATATTGTTTTCTTTCAGCTTTGCAGATATTTCATTCAGGTCTACATTCTGGAACACAGGCACATGGAACATGCTGCCCATGGTAGAACGCAGCACCTTGGGGTTATGCAAGTCTACGCTGCCCTTGGAAAGGAAGACCGCATCGGCTCCGCAGGCATCCGCCGTACGGATGACCGTACCCAGATTACCGGGGTCGTTCAATTCCTCCGCCAGTAGGAAGAAAGGTGCTTCCTTTGCAAAAACGGCATCTTCATCCCAATCCAGTTTTTTGCAGACCGCCAGGATGCCCTGGGGATTCTCCGTGTCGCAGACCGCCGCAAACAGAGCATCGGGCAGGCAAAGGACTTCTGCCTTCTTTTCATATATAGAAAGGTCGTTTTCTGCTGCGAAAGTTTCGCTGACGACATAGGCCTCTACTGCCCAATCAGCAGGCACTTCGCTGATAAAGCGGAGCCCTTCTGCCACGAAAACACCTTCTTTATCTCTGTTTTTCTTTATCTTCAATCCATTCAGCCGCTTCACCCATTTGTTATCACGGCTCTCGATTTTTTTCATGGTATCACCTCTTCTCCTATGATAAAGGAGAAACCATCCCTTTGCAAGAAAAAGGATGCAAAATGTATCCAACTGTGCTAAAATCAGGACAAGAGAGAAAACACCAAAGAGGAGTGATTCATTATGACACCACAGGAAAAAAGAAAAGAACTTCTGAGCGCGACACTGGTGAAAAACCTGGAATGCCGCCATTTTGAAGCCTATTACTGCCCCACAGCGGCAGAAGCCATCGAAAAAGCCCTTTCCCTGATGCCCGAAGGCAGCAGTGTTACATGGGGTGGCTCCATGACCATCCGTGATATGGGCCTGACAAAGGCTGTCAAGGAAGGAAACTATAACGTCATCGACAGAGACACAGCAGCAAATCCCGCTGAAATGCGTGAAATGATGCGTCAGGGTCTGCTGACAGATTTCTACCTGACAAGCACCAATGCCCTTTCCGAAGACGGCGTACTGGTCGATATCGACGGCACAGGCAACCGTGTGGCTTCTATCTGTTTTGGCCCCAATAACGTCATCGTTCTAGCTGGTCTGAATAAGGTTGCACAGGATGTAGACGCAGCCATCAAGAGAGTACGCGGATATGCTGCTCCCGTAAACAGCATGCGCTTCATGGGCAAGACCCCCTGCGCCATCGACGGCACATGCCATAATTGTGTTTCCCCTGAATGTATCTGCAATCAGGTGCTGGTGACAAGAGTCTGCCGCCCCGCAGGCCGCATCAAAGTCATCCTCATCGGCGAAGAATTGGGTTTCTGATATCCATACATAAAAATAACCCTGACCATTTGGTCGGGGTTTTTTTATGTTCCGGGTCGCTCCGTTGCGCCCCTCTTTCCTCTTTCGATGGCTCGCTCCAATGCAGAAAGGAATTTCTCATCATCCTCTTTTGTTCGTTTCCGCACATGGCCGCCGCGGCTTCTCTTCTGGCGGCGCATTTCTCGGGATAAGTGCCGCTCGAAAAGCATACGGTCGATGTTTTCCTGGGTATAAAAAAAGCCGTTATGATGCAGGACAGTGGCTTTTTTCGCCAGAAGCAGACTCGCCAGCCCATAATCCTGGGTGATGCAGATATCTCCTGCCTGCGTTCTGTTGGCGATGGCAAGATCGGCGCTATCCGCCCCCTGGTCTACCGTCACCGTTGTCACATGATCCTCATTGTAAAACAGCATATGGGCCACATCGCAGACCATAATGGCCTCCAGCCCATGCTTCTTTGCACAGCTGATGATCAGCTCCTTTACGGGGCATGCATCAGCATCTACCAATATCTTCATTCCATGATCTCCTCATAACTATGGAAGCATACATCCGCCAGCGCCTTGATCTTATGGGTATCCTGATGTCCTCTCACGGTATCATCCAGAACACCATATACTTTAAAGCCGACGGATTTTGCCCCCTTCACCGCATAAAAGGCATCTTCGAACACAACCGTTTCCTCCATCGTACCGCCCAGTTTTTTCATGGCAGTCAGATAAGCTTTGCCGTCCTCCTTGAATTCCCCCAACTCCGTGCAGGTCAGGATAAAATCGAAATATTTGCGGATACCCAGCCTGTCCAAAGCGGATTGGATATAGCTTGCTTCGGAAGCAGTCAGGATACACATCTTCACACCCTTTTCCGCCATAGCCGCCAGATATTCTCCCGCAAAGGGACGCAGAGGGATGGTATGATCGTAGGCATATTCCACGTAGGAAATGATCTCGTCCACGATTTCCTGGGGCTCCATGGGAACGCCCAAAGTTTCACGGAAATATTCTGCTGTCTGGTAGAGCGTCTGGCTCTTTACCACGTCAATCAGGTTTTCTGGAACAGAGAAGCCATGTCGTTCCAAAAAGGAGGAGCCTGTGCCCCTCCAAATGGGCATGGAATCGATAAGGGTGCCGTCCAGGTCAAAAATAATATACTTCATATGTCAATTCCTTTTCTTATCTATACTTGTCTGCGTTCAGGGGATATTCTTCTGTAGAAAGTGTAGCATTTTTAGGAGGAAATGACAAGTCTGCTTGCAGGCAGGATGCAAGCGTGGTATGATGAAAAACAGAGAAAAAATACCATTTATACATAGATATACAAAGGAGAATCATTATGGAATATCGCATTGAGAAAGACTCCATGGGCGAAATGAAGGTGCCCGCAAATGCATACTGGGGCGCTCAGACCCAGAGAAGCTATGAAAACTTCAAGATCGGCACAGAAAAGATGCCCAAAGAGATCACATACGCCTTTGCTATCCTGAAAAAGGCTGTGGCGCAGGCAAACCACAGACTGGGCAAGCTGGATGAAAGACGCTGCGCCATCATCGGCCAGGTCTGCGATGAAGTGCTGGCTGGCAAACTGGATGACCAGTTCCCTCTGGCCGTATGGCAGACAGGCAGCGGCACTCAGTCCAACATGAACATGAACGAAGTGGTTGCCAACCGCGGGAATGAAATTGCAGGAGAAAAACTGCTTCATCCCAATGACCATGTTAACATGAGCCAGAGCTCTAACGATACATTCCCTACAGCCATGCATATCGCCGCTGTGCTGGAAACAAAAAACAAACTGATTCCTGCCATCGAAAGAATGATTTCCGAACTGCTTCGTCTGGAAAAGGAAAACGAAGGCATCATCAAAACAGGCAGAACCCATCTGCAGGATGCCACACCTATCACATTCAGCCAGGAAATTTCCAGCTGGAGAAATATGCTGGAAAAGAGCAAAAAGATGATCGAAATGGGTCTGACAGAAGTGGCAGAACTGGCTCTGGGCGGCACAGCCGTTGGTACAGGCCTGAATGCCCCCGCGGGCTTTGCGGAAGCGGCGGCGGAAGAGGTTTCCAAGCTGACAGGCATCCCCTTCATCACAGCGGAAAATAAATTCCATTCCCTAACAGCAAAAGACGAAATCGTATTCGTTCATGGCGCCCTGAAGGGTCTGGCGGCAAACCTGATGAAAATTGCCAACGATGTGCGCTGGCTGGCAAGCGGCCCCCGCTGTGGTCTGGGCGAAATTTTCATCCCCGAAAATGAACCCGGTTCTTCCATCATGCCCGGCAAGGTAAACCCTACCCAGTGCGAAGCGGTGACAATGGTTGCCGTACAGGTCATGGCAAATGACGCAGGCATTGGCATCTGCGCTTCTCAGGGCAATCTGGAGCTGAATGTATTCATGCCTGTGATGATCTATGAATATCTGCAGAGTGTACGCCTTTTGGCAGATGGTCTGGATTCCTTCCGTGAAAAATGTGTTTGCGGCATCGTTGCAAATAAGGAAAAAATGGAAGAAAACCTGAATCGTTCCCTGATGCTGGTGACTGGCCTAAGCCCCTATATCGGCTATGAAAACGCAGCAAAAACAGCAAAAAAAGCCTATGCGGAAAATATTTCCTTGAAAGAAGCATGTGTAGCATTGGGCTTCCTGACAGAAGATAAATTCGACGAAGTATTCCATCCTGAAGCGATGGTTTAATGAGGTGAGTAAAATGGATATCAACGAAAAAGCATTACAACTGCATTATGAAATGAACGGGAAAATTGAGGTCATTTCCAGAAAACCCGTGGAAACCAGAGAAGACCTTTCCCTGTTATATACCCCCGGCGTGGCGGAGCCCTGCCGCGTTATCGAAAAAGACTATGAAGAATCCTTCCGTCTGACAAGACGCTCCAATCTGGTAGCCGTTATCACAGACGGCACAGCGGTCCTTGGCCTGGGCGACATCGGCCCTGCGGCCGGCATGCCCGTTATGGAAGGCAAATGCGTATTGTTCAAGGAATTTGGCGACGTGGATGCTTTCCCTCTGTGCATCGATTCCAAGGATGTTGACACCATCGTCAATACAATCTATCTGATTTCCAAAAGCTTCGGCGGCATCAATCTGGAAGATATTTCCGCGCCCCGCTGCTTCGAAATCGAACGCAAACTGAAAGAAATCTGCGATATCCCTGTTTTCCATGATGACCAGCACGGAACAGCCATCGTGGTTGCCGCGGCAATGCTGAATGCCATGAAAGTGACAGGCAAAAAGATAGGCGAAATGCGCATCGTCATCAACGGCGCAGGTGCCGCAGGTATTGCCATCGGCAAACTGCTCATTCGTATGGGCTTCGGCAATATCATCATGTGCGATAAGCAGGGCATCATCTGCGAAGGGGACGAAGGCCTGAACAGCGGTCAGGAAGAGATTTCCCATATCAGCAACCTGCACCACGAAAAAGGTCTGCTGGCAGATGCACTGAAAGGCGCTGACGCTTTCGTTGGCGTTTCCAGACCCAATATGGTAACAAAAGAAATGGTCGGCACCATGAATAAAGGCATCGTTTTCGCCATGGCGAATCCCGTTCCCGAAATCATGCCCGAAGAAGCGAAAGCAGGCGGCGCAGCAGTTGTCGGCACAGGCCGTTCCGATTTCCCCAACCAGATCAATAACGTGCTTATCTTCCCCGGCATCTTCAAAGGTGCTTTGGCAGTGCGTGCCAGAGAGATCACAGAAAGCATGAAGCAGCGCGCAGCCTATGCCATCGCAGCAATGATCCCCGAAGATGAGCTGAATGCAGAAAACATCATCCCTTCTGCGCTGAACAAGAGCGTAGCAGATGCAGTTGCAAAGGCCGTTGCCGATGTTGCCATCGAAGAAGGCATTGCCCGCATCAAACCCGAATGATCTGTATAAAAGAAAAGAGCGCAGCATTGAACCATGCCGCGCTCTTATTTTTATTCTTCTTTTTCTCCGCGATAATATCTCGCTGCCCGCTCCGGGCTCACCATATTGATGAAGCAATCCGTTGCATATTCAAAGCCCGCAAAGCCGCCGATGCGGGGCAAAATCTCGATATGCCAGTGAAAATCCTGATTTCTGGGGCCATCCATCACGCAGATATTATAGCCGATATCCTCTTTCAGCCCTGTCACCTTCTGCAGCATTTCCCACAGCAGCTTGGCAAGGTCTCGTCTTTCCCTATCATTCATATCCCCAAAGTCTCTCTGGTGCATCTTTGGTGCCAGCCAAAGCTCATAGGGAAATCTGCCCGCATAGGGGGTGATAGCAATAAAATGCTCCGTTTCCCCCGCAATGCGTTTGCCCAGTTCTTTTTCATAGGCCAGCATTTTGCAGAAAAGGCAATCCTCTCCCTGCATCCTTTCCGCCATATCCGCCGCCCGTCTGGGCACGATGGGCAGCCCCATCACCTGCCAGTGGGAATGGCGAATGCTCATGCCTGCGGAAGGGCCGCAGTTCTTGAAGATCTGCACATACTGAGTCTCTTTTTTTGCCCGGAAAAAATTCAGTCTGTCCTGCAAAACCTGCAGCACCCTTTCGATGCGTTCTTCGCTGAATTCGTCAATGGTCTCATTATGGTCGGGGGTATCCACCAGAACTTCATGTCTGCCCTTCCCCGCCGCCTGTTCATAAAAGGCTTCCCCGGAAATTTCCACACAGTCTTCCTTCACAGCCGGGAACATATTGGGGAATACCCGCATCTGCCATGCGCCGTCGGGGCCATCCTGATAAACGGCATCCGTGGTCCAGGTCTCATGACCGCCGCAGAAGGGGCAGTTTTCGTTATTGGTATTTTTCGCCTGGGTCTTATGGACAAATTCATAGGGGCGATTTTTTCTGTTTTCCGCATAAAGCGTCATTTCTCCCGTGAAGGGATTCGTTCTGATCTCGGACATCCTCATTCCCCTTTCTCATATGTCCATGTTTCGATGCCACGGAAGACATTGCTTTCCACAGGGCTGATCTCGCCGCCCACATTTTTAGAGGCGAATACCGCCTGATTGCGATAAGCGATGCTGATATAAGGCAATTCTTCCGCCAGCTTTTTCTGCAGGCTGCTATATGCCAGCAAGGTAGGGCCTTCGCCAATGGCACTTTTCGCCGCTGCCAGCAGCTGATCTACCTCTGCGTTGCTGTAGCCGATATAATTCAGGCTGCCCTCTGTACCAAAGAAAGGCGTCAAGTCGGTCACCTCGGAGCATTTCCATCCGCCCACGACGATATCGTACTGTCCGTTGATGAATTTTTCCTGATATGCCGCAAAGGGCTGTTTATCGATGGTGATATCAAAGCCAATTGCAGTCAGTTCTTCCTTCAGTTTGGAAGCGATCTGCAGGCGGCCTGTGTTTTCTTTATTGACCAGAATGGTCGCCTTCAGCGACTGGGTCACGCCGTTTACGTTCTTTTCCAGTCTGCCGTTTTTGTCCGCATCCGCCCATCCGCTGTTTTTCAGGAAAGTGGAAGCCATGCCGGGGTTATAATTATACAGGGCTACGTTTTCCTCATAGAGCCAGCTTTTGGGATTGATGGGGGTATTGGTCATCACGCCGTAATTCAGATATACGCTTTCCATCAGGCTTTCCTTGGGCAAAGCATAGGCTACCGCCTGGCGGAGAGATTTATCCTGGAAAAGCTCCTTATTGAAATTGAAGGCGATAAAGTCATATTGATTGGAGGTATACTGATATATACCGGAAATGCCTTCATCGGCATAGCGGCCCGCTTCCATAGCATCGGTCACCAGCACGTCCGTCATGCCCTGTTCGAAGGAGTTGATATCCGTTTCCTCCCCCGCCGTCACCTTCACACGGATACGGGAAATATTGGGCGTTTCCCCATGATAGGAGCTGTTTGCCTCCAAAATTAGCTCCGCCGCCTGTTTATAGGAAACCATGCTGTAAGGTCCGTTGCCCATAGGGGTCAGATTGATGTCCGCCTTGGGGTCATTCTGTCCGCCATAATAAGAAGCGGAAATGATGGGGAAACGCAGAGCCGCCATGTTAGAGCTGAAATTTTCATAGAACGTGAAAACAACGGTATATTCCCCTGTTTTCGTGCATCCGCTGACATAATTCAGCACCTTTTTATAAACGGAATCCTCAGGGGCATTTTTGATGGTATTCAGGGAATAGACCACGTCATCGGCAGTCACCAGCCCGCCATTCTGCCAGCGGATGCCGCTGTCCAGCTTTACGGTCAAAGTCTTGCCGTCGGCCGCCATTTCCCAGCTTTCCGCCACAGCGGGGCACGCCTTGCCACTTTCGTCAAATTCCATCAAGGGCAGATACATCAGCTTCAGGATGCGGTCCACCGTCTCTTCTCTATTCAGCAGCGGGTTCAGGGTTTCGGGGATGCGCATGGAAAGGGTCAGCGCCGCTTCCTCTGCCTGCAGATTTTCCCCGCCCACTGCAGTAAAATCCTCTTCTTCCTGCGTTCCGCCCTGCCCACAGGCCGTCAGGCCCAGGCAAAGGGTCAGCAGGAGAAGCCAAATCCTTTTTTTCATCGTATTTCAAATCCTTCCAAAAACTACTGCAGGCGATACACATAGCGATAAACCTTCTCCGCCAGTTCCACCTTTTTCACATAGCTTTTCGTTTCTCCATAGGGTATTTCATCCAGCGTGATGCCATCAGCACTCATTTCCTCATCGGCCAGCCATTTTGCCACGTTGCCATGGCCTGCATTATAGCCCGCCAGCGCCGTTTCCGTCACACCGTCAAATTTCTCCAGCAGCCAGCAGAGATACCAACAGCCGATACGGATATTGGTATCGGGGTCGGTCAGGTCGATGGCATCAGGGTCTAAACCCATCTGTTCCGCCGCCCACCAGCCTGTCTCCTGTGTCACCTGCATCAGCCCCACTGCGTCCGCGGAAGAGACCGCCTCCGGTTCAAATCGGCTTTCGCAGAAAATGACACCATTGACGAGACTTCTCTCCAGTTCATAGGCCGCAGCATATTTCGCCACGATATCCTGATATTTCAAAGGCAGGACACGGGGCAAGACGACACAGTAGCCAAAGGCCACCAGCAGCGCAAAAGTCACCGCCAGTGTAAACAATTTCTTTATGAATCGAATCATTGTCGTTAGCTTCCTTTATAACGTTTTCAAAATTTCAGCAAGCTGGCCTTCCAGATGTTCCAGATCCTTGCTGTTATCAATGACAGCATCTGCCGCCTGTCTGTATTCCTCCCAGCTTTTCTGGTTGGCAATACGGGCTTTCGCCAGTTCATAGGTGATGCCATCTCGTGCCATAACGCGCTGCGCGCGCACTTCGGGCTCTGCATAGACCACCCAAACCAGATCGCAGACCTTCTCCAGTCCGGCTTCCAGCAGCAAGGGCGCATCTACGATGATAGCTGCAGCTTTGCCCTCTTCTTTGGCAGCGGCGATCTGTCTTTTCACTTCCGCTGTGATATATTTATGGGTACACTGGTTCAGAAATGCCAGTTTTTCCTTATCGTTGAAAACGATTTCGCCCAGCTTTTTGCGGATGATATTTTTCTCATCATCTAATATGCCTGTGCCGTAATATTCGATGATTTCCATATAAGCAGGTTCGCCCTTCAGAATAATTTCGTGAGCGATCTTATCTGCGTCTATGATGACAGCACCCGCTGCCGCAAGGCTCTTGCTGACAACGCTTTTGCCGCTGCCGGTGCCCCCTGTCAAACCGATTACTTTCATATATTTCTACCTCTTTTATTTCGCTTCAAACCAGGATGCGCCCTCATGCACATCCACATCCAAAGGAACGGCAAGTTTGACTGCCTGTTCCATGTTTTCTTTCAGAATTTTTGCCACAGCTTCTTTTTCTTCTTTATATGTTTCAATGAGCAGTTCATCGTGTACCTGCAAAATCAAACGAGATTTGTAGCCGCCATCCTTCAGGGCCTTATGCACCTTCACCATGGCAATTTTGATGATATCCGCTGCGCTGCCCTGAATAGGCATATTCATAGCCGCCCGTTCGCCTGCTGCCCGCTGGATAAAGTTGCCGCTCTGCAATTCAGGCATGGCGCGTCTGCGGTTCCACATGGTGGAAACATAGCCTTTTTCTGTGCCATTTTTAATGGTGTCTTCCATAAAAGTCTTGATTTTAGGGTATCTGGCAAAGTAAGCGTTGATATATTCCTCCGCTTCTTTTCTTGTGATACCCAAATCCTGCCCTAATGTGAAAGAACCCTTACCATAAATGATACCGAAGTTGACCGCCTTGGCGTTGCTTCTCTGCAAAGCTGTTACCTCCTCAAAAGGCACATGGAACACCTGAGAAGCTGTCATTCTATGGATATCCTGACCGCTCTTGAAGGCTTCGATCAGGCTTTCATCCCCGGAAATATGGGCCAGAACCCGCAATTCGATCTGGGAATAGTCTGCATCCAGGAAGCAATAATCATCGCTTTCGGGAATGAATACCTTACGCAGTTCTCTGCCCAATTCCAAACGAACAGGGATATTCTGCAGGTTGGGTTCTGTAGAGGAAATACGGCCTGTTGCTGTGATGGTCTGGTTGAAGGTGGAATAGATTTTTTCCGTATCCATATCCATCACTGCCAGAAGGCCGTCGGCATAGGTGCTTTTCAGCTTCGCCAATGTTCTGTAATTCAGAATCTTATCCACGATGGGGTGTTCGAAGCACAGTTTTTCCAGAACATCTGCCGCTGTGGAATAACCTGTTTTTGTCTTTTTACCGCCCTTCATGCCCAGTTTCTCGAAAAGGATGACACCCAGCTGTTTGGGGGAATTTACGTTGAATTCCTCGCCCGCCAACTCGTAAATTTCATCCGTCATGCCGCTGAGGCTTTCATCCAGCAGTTTCTGATACGCCAGCAGGGCTTCCTTATCCACCTTGATGCCGTATTTTTCCATATCCGCCAGAACATAGATGAGGGGCATTTCCATATCGTAGAACAGGCTTTCCTGCCCGTTTTCCTTCAGTTTTTCTTCCATGATTTGCTTTGCACGGAAAGAAATTTCCGCCTGTCTGGCTGCAAAAGCCGCCCTTTCCTTATCAGGCAGACTGACGAAGGCTTTCTTTACTCTTCCCTTGCCCAGCGCTTCCTCTGCAGAGGGATAAGTTTCGTTCAGAAAAGTATTGGCGATATCATCATATTCATAGGAGCTGCCTGTGGCGTTCAAAATATAGGCCGCGATGGCAGTATCAAAGGATGCCTCAAAGCCATCATAGCCATAGCCCCGCAGCAGCTTGATGTCTTTTTTTACATCGTGGCCGATTTTCCCATAGGCAGGGTCTGCGAAGAAATCCTTGAAGATTCTCAGGATATCATCCATCAAAAGCTGCATGGATGCTTCCACCCAAACGCCGCCCATCTTTTCCTGATAGAGGGCAAGCCCCTGACATTCCTCATTATCATATACGAAAATATAGCCTGCTTCGCCCTTTTCCAGAGAAGCAGCAATCTCTTCTGCTTCTTCCCTTTCGGCAACCAGTCTGTATGTTTTTTCTTCTTTTTTGGGCGCAGAGACAGCCCCTTCGAAGCGGCTGAACATGCTCTTAAATTCCAATCGCTTCACCAGTTCATAAGCTTCGGCGTTGAACATATCTCTGATTTTCAGGCCGTCTGTGTTCCATTCCAGGGGCATATCCCGCACGATGGTAGCAAGGAACTTGCTCAGGCGCGCCTGTTCCTGAAATTCTGCCAGATTTTCAGATGCCTTTTTCGGCTTGATTTCCGCCGCGTGGGCGATGGCAGTTTCAATATCGTGATACTGCTGGATGATTTTCGCCGCAGTTTTTTCGCCAATGCCGGGCACACCAGGAATATTATCGGAAGTATCCCCCATAAGGGCCTTCATATCGATGAATTCTGTAGGCGTTACGCCGTATTTTTCCACCACGTCTGCCGCATAGTAATCTTCTGTTTCCGTACGCCCGCCTTTGGTTTTGGGAATACGCACTTTCAAGGTTTCCCCCGCGATCTGCAGCAGGTCTCTGTCGCCGGAAACCACAACGGGCAGTACGCCGTTTTTCTCCGCCAGGGCAGACATCGTCCCCAAAATATCATCGGCTTCATAGCCTTCCTGCTCGAAAATGGGAATATGCATGGTCTGCAGCACTTCCTTCAGCAGGGGCATCTGTTCCCGCAGTTCTTCAGGCATACCTTTTCTGGTGCCCTTATATCCGTCAAAAGTCTTATGTCTAAAGGTGGGTGCGTGCAGATCGAAAGCCACCGCCAAATAATCGGGGCGTTCTTCGTCCAACAGCTTAAACAAAATATTCAGGAAGCCGTATACCCCGTTGGTATAACGACCTTCCCCGTTGGTCAGCAGAGGAACGCCATAAAAGGCACGGTTCACAATGCTGTTGCCATCGATCAACATGATTTTTTCAGCCATAAAAACAGCCTCCTAATCTTACAAAATATATAAAAAGCAAAAAATGCGTATTACTCCACATTAAATTTCATTATACACCAAAACGCAGAAAAAACCTATCTCCGAACAGAAAAAAATACCCTGACAACATACATTTTTCATTCCCACAGCATATAGTTGAATGAAATCATTCTCTCAGGAGGAAAAATTATGAAAAAGAAACTGAGTTTGGCTTTGGCAGGGCTTCTTTGCCTTTCCGCAGGGGTGGGCTGCAGTTCGCAGCCAGCGGAGGACTCTCTCACCCCGGTGCGCCTCAATGAAGTGGTACATTCTGTTTTTTATGCGCCCCAGTATGTAGCCCAGGAATTGGGCTTCTTCGAGGAGGAAGGGCTGGATGTGACCGTTGCCATCGGCAATGGTGCCGATAAATCTATGACTGCCCTGATTTCCGATTCCGCTGATATCGCCCTTTTAGGCACAGAGGCGGGGTTGTATGTTTACGCCGAAGGAAAAGCCGATTACCCCAAGACCTTCGCTCAGCTGACCCAGCGGGCAGGCAATTTCCTGGTTTCCCGGAAAGAGGAGCCTGATTTCCAGTGGACAGATTTAACAGGAAAATCTGTCATCGGCGGTCGCCTGGGCGGCATGCCCGAACTGGTGCTGGAATATGTCATCAAGGAAAACGGCATGACCATCGGCGAAGATATGGAGATCATCAATAACGTCGACTTTTCTTCCACCGCTGGGGCATTCCTGGGGGATATGGGCGATTATACTGTGGAATTCGAACCTGCGGCGACCACACTGGAGCAGAGCGGCGCCGGGCATATCGTGGCATCCTTAGGGGAAGCCAGCGGCTATGTTCCCTACACTGTCTATATGGCCCAGGATGCCTTTCTGAAGGAACATCCTGACGTAGTGGAAGCCTTCACCCGCGCCATCTATAAAGGCCAGCAGTGGGTAGAAAGCCACACCTCCGCTGAAATTGCCGAAGTCATCCTGCCCCAGTTCAGCGAAAGCGACGTAGAGACCCTGACCACCATCATCGAAC
>NZ_JAFUMA010000059.1 GCF_017483025.1 Anaerotignum sp. | reverse complement strand
TGGATGGTCAGGATATTACAGAAATGGGCATCACAGAACGTGCGAGAGCAGGCATCAGCTTTGCTTTCCAGCAGCCCGTTCGTTTCAAAGGCGTAACTGTAAAAGACCTGATCACACTGGCAAGCGGTCAGGAACTGTCCACAGCAGATGCCTGCCAGTATCTGGCGGAAGTTGGCATGTGCGCCAAGGATTATATCGACCGTGAAGTAAACGCCAGCCTTTCCGGCGGCGAACTGAAACGTATCGAAATCGCTACGGTTATGGCAAGAAAAACAAAACTGACTCTGTTTGATGAACCCGAAGCAGGCATCGACCTTTGGAGCTTCAAAAACCTGATCGACGTATTCGAAAAGATGCACGAAGAGATCCAGGGCTCCATTATGATCATTTCCCACCAGGAAAGAATCCTGGACATTGCAGACCAGGTGGTGCTGCTGAGCGCAGGCGAAGTGAAACAGATCGGCACAAAAGAAGAAGTCCTGCCCGGTTTGTTTGGCATGGAAACAGGCTGCAGATTTTTACAGGGAGGTAACAAATAATGCTGAATGATATCGTAAAAAACCTTCTTGCTGAAGTTTCCGGCATGATGAATATCCCCACAACGGGCGCATTCAACATCCGTAACAATGGGAAGAGCGAAGGCAGACATTCTACAGAAAATATCGACATCGTACCTAAGGCTGACGGCACAGGCCTGGATATCTATGTAAAACCCTTTACAAAAAATGAAGATGTGCACATCCCCGCGCTGATCACACAGGATGGCGTGAAGGAAGTGGTATATAACGATTTCCACATCGGCGAAGGTGCGGAAATCACCATCATCGCAGGCTGCGGCATCCATAACTGCGGTTGTGACGATTCCGTACACGAAGGTATTCATCGTTTCTTCGTGGGCAAAAATGCAAAGATCGTTTATCTGGAAAAACACATTGGGGAAGGCGATGGCAACGGCAAACGTATCATCAACCCCCAGACACATATTGAAGCGGAAGAAAATGCTTATATCGAAATGGACACCGTACAGCTGAAGGGCGTGGATTCCACAAAACGTATCTCCAGCGCGAAGCTGAAAGACGGCGCGACTATGATCATCAAAGAAAAGATTATGACCCACGGCGAACAGTATGCGGAAACATCCTTTGATGTAAACCTGGACGGTACAGGTTCCAGCGCGAAGCTGATCTCCCGTTCTGTAGCAAGAGACAATTCCAGACAGCTGTTCCGTTCCAAGATCAACGGCAACGCAGAATGTTATGGTCATTCCGAATGTGACGCCATCATCATGGACAACGGTGTGGTTGCGGCGGAACCTGAAATCACAGCAAACCATGTGGATGCATCCCTGATCCATGAAGCGGCTATCGGTAAGATCGCCGGCGATCAGCTGACAAAACTGATGACACTGGGTCTGACAGAAAAAGAAGCGGAAGCGCAGATCATCAACGGCTTCCTGAAATAAGCCAAAGGAGATGGGCGGATGAGCAGTACAGTGAAAACAGAGGTCATCAGCTGGATCAAAACCATCATTCTGGCGGCAATTCTGGCTGGGGCAGTCAATTCCTTCCTCATCGTCAATGCGGAAGTGCCTACTGGCTCCATGGAAAATACCATTATGGCGGGGGATCGTATCCTTGCTCTGAGAACCTCCTATTGGTTCGAGGAACCGGAGCAGGGGGATATTGCAGTGTTCCATTACCCCGATGACCCTACAGGCAAGACCCTGTACGTAAAACGTGTCATTGGCACGCCGGGGGATATGGTTCTGGTGGAAGATGGCGAAGTTTACGTCAACGGGGAAGCGTTGGAGGAAGACTACATCGCGGAAACCACCCAGGGGGATTTTGGCCCCTATATCGTTCCCGATGGATGCTATTTTATGATGGGCGATAACCGCAATCATTCGCTGGATTCCCGTTTCTGGGAAAATAAATTCGTAGAAGAAGATGAGATTCTGGGCAAAGTCGTATTGCGATACTATAAAGACTTCAAATGGATTTCCTGACAGGAGGGATCAGTATGGGATTGAAAACGAAAGATAAACTGATCGTGACAGTTCTGGTGGTATTGGCAGTGGTGGTATTCATTGGCGGGCGCTATCACGATAACAACACAGGCTTCACTACAGAAAAATGGGTGAATTATGTGGGCAATGACCGTCAGAAGATCCTGCAGGATCTGAGAGACCGTGTCCAGTTCGTTGGCATGACGACCGAAGAAGTGAAAGAAAAGCTGGGCGAGCCTGAAGAAGAAACAGAAGCCTTCCTGACCTATTATGTGGGCGTTCCCCAGGGGCTTCTTGGCACCAAGGTAGAAGAGGAGCAGGAATATTTCCTGATTTCTCTGGAAGGCGGCAAGGTGACGGCGACAGAAGTTCTGACCGGCGATGTTTTGCCGAAGGAAAGTATGTTCCGCATCATTGGTGATGCTACAGAAGATACTGTGCTGGTTCCTACAGGCACAGAAGAATAAAAGGAGGGACGAGTTATGAAATGTCCTTTTTGTGGAAATGAAATGACCGAAGGCAAAATGAACTCCGGCGGCAGATATGTGCAGTGGAAAGGTGTAGATGAAAGCGGCAGAAAAGAAGAATACCTGCTGGCGAAAAGCTACATGGGCGGTGCGAAGATGGAAGGGCATCTTTGTGCCAACTGCAGAAAGCTGATTTTAGACATCGAACAATTTTAAGAAAGCAGGACGGCTCCAAGGAAATGGAGTCGTTTTCTGTATCAGGAAATGAGGAACCGAAATGGAACATACAAAAGAAACGGGTATCAATCGCTTTTTCGATGAAACGCCTGTGAAAAGTTTAGTCATACGCTTGGGCATCCCTGCCATGTTTGCCCAGTTTTTCAATATTCTCTATAGCATTGTAGACCGTATCTTCGTTGGGCGCATCCCCGAAGTGGGGGACCTGGCCCTGGCCAGCATTGGGGTCTGTGCCCCTGCCCTGACGGCAATTTCCGCCTTTGCCTATATGGTGGGGGTGGGCGGTTCCGCTCAGATGAGCGTCAAACTGGGGCAGAAGGATATGGAAGGGGCGAAAAAGCCGGTCAATAATGCCTTTGTGATGCTGATTTGCATCAGCATCCTCGTAACGGCGGCAACGCTCTTCTGGAAAAAGCCTCTGTTGTATTTGCTGGGCTGTGATGACAGCATGTATCCTCTGGCAAGCAGATATTTTACCATCTACGCGGCGGGAACCATCTTCCCTCTGCTGGGCATTGGCATGAACCATTTCATTCTGGCTCAGGGCTTCTCCCGGGCGGGGATGATTTCCGTTGTCATTGGTGCGCTGACGAACCTGATCTTAGACCCTATTCTCATTTTCGGCCTGGATATGGGCATCGAAGGGGCGGCGATCGCCACAGTGGTGGCCCAGGCGGCTATGGCCGTATTCACCCTGTGGTACTTAAGAAGAAAGAAAGTGCCCATCCGTCTGGAAATTGGCGGCTATGAGATCGCTATCATGAAGCGTATCGTGATGGTAGGCATCATGCCCTTCCTCATCACCATTCTGGATAACGGGGTGGTTATCATCCTGAACGCATCCCTCAGAAAATACGGCGGCGTGGACGGCACAGTTTATATCACCTGTGCGGCAGTCATCCAGAGCATCCTGACCATCGTCAGCTGTCCTGCGGCGGGCATCACCCAGGGCTGTGGCACACTCTATGGTTATTTTTATGGCGCAAAGGAAAAGAAAAAACTGGATCAGACCTTTACTTACGTGCTGAAGGTCTGCGTGGCCTATATCGGCGGCATGCAGATTTTGATTTTGCTGTTCCCTCAGGCCTTCGCAGGTCTCTTCCTGAAAGATGCGGCGGTCATGGCGGTCTGCGTAGGCTGTATCCGTCGGTTCTGTCTGGGGCTGGTGGGCATTGCCGTCCAGTATGCTTATGTGGATGGGCTCACTTCCATGGGGAAGGTCAAATATGCACTGCCCCTGTCCCTCTTC
>NZ_JAFUMA010000058.1 GCF_017483025.1 Anaerotignum sp. | reverse complement strand
GTTGTTTTTTTATTCATTATTTGATTCTCGCCTCCATTCAGAAAGCTTTCATTATTTATTGTAATGCACGATAGAAGCAAATTCTTCTTTTAAACTTGCGCCGCCAACCAGACCGCCATCGATATCTTCCATAGCAAACAGTTCTGCGGCATTTTTGCCGTTTACACTGCCGCCGTACTGGATGCGTACTGCATCGGCAACTTCCTTGCCGTATACTTCCGCCAGCACTTCACGAATGGCATGGCAAACTTCCTGCGCCTGTTCGGATGTGGCTGTTTTGCCTGTGCCGATGGCCCAGATGGGTTCGTAAGCAATAACGACCTTCTTTACATCTTCCGCAGAAACACCTGCCAGACCACATTTGATCTGGATGCGAACCCATTCGATAGTGATGCCTGCTTCACGCTGTTCCAGTGTTTCGCCGCAGCACATGATAGGCACGATGCCTGCTTCCAGGGCTTTTTTCACTTTTTTGTTCACAGATTCATCTGTTTCCCCAAAATACTGACGGCGTTCAGAATGACCCAGAACTACATATCCTACACCCATTTCCTTCAGCATGGGTGCAGAAATTTCGCCTGTGTAAGCGCCGCTTTCTTCGAAGTGCATATTTTCTGCGCCAACGCCGATACCTGTGCCCTTCAGTTCTTCCAGAACAGGGTACAGATCAACGAAGGGCACACAGAATACCACTTCGGCATCCTTGGAAGCTGCTTTTTCTTTCATCAGTCGGCAAAACTCAGCTGCTTCCTTGGGTGTCTTGTTCATTTTCCAGTTACCCGCAATGATTTTCTTTCTCATATTTCGTTACCTTCTCTTTCCGCCGCAAAGGTTTTCTCTGCAGCCAATTCTATTTTCCGCACAACATCTTCTCCATCCATGCCGGATTCAATGGTAATGCGGGGTATTGCATTTCTTGCCGTTTCTCTTGTGATCACACCATTTTCGATGGTAAATTGCAGCACATAGCCATCCTCTTCCAAAAGCCGCTGGGATTCCTCCGTATAGCGCCCATTGGGATAGGCCATGGCTTTCACATGCTTTCCTTCCCGATTATCCGTCAGAGTGGCTTCGCTTTTCTGCATGGAAGCAAGGAATTCTGTTTCCTTTCCTTCCTCCACAGGCTGATGATCCGCCGTATGGCTATAGATCTTCATCCAGCCGCCATCTTCCATCTCTTCCGCCTGTTTCCAGGTGAATTTCCGGATACCGATCTGCTCTGTAACGTAATCCGTCACGGCAAAAACAGAAGCGGGCATACGATATTTCTGGAACAAAGGATATCCCAATTCATAATTGCTGTAATACCCATCATCCATGGTGATGCAGAGATACTTCTCTCCCAAAGAAAGCCCTTTCCCCGTCAGGCGGTGATCATATTCCACCTTTCTGAGCAGGCTGTCCAGCTTTTCCAGCGTGATGATCTTATATCCCTGAGATCTGAAATACCGCAGATGGTCTTCCAGTTCCTCCGCCGTTGTTACCACGCCATTCCCGCTACCCATATCCCGGGCAGCAAAATGATGATACATCAGCACAGGAATATATTCTCCATACAGTTTCTCCGGGTCAGAAGCTTCCACGGCAATTTTTACATATCGGGGCTCTGCTGCACTCTTCTCCTCTGCTGCATAAGCAACAGAACCGGAAAAGAGGGAAAAGACCAAAGCAAACACAGCCACCGCTATTTTCCTTCTCCCCATTTTTATTTCCGTTCTTTCGATTGTTACTTATCATCCACCGCAACAACACCAGGCAGTTCCTTGCCTTCCAGGAATTCCAGAGAAGCACCGCCGCCTGTGGAGATATGTGTCATCTTATCGCCATAGCCCAGCTGATTTACTGCCGCCGCAGAGTCGCCGCCGCCGATGATCGTTGTTGCATCGATCTCAGCCATAGCTTCTGCTACAGCCTTTGTACCTTTTGCAAAGTTTTCGAACTCGAAAACGCCCATGGGGCCATTCCAAACAACTGTTTTTGCACCTTTGATGGCATCAGCGAACTGTTTTCTTGTTTCTTCGCCGATATCCAGACCCTGCCAGCCGTCAGGGATCTCGCCTGTAGGCACTGTTTTATATTCTGTGTCGTTCTTGAATTCCTGTGTGATAACTGTATCCACAGGAGTCAGGAATTTCACGCCTTTTTCTTCTGCTTTTTTCATCATATCCAGAGCATAAGGCACTTTATCTTCTTCCAACAGGGAATTGCCTACTTTGCCGCCCTTTGCCACAGCAAATGTGTATGCCATACCGCCGCCGATGATCAGTGTATCTACTTTTTCCAGCAGATTATTGATCACGTTGATCTTATCGGAAACCTTGGAACCGCCCAGAATTGCTACGAAAGGTCTTTCAGGATTGTTTACAGCGTTGCCCAGGAATTCGATCTCTTTTTCCATCAGATAACCAACTGCAGATTCTTCCACAAATTCTGTTACACCTACTGTGGAGCAGTGTGCTCTATGGCTTGTGCCAAAAGCATCGTTTACAAATACGTCAGCCAGAGAAGCCAGTTCCTTGCTGTAGTTTTCTTCGTTCTTTGTTTCTTCTTTTCTATAGCGAGTGTTTTCCAGCAGAACAACATCGCCGTCTTTCATGGCAGCAACAGCTGCCTTTGCATTTTCCCCAACTACGTTTTCATCTTTCGCGAAAACAACTTCTTTTTCCAGCAGTTCAGAAAGTCTCTTTGCTACAGGAGCCAGAGAGAGTTCGGGTTTTGCTTCGCCCTTGGGTTTGCCCATATGAGAGCAAAGGATGACCTTCGCACCATCACCGATCAGTTTTTTGATGGTAGGCAGTGCCGCTGTAATCCTGTTTTCATCTGTGATCACGCCATCCTTCAGGGGCACGTTAAAGTCGCATCTTACCAATACACGTTTTCCTTTTACCTGCAGATCATCCACTGTTTTCTTATTCAGCATTTATATTTCTCCTTTCTAATTTGGCCAAAACCTTACACCTAAGAGTTTTCCCAAGAAATCACTCTATTATCAAAATAATAGCATTCTAAACATGGGACAAAAAACGTCCCTCCGGAAAGTATTATACGATAAGATTTACTTTCCCGCAAGTCTCAACATTTCCAAAGCTGCACCCTCATCCGTCACAAAAATACCATTGGGGATGCTGTGGCTGACAGCCAGCAAACTTTCTGCCTTCTGCTTGCCGCCTGCAACCACAATGATGCAGTCCATTTTGTCAATGTCATTGAAATCGATACCGATGGAGCGGGTCTCATAAACCACTTTTCCCTTCCCGTTGAAATAATATCCACATGCTTCTGCCACGGCATTATCTTTTTCCAGCTGTTTGCGGATATTTTCGTCCAAATGGCGTTTTTCCGCCATTTCAAGAGCATTACCCACACCCAAAAGCAGGATATTTGCCTGTTCCATTTCTCCGATGGTTTCGGCAATATCAGGGTCTTTCTTCATTTCCTCCAACACATGAGGGCTCAGATTATCGGGCAGATGCAGCAGACGATAATCCGCCTGCAGTTTTTCCGCCAGCTTTGCCGCCAGGGTATCCGCCTGCAATTCCAATCTGCGGCCGATACTGCCGCGGGCAGGAAGTACCATCTTCGCCTTGTTATCCAATCCTTCCGGCACCGCCTGCACCAGTTCCGCCATGGCAGAACCGCCAGCGATAGCAATACGCAGGTCATTCGTTGTGTTATCGAAAAGCACTCTCGCTGCCAGCTGGCCCATTTCCTTCTGGGCACGTTCGCTGTCTGTGCTGTCGCCCTGGGCAATGAATACCTTCTGGGCACCCAACGTTTCTGCCAGCTTTTCTTCCAGCACGGAAAGGCCCGTCAATGCAGAGAAGATGCCTTCCAGCCCTTCCAGCACTTCCATGCCTTCCTCTGTTAAACTCATACCGATCTTAGAAACATGCACCAGATTTTGCGCGCTCAGTCTTTCAATTTCACTGCGTACCGTTCTTTCCGTCATGCCAAGGGAAAGCACCACCAGGCGCCTTCCGCAGGGCTGCAGCAATCTGACAGTCTTTAAAACACGGTAGCGTTTCACCATTTCTTCTGTCAAATCCGGCGCGATTTTTTTGATCAGTTGTAATTTGTATTCCATGATTATCACACACCTTATTTGGCTATCATTTGTCCCGCAAGTTCCTTTTTCGTCCCAGTATCCGTAAAAAAAGAGGGCTCAGCGGGAAATACCCCGCCCTCTTTTTTTCTCTTTTGCAATAAAAATCAAGCCTGTTCTACTTTCACAGAATCATCAACGTCTTTATCTGTGCAGCAGCATTCGCATTCGTCATCTTCGCAGAATTCGTCTTCCAGATCATCCCAGTCATAATCCCATTCTTCTTCGTATTCGTCATCCATTCTTGTTTTCAGCAGATAAACAACGCCTACTGTTACAGCGATCAGCACAGCTGCAACCAGCGCGATCACAGCGATCAGAGTCTTTTTGTCTTCGCCGTCTTTCAGAATGATGATTCTTTCTTTCAGGCCATCAAGGTTGGGGGCTGTTTCAAAATATTTTTTCATAATCGCATCTCTCCTTTTGGATTTTTATGATTTGCTCTCACCGAATTTCTTTCTCAAAAACTCTTTGTTTTTGCGCATTTCACTATATTCATAGTATGCTTTTTTCAAGATCTGGCGTTCATCGTTGAATTTCAGCAGATGATAAGCCTCATGGAACTTGTAGAAACCGGCATCGGCGAAAAATTCCTCGCTCTGGGGTTTGCAGTAGAAGGAATTGGCGCTCATCAGATACCAGTGAACGGTTTTGTTTACGGTATCTTCGCTGCCTTTGAAGGTATACTGGGTCTTACCGACGTATTTGATGATCTCGCCGTTGGCCCCGCTTTCTTCCTTCACTTCCCGCAAAGCTGTCTGCCGATAGGTCTCGCCTTCTTCCACTGTCCCCTTAGGAAGGACCCAGCCCATGTATCTGCCATTCTGGTTTTTATACAGCAGAAGGATCTTCCACTTGTATATCACGACGCCGCCGCAGCTCACTGCTTCTATCATCGTTTTTCCTCCCGCCTATTCAGTTTTCGCATTATCTATAGTATATCTCTTTTTCTTTTCTTTTTCAAGGTATTTCCAAAAAGATTCTCCCAGCGGGTCTGAACCTACCCCAGTTTTTTCTGTCGAAAAGGAGAAATATTTTGCAGTTCTTTGATTTTTCTGAGGCCGGAAACCCAAAGCCAGACCTCCAGAGCAGCAAAAAGCAGCCAGCAAATGCCGTCTTTTTTCAAAAGAAAAAAATTATATAGACCATGGGCAAGATACGGCACAAAAAACGCCAGCAAAAGATGAAATTTTTCCTTTTTGTATTTTGCCCGCGCTAAATAATATCCCATCTGTACCCCGAATAACCCATGACCTGGTACAGAAAGCACCGCCCGCGTCAGGGCCGTTTCATAACCGCCCAAAACGGGATGGGTCACGTAAATGATATTTTCCACCCAGGCAAAGCCCAGGGAAAGAAAGACGCCATAGACAATACCGTCCAGTGGCTCGTTGAAATTTCGGTTCCCCCAGATGAGCAAAAAGAGAAATGCAAATTTTATCGTCTCTTCTACCCCCGCAGAACTGAAAAATGCCGTATAAAGGGGTGTTTCCTCATGGGGCATCTGCACCTCCAGCCAGGTGCCGCAGGCATAGACCACCGCCGCTGTGTATAGGCCAAAGAGCAGCCCCAGAAAAAGCATTTTCCACGGCTCTTTTTCGTATTTATCTTTTATATATAGAAAAAATAATCCTGCTGCAGCAGGAGCACTGGCTAATTCAATGAGCATGCTTACCTCTCCTTGCGGGAAAATAAAAAAGGAAAACCTTTTCCTAAGTAAAAAAAGTTTTCCCCTTTTGCTCATAATTTATTATTCGATTACTTTGTACTTTGCCAATCTGTTCGCGGATTCCTCATCCACATAAACCTCCAGCAGTACGCCTTCGCCGGTATGTTCTTCCTTGATGATCTCACATCTGCCATGCACCCAGCCAATCAGGCCGCCTTCTGTATAAGGTACCAGTGCTGTCATGGATTTACGGAAGCTCTGCAGCAGCTTTTCCACCCTTTCCAGAAGGATATCCATACCATTGCCCTTTGCCGCAGAAACCTGTACAATGTCCCTGGCCATGGTATCCATGGGCAAGGGAAGTTCTACGTCATTATCCATTTTGTTGAATACCGTGATAACAGGCGTATTTTCACAACCCAGAGATTTCAGTGTCTCATAAACTACTTTCATATGTTCCGCTCTGTTGGGGTTGGATGCATCCACCACATGCAGCAGGATATCTGCATACTGCAGCTCTTCCAGCGTCGCGCGGAATGCCTGTACCAGATGATGAGGCAGCTTCTGGATGAAACCCACGGTATCTGTCAGGAAAACCTCAGAACCACCGGGCAGTTCCACCTTTCTTGTGGTTGTATCCAGTGTCGCAAACAGCTTATCTTCCGCCAGAACACCTGCATCGGAAAGATAGTTCAAAATCGTGGATTTGCCTGCGTTTGTATAGCCCACCAGAGAAATGACAGGTGTGCCCTTTTTGCTTCTCTGGGCACGCAGCAATTCACGATGCGTACGAATTTCCTGAGCATCCTTATTCAGTTCCGCGATTCTATCCTTGATATAACGTCTGTCTGTTTCCAGCTTTGTTTCACCGGGACCTCTGGTACCAATGCCACCGCCCAAACGGGACATGGATGCACCAATACCCGCCAGTCGGGACAGTCTGTATTTCAGCTGGGCCAGTTCCACCTGAATCTTCCCTTCGCCGGACAATGCACGGGCCGCAAAGATATCCAGAATGACCATGGTTCTGTCCATGACCTTTGTGCCCAACATCTGTTCCAGATTTTTCATCTGAGCAGGAGAAAGTTCATCATCGCATACAATACCTGTAGCATCATAAGCTGCCACCATGGTTTTCAGTTCTTCGATCTTACCAGTGCCCAGATAATGACCGGGGTGGATGCGTTCTCTCTTCTGAATGGAACGGGCCACTGTCACAGCGCCCGCTGTTTTTACCAGCTCTTCCAGTTCATCCAGGCAGGCATCCGTACTCATAGCAGAACGACTGTTTCTCTCGTCCATCTCCACAGCTACCAGGATAACACGCTCCTGCAGTTCATTCAGTTCGTGTAATTCTTTTGCCATTTATTATACCTCCTGCAGCCATACGCCATCGAAGGAGAATGCCGCAGGGCCTGTCATATAAACATGGTTATCCGCTTCTCTCCATTCGATGGTCAGTGTGCCACCGATCAATTCTACATCTACTGTTCTGCCTGTTTTGCCGTTCAGGAAGCAAGCCACTGCTGTTGCGCTGGCGCCTGTGCCGCAAGCCCATGTTTCGCCGCTACCGCGTTCCCAAACACGCATTTTTACATGGCTTTCATCTACGATTTCTACAAATTCTGTATTCACTCTTTCGGGGAACATAGAATGGAATTCGCATACCTTTCCATATGTTTCCAGAGGGAATTCTTTTACATTATCCACAAAAGTAATCGCATGGGGATTGCCCATGGAAACGCAGGTGAATGCAAATTCCTTATCCAAAATCTGTACTGTTTCGCCGATGACAGGATTTTTATCACTTACCACAGGGATTTTCTCTGCTTCAAAAACAGGTTCGCCCATATCTACAGTAACAGATTCCACGATGCCATCTTTTACATGCAGGTCTAAGTATTTCATGCCGCCCAATGTTTCCAGTGCTACCAGGGTCTTATCTGTCAGACCTCTTTCGTAAACATATTTACCGACACAACGGGAAGCATTGCCGCACATTTTTCCTTCGGAACCATCCAGATTGAACATGCGCATACGGAAATCTCCTGTTTCGGAAGGCATGATCAGCACCAGACCGTCGGAGCCTACGCCAAAGTGACGTTCGCTCATGGCAATAGCCAGTTTTTCAGGGTTTTCCACCTTTTCTTCAAAACAATTTATGTAGATATAGTCATTGCCGCAGCCCTGCATTTTTGTAAAACGCATTCCGCCCACTCCCTTCTTTTTTCAATAATATGTATGCGGGCGGTGCTTCCCGCCCTTATCTTTCGTTTGTGTTCATTGCTTCGTCATACGCATCTGTTCTTCCTGCCCGACGGAATGGTACATCGTCAGGCACCAGAGACCGGACAGGCCTACCAGACCGAAGATCACTCTTGCTACCCAGAACATACTGCCGTGGAACAGTGTCGTCACCAGATCGAACCCAAAAAAGCCGATCAGGCCCCAGTTCAGCGCGCCAATGATGACTAATGTCAGCGCAAGAATATTTGTCATTCTCATATGAATGCCTCCTTAGAAAAATAATCGGATGATTCCGTGTTCTTAGTATTTCTAAGGAGTGCCAATTTTATTTAAAAACTTTTTGCACCAGTTTGTCGAAGTCATTTCCCTTCAGATTACCTACGGCGGAATAACTGATCTTCTCAAAATCCAGAACTTCTCTGGCAATTTGCAGCACATCTTCCGCCGTTACTGCTTCGATTTTTTCAATAACTTCTTCTGTTTCCTGCACACGGCCCCGCAGAAGCAGAGATGCACCAGCGGAAGTCATGCGATTCAAGGTACTTTCTGTGCCGATGATGAAATTAGAGATCATCTGTTCCTTCGTCACTTCAATAAGCTGCTCCGAGAAAGCCTCTGCTTTTACCGCCTTAATTTCTTCCGCAATCAGTTCGAAAACCTTTTCCGCCTGATTGGGGTTCATGCTGGCGCAGATGGTGAAGATGCCTGTATCTGCAAAGGCAGAAGTATAGCTGTAAATGGAATATGTCAGACCATTTTCCTCACGGATTTTCTGGAACAGACGGGAACTCATGCCACCGCCGAAGAGTGTATTAAAAATCGCCATGGCGTACTTTTGTGGATGTTCCCGTTCCAGACCGGGAAAAGCGATACAGGTATGCACCTGTTCCACATCCTTTTCCTTTTCCACACAGGAAATATGGTAGCTGGCTTCTGTATCATACTGCTCAAAAGCCTGTTCTCTCGTCCAGCCGCCCAGTTTGCCATTCAGTTTTTCCAGCATTTCTTCGATTTCGAAATTACCTGCCACAGAAAGAACGATATTATCGGGATGATAATTCCGTTCATAATATGCACGGATAAATTTGGAATCAAATGCACTGATGGTTTCTTCTGTGCCCAAAATAGGCATGCCCAGAGAACTTTCTCTCCAGATCGCATCCTGCAGGGCATCGTGGACCAGTTCTTCCGGCGCATCGTCATACATATAAATTTCTTCTGTAATGACATTTCGCTCCTTCTGTACATCTTCCTCTGCAATCAAAGGATGCAGCAGCATATCGCTCATTACATCCAGTGCCCGGTCAATGTGCTTATCCAGCACACGGGTGTGATAGCAGGTATATTCTTTTGTGGTATAGGCATTGATCTGCCCGCCTAACGCATCCATTTCTTCAGCAATCTGTCTCGCAGTGCGGTTTTCTGTTCCCTTGAACATCATGTGTTCGATATAGTGAGACACACCGTTTTCCTGAGGCAGTTCATTTCTGGAACCATTCTTTACCCAGATGCCGAAGGAAATGCTCCGCACATAGGAAATGGATTCCAATGCCACTTTTATGCCGTTGTCCAGTGTTCTGATTACGACCATAACATCTCTCCTAAATCAGATTTCTGTTTCTTATCATTGGATAAATCCAAAATTTTATACAAGAAAGGCAGGCGCCTTTACAGGCTCTCGCCTGCAAACAGCCCCTGCCTGCTTTTTAAAAATTATTTTTCTTTGTTTTCTTCAGTTTCAACTGCATCCTTCATGGAGAAGTTCAGTCTGCCCTGTTTGTCGATTTCCATCAGTTTTGCAGTTACCTTATCGCCAACTGCCAGAACATCTTCTACCTTCGCAACACGTTTGTTGGAGATTTTGGAGATGTGGATCAGACCTTCTTTTCCGGGAGCGATTTCAAAGAACGCACCGAATGTCATCAGTCTTGTGATAGTACCCTGGTAGATTGTGCCGGGTTCAGGATCGCTTACGATCGCTGTGATCATATCTTTCGCTCTCTGGATGCCAGCGGGATCGATACCCTTGATGTAGATTGTGCCATCATCTTCTGTATCGATTTCACAGCCGGATTCTTCCACGATCTTCTTGATAACCTTACCTCTCGCGCCGATCACTTCTGCGATCTTTTCAACATCGATCTGCATCTGAGCGATCTTAGGTGCATAAGGAGACAGTTCTTTTCTGGGTTCTGCAATTGCCTTCAACATTACTTCGTTCAGGATATAATCTCTTGCTCTGCCTGTCTGTGCAAAAGCCTGTTCGATCATAGCAAATGTCAGGCCATGGATCTTCATATCCATCTGGATTGCTGTGATACCTTCGCTTGTACCAGCTACTTTGAAGTCCATATCGCCGAAGAAGTCTTCTACACCCTGAATGTCTGTGATTTCGATGAAGTCATCGTCGCTGTCGCCTGTTACCAGACCAACGGAGATACCTGCAACGGGGCGTTTGATGGGAACACCTGCAGCCATCAGGGACAGTGTGGAACCGCAGATAGAAGCCTGAGATGTGGAACCGTTGGAGGACAGGATATCGGAAACCAGACGGATGGAGTAAGGGAATTCTTCTTCGCTGGGGATTACGGGCAGCAGTGCTCTTTCGCCCAGTGCGCCGTGGCCGATTTCACGTCTGCCGGGGCCTCTGGAAGTTTTTGCTTCACCTACAGAGAAACCGGGGAAGTTGTAGTGGTGGATATATCTCTTTCCTGTTTCGTTTGCATCCAGACCATCCAGTCTCTGACCTTCGCTGATGGCACCCAATGTTGTTACTGTCAGGGCCTGTGTCTGGCCTCTGGAGAACAGAGCGGAGCCATGTACGCGAGGCAGTACGTCTACTTCTGCAGACAGTTTTCTGATTTCTTCGATACCACGGCCGTCGGGACGTTTGTGGTCTCTCAGGATCATTCTTCTAACTGTCATTTTCTGGAATTTATAAATGATGTCGCCGATCAGAGCGTTTACATCTGTTTCTTCGCCAACCATTGCTGTCAGCTGTTCTGTCAGAGCTTCTGTTACTTCTTCTGTAACTGCTTTGATCTTTGCGTCTCTATCCTGTTTCAGTTCAGCAAATACAGCATCTTCCATTCTTGCGTCTGTGATGAAGCCTGTTACCAGCTGGTAAGCATCTTCGGGGATCACATATTCTGTGTAAGGCGCTTTTTCTTTACCTTCTTTTGCTGTGATTTCTTTAATGAATTCTACAACCTGCAGGTTTGTATCGAATGCCAGGTGGATCGCTTCCATCATCAGTGCATCAGGGATTTCGTCTGCACCAGCTTCGATCATCATAACCTTATCTTCTTTGGAAGATACTGTCAGGTTCAGTCTTGTTGTTTCTCTCTGTTCTGCTGTAGGGTTTACTACCAGCTGACCATCACAGTAACCGATGCTTACGGAAGAAACGGGATCTGTGAAGGGGATATCAGAGATATTCAGGGCCAGGGAAGCACCGATCATAGCCAGCACTTCGGGGGAGCAATCCTGATCTACGGACATTACTGTTGCAACGATGGCTACGTCGTTTCTGTAATCCTTGGGAAACAGAGGACGCAGGGGTCTGTCGATACATCTTGCTGTCAGGATGGCCTTTTCGGAAGGACGACCTTCTCTTTTGATGAAACCGCCGGGAATTTTACCAACGGAATACAGTCTTTCTTCGTAATCGATGCTCAGAGGGAAGAAATCGATACCATCTCTGGGCTTATCGGATGCTGTTGCAGTTACCAGAACTGTTGTGTCGCCGTAGCGCATCAGACATGCGCCATTCGCCTGTTCTGCCACTCTGCCGATTTCTGCTGTCAGTGTTCTGCCAGCCAGTTCCATGGAATAGCTTCTAAACATGTTCATTCTCCTTTTCTTGAATGTCGTTTTTCTGCACCATAGATCTTCAACTTCGACCACAGCTTGTCCTATGAACAAAGTTGGAAATCTATAGTGCGCCTACTAGTGTTTTTGTTTTGATAGTAAAGAAGGGAGGATTTATTGGATCCTCCCTTTTGGTATCATCTGTGAATTACTTTCTCAGACCCAGTTCTGCTACGATTGCACGGTATCTTTCGATATCGATTTCTTTCAGGTAGTTCAGCAGGCCTCTTCTCTGACCAACCATTTTCAGCAGACCACGTCTGGAGTGGTGATCTTTTTTGTGCATTTTCAGGTGGTCTGTCAGCAGAACGATTCTTGCTGTCAGCAGAGCGATCTGTACTTCGGGAGAACCTGTATCGTTAGGTGTTCTGCCGTATTTTGCGATGATTTCCTGTTTGTTGATTGTTGCTGCCATTGTTGTTTTCCTCCTTAGAAAATATATGTTTTCTTTTTTCTGTATCCCCAGAGACTAAGTAGTGGTCGGAGTGTCCGAAAACTGAGTCACGGTTTTACAACGTTATTATATTACCACAGGAGCCCTTTCTTTGCAAGGAAAATGTAAATAAATTCTCCAAGTTTTCCCGAAAAAACAAGGCTTCCCCAGACTTGTCTTTCTCTCAAAAACGGTCGTTTTTCAACCGCTGATTTTTTGTGTTTCTTCTTCTTTTTTAGAAGAAAAATCCATCTGCGAAAGCAGTACTGCCACAAATACCACAGCGAAGCCGATGCCCATTCTGGCTGTGACCTTTTCCCCATAAAGCAGGATGGAAAAGAGGACACCAAATACGGACTCCAAACTTAAAAGGACTGTTCCCACTGTCGCATTGGTGTATTTCAGGCCAAAGGTCTGCAGCGTCAGGGAAACGCAGGTGGAAAATACCGCCAGATACAGGATATTCCCCATGGCACCCATGGAAACTGTTTCCGGCATGCCCCCTGCAAAAAGAACGCAAACCCAGCCGCAGACAGCTGCCGTACAAATTTGCACTGCCGTAAAGAGCATGGGGTCATTCCCCTGAGAATAGAGGGAAATGACGATGATATTGGCCGCGAAGATAACGCCGCATACCAGCGTGGCAATGTCGCCTAATGTCAGCCCGCCGCCCCCTGTCAAAGAGATCAGCCCGATGCCGAATACGCAAAGGAAAGCTGAAAGCACGTGGTTCTTCTTCGGTTTTTCCTTCTTCACGCCCCAATACATAAAGGGCACCATAACGCAATAGCACGCCGTCAGGAAGGCGCTCTTGCCGGGGCTTGTCCCCAGGCTCATGGCAACGGTCTGAAAGGCCGTCCCCACCGCCAGCGTCACCCCTGCCCAGAAGCCGCCAATGAAACAGCGTTTGCTCATGTGTTTCCATTTTTTCGCCACCGCAATGGCAATGACGATGCCTGCCACAGTGAAACGGGCCGCTACGATGAAGGATGTACTCAGTTCATCCGTAGCAAATTTCTGAAAAACGAAGCCGCTGCCCCAAATAGCCGCCGTCAGCAGCAGGGCAAGGTTCGCCCAAATTTTTCTGTTACCGTTCATTTCGGCACCTTCTTATTCCTGTTCACTTTTCCAGTGTTCATATTCCTCGGACGCAAAATATTCCCTTGCCTGTTCCGCATTGATGGCGATCTGTCTCTGCAGTTCGTCCACGCTGGGGAATTTCTGCTCGCAGCGCAGGAATTTATAGAAGAAGGTCTGCAGCTGTTCACCGTAGATCATCTGGTTAAAATCCAGCAGGAACGTTTCTACGATCTTCACTGTGCCGTTTACTGTAGGGTTTTTGCCGATATTTGTCACACCGTAATAGTATTTGCCTTTATACAGTGTTTTTGTGGCATAAACGCCATTGGGAGGGAACAGCTTCAGAGGGTGTGCCTCGATATTCACCGTAGGGAAACCAATGGTTCTGCCCAGTTTTTTGCCCTCTTTTACCGTACCCAGAATGAAATAAGGTACTGTCAGCATCTGGTTTGCATCTTCCAGATCCTTTTCAATCAGGCACTGACGGATACGGGAAGAGCTGACTCTTTCCTCGCCATGCAGCACTTTAGGCACACCAATGACCATAATGCCACGTTCTGCGCCCAGTTCCTTCAACATTTCATAATTGCCTGCCGCGCCTTTGCCAAAGTGATAATCCTCACCAACGACCAGCACCTGGCAGTTCAGTTTTTCAAAAATCAGTTTAACTGCAAAATCTTCGGGACTCATTGCCGCAAATTCCGCATCGAAGGGATATTCGATATAAGTATCAATGCCCATCTGTTCCATCTGGAATTTCTTCTCAGAAGGGTCCATGATCAGGGCAAAATCATCTTTCTTCTTAAAGACAAGCATGGGATGGGGAGAGAATGTGAACACGACGCTTTTCAGGCCCTGCTCCTCCGCAAACTGCTTTGTCAGATTGATCAGCGAACGATGCCCCAGGTGCAGACCGTCAAAGTTACCCAAAGTAACGGCGGTCGGCTGGCTCTGCTCGATTCGCGTGTCAGTAATATGTTCCATTTTTTTACTCCTTGATTAGCATCTTAAATGGCTTAATTAAAAAACTTTCGTTTTCTTGTTTTATTTCATAAAGCCCTACAAGATTATCTTTGAAATCATATACAGCTACGATCTCGCCAACCTTGAGGGACGCAGGTTTCTGTGTAAAATATTTCTCCTGAATTTTGCCGCCGTTATAAAGCAGCTTTGTGGATTTTTCCGCCACCTTCACCACAGGGAAATCCTTCAGGGCATCTTCCATCGTCAACAGTGCTTCTTCTGCCTTTCCCTGTTCTGCCAGCGCTTTCATCTCATCCAGCTTGATGGCATTTTCCAGAGAGAACGTGCCTGTTTTGGTACGCAAAAGTTCCGCCATATGACCGCCGCAGCCCAGAGCCTTACCGATATCAGCGCAAAGAGTACGGATGTATGTGCCCTTGGAGCAATCCACATCGATCTCTACTTTGTCAGGAGGCAGGAACTGACGGATACGGATATCATACACCTCGATCGTACGAGATTTCCGCTCGATTTCCTTACCTTCTCTGGCAAGTTCGTAAAGTTTTTTCCCGTTGACCTTCACTGCAGAATACATAGGAGGAACCTGTTCCAGCTTGCCGATGAAAGAAGCCACTACTTCACGAATTCTGTCTTCGTTGAAGTCCACTTCTTTCGTTTCCAGCACTTCGCCGGAAGCATCCTCGGTCGTTGTGGTGACGCCCAGCCGCAGCATGGCACGATAGCTTTTTCTGCCATCCATGATAACATCTGAAAGCTTTGTTGCCTTACCTACACAGACAGGCAGAACGCCTTCTGCATCGGGATCCAGCGTGCCCGTATGCCCCACTTTTTTCATGTGGATAGTCCTGCGCACAATGGCGACTACGTCATGGGAAGTAAACCCTTTTTCTTTGTATATATTGAAAATACCGTCCAAAAGGAGCCCTCCCTTACAGCATCTTTTCTACTTCCGCCAGCACCATAGCTTTGGCTTCCCCAATGGGCGCGGAAATAGTGCAGCCTGCCGCCTTCACATGACCGCCGCCGCCGAATTTCTGCGCCAGCGCGCATACGTCGTAGCCGTCGTTGCCGCGGAAACTGCCCTTCACGTCTGTTTCCGTCTTTTCATAGAAGAAACAAGCCACCTTTGCCCCCAGAACACCTTTCAAGTAATTGATAATGGCATCCAGTTCCTTATTGCTGCCGTGTAATGCTTCAATTTCTGCAGTTGTGATGGTGGAACAAACCACATCACCACCGAAAAGAAGTTCCGCATTATCCAGTGCTCTGCCCATGATTTTCAGTTCAGAAAAACTGCGGGCATCGAAAAATCTGTTGTAAATATCTGTGAAAGGAATACCATAAGCCATCAGTTCCCCTGCAATTTTCATAGTTTCGGGGGATGTGGAAGAATGACGGAAACCGCCTGTATCGTAAATCAGACCTGCATACAGACCAGCCGCTTCTGCCGCTGTGATGGGAAGTCTGTCTTTCAGCAGATTGAAAATGATCTCGCTGGTGGAAGAAGCGTCCGCCGCCACATAGTTCAGCTCACCAAAATAAGCATTACTTTCGTGGTGGTCGATATTGATCTTCTTCGCTGCCTTCTGGAACACTTCCGCTGCTGCACCCAGGCGGCCTTCGTCGCCGCAATCCAGAGCGATGAAAAGTTCAGGCACTTCCGTTTCTTCCGCCGCGCATACCAGATGCCCATTGGGAATCAGGTGGTATTTATCCGCGTATTTTTCCAGCACGACCTTTACATTCTTGCCTGCTTTTTCCAGGGCACCGCCCAGTGCCAGACAGGCACCAATGGCATCGCCGTCAGGATTGAGGTGGCCTGCCAGCACGATGCTTTTGGCTGACAGGATCCATTCCATCATTTTTTCAAAAGAGTCATTTGCTTTCATCATTCAGCATCTCTCTCTTCTTTTTCCTTTGCAATCTGGCTGAACAGCTGATCCATATGGATGGCATATTCTGCGGATTCATCCAGTTTGAATCTCAGTTCAGGTGTATAGCGCAGATTGATTCTCTGGGCAATCAGACGACGAATAAAACCACCGGCGTTCTGCAGCCCTTTCATTACGTTTTCTTTATCTGTTTCGTTACCCAGTACGGAAACAAAAACCTTGCAGTATTTCAGGTCCTGTGTTGTTTCCACACGGATCACGCTTGTCATCGCGCCAATGCGAGGATCTTTCAGTTCTGCTCTGATGATCTGAGACAGTTCCTTCATGATCTCGTCATTGATGCGGGAAAGTCTGTTGTTTGTTTTCATAATTCCTTCACCTTTATCTTGAAATTAGCGAGGTACTTCTACCATTGTGAAGGCTTCGATCCAGTCGCCTTCCTTCACATCGTTGAATTTCTTGAATACCAGACCACATTCGTAGCCCATTGCAACTTCTTTTACGTCATCTTTGAAGCGTTTCAGGCTTTCCAGATCGCCTTCGTATACAACGATGCCGTCACGAACAATACGAACCTGACAGTTACGTACGATCTTACCATCTTTTACATAGCTGCCTGCGATCGTACCAACGCCGGATGCTTTGAATGTCTGACGAACTTCTGCATGGCCCAGAACTTTTTCTTCGTAAACAGGATCCAGCATACCCTTCATAGCAGCCTGGATATCTTCGATGGCATTATAGATAACACGGTACAGACGAACGTCAACCTTTTCTTCGTCAGCGAATGCCTTTGCAGCGGGTTCAGGACGAACATTGAAGCCGATGATGATGGCATTGGAAGCGGAAGCCAGCATAACGTCGCTTTCTGTGATGGCACCAACACCACCGTGGATGATACGAACGCGTACTTCTTCATTGGACAGTTTTTCCAGAGACTGACGAACGGCTTCTACGGAACCCTGTACGTCTGCTTTTACGACGATGCCCAATTCTTTCATGTTACCGCTCTGGATCTGGCTGAACAGGTCATCCAGGGATACCTTCTGAGGTGTCTGGCTGATCAGTGTTTCTCTGTTCTTTGCGATTACGCTTTCTGCCAGCTGTCTAGCCTGTTTGTCGTTTGCCGCTACATAGAAGCTGTCGCCTGCTGCAGGAACTTCAGACAGACCCAGGATTTCAACGGGTGTGGAAGGGCCAGCTGCTTTTACTCTTCTGCCCTTATCGTCTGTCATAGCTCTGATTTTACCATAAGCAGGGCCAGCCACAACGGGGTCACCAACGCGCAGTGTACCGCTCTGTACCAGTACAGTTGCAACAGGACCACGGCCTTTATCCAGCTGTGCTTCGATGATAGCGCCTCTTGCTTTTTTGTTGGGGTTTGCTTTCAATTCTTTCATTTCTGCTGTCAGAATGATCATTTCCAGCAGGTTGTCGATGCCTTCTTTTGTATGAGCGGAAACGGGTACGCATACGGTTGTACCGCCCCAGTCTTCTGCCAGCAGTTCATATTCTGTCAGTTCCTGTTTTACTCTGTCAGGGTTTGCAGAGGGTTTATCCATTTTGTTGATGGCAACGATGATTTCTACACCAGCCGCTTTCGCATGGTTGATCGCTTCGATTGTCTGAGGCATAACACCGTCATCAGCAGCTACTACCAGGATCGCAATATCTGTAACCTGTGCACCACGCATACGCATTGCTGTGAAAGCTTCGTGACCGGGTGTATCCAGGAAAGTGATGGGTTTGCCGTCGATCTGTACTGTGTAAGCACCGATGTGCTGTGTGATACCGCCTGCTTCACCTTTTGTTACGTTCGCATGACGAATCGCATCCAGCAGGGATGTTTTACCATGGTCAACGTGGCCCATTACTACGACTACAGGAGGTCTTTCTTCCAGTTTGGATTCGTCTTCTTCCTCTTCTGTACCGAAAGCTTCTTCCATGATGTCTTTTTCTTCTTCCAGTTCCAGGATCACGTTATATTCTTCCGCGATCGTTGCAGCTGTATCGAAATCCAGCGTTGCGTTGATTGCCAGCATTTTGCCCTTTTTCATCAGGTTCATTACCAGATCAGAGCCTTTTTTACCCAGCACTTCTGCCAGATCTTTCACTGTGATGCTTTCGGGGATATATTTGATTTCGGGATCAGCATTTGCAGCTTTTTCTGCTGCTTCCAGAGCTTCCAGTTCTGCCAGCAGAGCTGCTTCTTCTTCCATTTCACGGCGTCTGCGTTCCATGGGGTTTTCTTTTACCTTCTGGCCGTTTTTGTTGCCCTTTTTATCTTTACCCTTGTTGTTATCTTTATTCTGGCCTTTGCCCTGCTGCTGATTGCCACCCTGTTTCTGGTTGTTCTGCTGCTGGCCCTTGCC
>NZ_JAFUMA010000057.1 GCF_017483025.1 Anaerotignum sp. | reverse complement strand
GTTCATCCTGAGCCAGGATCAAACTCTTATATTAAAGTTTAAGTCCTAGCCAGATATTCTGGCTAATTTTATTCCGGTTTTGCTAAACCGGCAAAAGTCATTTAGCATTCGTTTCCGTTTGCTTGAATTGACTATGGGTTGTGTGTTTCATATCCATTGTTCAGTTTTCAAGGATCAACTCGCTTTATCAGCGACCGAAGATTATTTTACTATATCTTCTTTTTCTTGTCAAGCACTTTTTTGAATTTTTTTAAATTCTTTTTTGTGCTCGTCTGGCTTTTCTCACCAGCGAAAATTATTATATCAAATCAGCTTTCGCTTGTCAATGTTTTTCTTTTAAAACATTTAACTTTTTTCGCTGTGATTTTCAGTTTTTCGCGCCTTTCTGTCAGGCACATTTAGATATTATACACTCTTTTTCGATAATGTCAACATCTTTTTTCAACTTTTTTCATTTTTTCTGAAAATTCTTTTAAAGTCCTCACTTTCCGGCTTTTTCTTTCCTTCTTCCTCTCTTTTTCGCAGCTATTTCTACTATATAATAGCAATTAAAAAGACCAACCTCATCGATTGGTCTTTTTTGATTATAACGCTTTCATTCTCGCTTCAATATCCGCCTGTCTTTTTTCTTCCATCTTGGAAACACACAGCGTACAAGCTGCGTCGCCTGTAATATTAACTGTTGTACGACCCATGTCAAAGATACGGTCGATACCAGCAACCAATGCGATACCTTCCACAGGCAGGCCAACGCTCTGCAGCACCATTGCCAGCATGATCATACCTGCGCCAGGTACACCTGCTGTACCAATGGAAGCCAGCGTTGCTGTCAGGATGATCGTCAGCTGCTGACCCAGGGTCAGGTCAATACCGTAGCACGTTGCAATGAAAATGGAGCAAACGCCCTGGTAAATAGCAGTACCATCCATGTTGATGGTTGCACCCAGAGGCAGTACAAAGCTGGCAACGTCCTTTTTCGCGCCCAGTTTCTGTACGCATTCCAGATTCAGAGGCAGAGTACCTACAGAAGAAGCACTGGAAAACGCAAACATGATGGCAGGCATCATGCCTTTAAAGAACTGCACAGGATTCAGACCACCCAGCATCTTTACTGTAGTGGAATATACAATGACCATATGCAGGATATACGCAATATAAGCCACCAACAGAACTGTAAACAGATCACCCAGAACAGAAGGGCCGTTTTCTGCCACAACGGGTGTGATCAGACAGAATACACCGATAGGACTCAGTTTAATGATGGCATCCATAATAAACATAGAAACTGCATTAGCACTTTCTACGAATTCAGCGAAAGGTTTCCCCTTTTCGCCAACCGCGATGGTACCAAAACCAAAGAACAGGGCAATTACGATTACCTGCAGCATATTTGCACTTACCATTGGTTCCACTGCATTGCTGGGGAAAATATTTACGATCGTATCAATAAAGCTGGGCGCTGCTGCTGCTTCATATTCCAAACCGGATGTTGTAAGCTGATTGAAGTTGCCTTTGAACACATTCGCCAGTACCAGACCAATAACAACGGCCACCGCTGTCGTACACATATAATATACGATGGTTTTTACACCGATACTGCCGACCTTTCTCATATCCTTCATGGAAATCACACCACTCATGATGGAGAACAATACGATAGGTACAACGATGAATTTAACCAGATTCAGGAACAGTGTACCAAAAGGTTTGATGTAGTTTACTGCGATCTCAGGCGTTTTCATCAGCGCCGCACCGGCCAGGATACCCAGCACCAGCCCGGCAAAGATGTATGCCGCCAAAGGCAGTTTTTTCTTTTCTTTAGACATGAAAAATCCTCCCTCTTTTGCTTATAAAATAAATTCGCTGTCTATTTTACAATACCATTTCCCGTTTTTCAACGTTTTCATCTCTTTTCCACAAAAAAAGACCACCTTTTTTTCTGGAAAGGCAGCCTTTCTTCCATTATTTTGCAATTATTCCATTGCAAGGATGCGTTCCCGCAGGTTTCGCACGTTTTTCTCAATTTTATCCATCACTTCGAGATATACCGCATCTTCCTCCCCACTTGGGTCGTCCAATCCCCAGTCTTCCCGCATTTCGCAGGGCAGGAATGGGCAGCTGACGTTGCAGCCCATGGTAATAACGATATCCACTGCAGGAATCTCCCCTAACAATTTGGAATACTGTTTTTCTTCCATATTGATGCCGTATCTTTCCTTCATCAGACGCACTGCATCCTGATTGATCTGCGGCTTCGTTTCTGTCCCCGCGGAATAACATTCCAGCACATCCCCCGCCAACGCTCTGCCTAAGGCTTCCGCCATCTGGCTGCGGCAGGAATTGTGCACACAGATAAAGGCTACTTTCTTCTTCATATATGCCTCCCAAAAGAAAAGGCGTGTCTTTCGACACGCCTTTATGTACTAACTCAAAATCCCGATTTCAAGTTACGCCTTAGCGAGGGAAGTTGATCTGCGCCTGAGCCGCAGCCAGTCTTGCGATAGGCACACGGTAAGGAGAACAAGATACATAGTCCAGACCAATCATATGGCAGAATTCAACGGAGTAAGGATCGCCGCCGTGTTCACCACAGATACCCAGGTGGATGTCAGGACGTACGGGTTTTGCTTTTTCTACTGCCCATTTCATCAGCAGACCAACGCCTGTTCTGTCCAGTCTTGCTGTAGGGTCAACTTCGTAGATGTTTTTGTCGATGTAGTCAGCCAGGATCTTACCAGCGTCATCACGGGACAGGCCGAATGTCATCTGTGTCAGGTCGTTTGTACCGAAGGAGAAGAATTCAGCTTCTGTAGCGATTTCATCTGCTGTCAGAGCAGCTCTGGGGATTTCGATCATTGTACCAACCAGGTATTCCAGTTTCTTGCCTTTTGCTTCGAATACTTTTTCTACTGCTTCTACAACGATGTTTTTAACGAATTTCAGTTCTTTGATTTCACCGATCAGAGGGATCATGATTTCGGGAACGATGTTGATGCCTTCTTCTTCGGAAACTTCAACTGCAGCTTCCATGATAGCTGTAGCCTGCATTCTTGCGATTTCAGGATAGCTTACAGCCAGACGGCAGCCACGGTGACCCATCATAGGGTTCAGTTCGTGCAGACCTCTTGCTTTGATCTTCAGTTCTTCTACTGTTTTGCCTGTCATTTCTGCCAGCTGAGCGAATTCTTCATCTGTGTTAGGCATGAATTCATGCAGAGGAGGATCCAGCAGACGGATTGTAACAGGTCTTTCTTTCATTGCTCTGTAGATACCTTTGAAGTCTTCTTTCTGGAAAGGAGCGATGCCTTCCAGAGCTGCTTCTCTTTCTTCCACTGTATCGGACATGATCATCTTTCTGAATTTCATGATTCTTTCGCCTTCGAAGAACATATGCTCTGTTCTTGTCAGACCGATACCTTCTGCGCCGAAGTCGATGGCAACCTGAGCATCGTGAGGTGTATCAGCGTTTGTTCTTACTTTCAGGCTTCTCTTCGCATCTGCCCAAGCCATGAAGGTCTGGAAGTTGCCTGTGATTTCTGCTTCTACTGTAGGGATATCTTCGCCATAGATGTTACCTGTGGAACCATCCAGGGAAATGTAGTCGCCTTCTGCGAATGTTCTGCCGCCCAGCGTGAATGTTTTTGCTTCTTCATTCATCTTGATTTCTTCACAGCCGGATACACAGCATGTGCCCATACCACGAGCTACTACTGCAGCGTGGGATGTCATACCGCCGCGAACTGTCAGGATACCCTGAGATGCAGCCATACCTTCGATATCTTCGGGGGATGTTTCCAGACGAACCAGGATTACTCTGTCGCCGCCTTCTGCAGCTGCTTTTGCTTCTTCTGCTGTGAAGTAAACTTTACCTGCAGCAGCACCGGGGGATGCAGGCAGACCTTTGCCCAGAGGTTTTGCAGCCTTCAGTGCAGCCTGGTCGAATGCAGGGTGCAGCAGCTGATCCAGCTGTTTGGGGTCTACTCTCAGCAGAGCTTCGTCTGTTGTGATCAGGCCTTCTTCTACCATTTCAACAGCGATTCTCAGAGCAGCATTTGCTGTTCTCTTACCATTTCTTGTCTGCAGGAAGTACAGTTTACCTTCTTCAATAGTAAATTCCATATCCTGCATGTCTTTATAGTGGTTTTCCAGTGTGTTTGCGATTTCCATAAACTGATCGTAAACACCAGGCATATCTTCTTTCAGTTTTGCGATAGGGTTAGGTGTACGAACACCGGCTACTACGTCTTCGCCCTGTGCGTTAACCAGATATTCGCCCAGCATAGCCTTTTCACCTGTAGCAGCGTTTCTTGTGAAAGCAACGCCAGTACCGGATGTGTCGCCCATGTTACCGAATACCATCATCTGTACGTTAACTGCTGTACCCCAGCTGTAAGGGATGTCGTTCATTCTTCTGTAAACGAATGCACGAGGGTTATCCCAGCTGCGGAATACGGCCATAGCAGCTTCCAGCAGCTGTTCTTTGGGTTCCTGAGGAAATTCTTTGCCCTGGTCATCCAGATAGATCTGTTTGAACATTGCTGTAACTTCTTTCAGGTCGTCAGCTGTCAGGTCTGTGTCGTATTTTGCGCCAACTTTTTCTTTATATTCGTCCAGTTTTCTTTCGAATTTGGATTTGGAAACGCCGATAACAACGTCTGCAAACATCATGATAAATCTTCTGTAGGAGTCGTAAGCGAATCTGGGGTTGCCAGTTTTCTTAGCCAGACCTTCTACGGAAATATCATTCAGACCCAGGTTCAGAACTGTGTCCATCATACCGGGCATGGATGCTCTTGCACCGGAACGTACGGAAACCAGCAGAGGATTTTCGGGGTCGCCCAGTTTTTTGCCGGCGATTTCTTCCAGTTTAGCCAGAGCCACTTCGATCTGTTCGATCATTTCGTCTGTCAGTTTCTTGCCGCCTTCGTTGTATTCTGTACAAGCTTCTGTGGAAATTGTGAAGCCGTGAGGAACAGGCAGTCCCAGATTTGTCATTTCAGCCAGGTTTGCACCTTTACCGCCCAGCAGGTTTCTCATGGAAGCGTTACCTTCGCTGAACATGTAAACATATTTCTTGCTCATTACACATTACCTCCTATATCCTTGATCGGATAAAATTTTTAGGTCTTTGTCTGCAGCCTTCGGCTGCATTTCAAATCAAAAACGATTCATCGGAAATTATACCACCTTTATCAAAAAACCACAATATTTCCCAAACTTTCTCTTCGTTTTTTCCATTTGTGTCAATGCCAAAAAGTATTTTTTGCCCATTCCGCAAAAGACTATCTGAAAAACTTTCGAAAAATCTATGGTTTTTTGCCAAAAGATGTCATTGGTTCTTTTCCACAGGTCAGCACTTTGTCGCGCAGGACAAATTTCACCCCACATATGCCACTTTTTTCATCTCATGTGCATCATAGGAAAATTCTTCCGTATGCTAAGCATACCCCAAATCCTATTCTTACACAAGAGTTTATTTTGTATTTTTTCCAGAAATCGGGACATATTTTGCCCCACGAATTTCAGTATGTTGAAAAGAAAGCCTTTCATCCATAAGGTTTTGCCTTATGCATGCATTTGCTCCGCAAATTATTGCAAAAAAATAAGGGTATCGAACTATGCAAGCATATTCGATACCCTTATTCTAAGAAGCGGCTTTCTCCGCTTTATTTCAAATTACAGCAGGCTGCCAACTGTCATAAACAGAGGAGCGAATACCAGAGATACTACTGTCATCAGTTTGATCAGGATGTTGATGGAAGGACCGGAAGTATCTTTGAAGGGGTCACCAACTGTGTCACCGATAACTGCAGCTGCGTGCGCATCGGAACCTTTACCGCCGTGGTTGCCTTCTTCGATGTACTTCTTCGCATTATCCCAAGCGCCGCCGGCGTTGGACATAAAGATCGCCATCATAACACCTGTTACCAGGGAACCAGCCAGCAGACCGCCCAGAGCGCCAACGCCCAGCAGCAGACCAACTACCAGAGGAGCTGCAACTGCCATGATACCGGGTACCAGCATTTCTTTCAGAGCTGCTGTTGTGGAAATTTCTACACATTTCTTGTAGTCGGGTTTGCCTGTACCTTCCATGATGCCAGGGATTGTACGGAACTGTCTTCTAACTTCTTCGATCATCTGGAATGCAGCTTTACCTACGGACTGCATTGTGAATGCGGAGAACAGGAAAGGCAGCATACCACCGATCAAGAGACCGATGATTACGCGAGGATCCAGCATATCGATGGATGTCAGTTCAACTGCTTCAGCGTAGGATACGAACAGAGCCAGAGCTGTCAGAGCTGCGGAACCGATCGCGAAACCTTTACCCATAGCAGCTGTTGTGTTACCAACTGCGTCCAGTTTGTCTGTGATGTTTCTTACGGAGTGATCCAGACCGGACATTTCTGCGATACCACCAGCGTTATCGGCGATAGGGCCGTAAGCGTCAACGGCTACAGTGATACCTGTTGTTGCCAGCATACCTACTGCGGAAAGAGCGATACCATACAGACCGCATACTGTGTAAGCGATGTAGATACCGATACAGATCAGGATGATGGGGATAGCTGTGGATTCCATACCTACAGCCAGACCGGAAATGATTGTTGTAGCAGGACCTGTTTCAGACTGGTCTGCGATTTTCTTAACGGATTTGTAGTCGCCGGATGTGTAGATTTCTGTGATGATACCAATAATCTGACCTACAACCAGACCAGCGATAACTGCGATCGCTGCTTTCATGTTGCCGAAGCAGGATTTGGACAGCACTACGGAAGCGATAGCTACCAGGATAGCTGCTGTGTAAGAACCTGTTTTCAGAGCTTTGTGAGGGTTGGAGTTTTCATCACCTTTTACAAAGAATGTACCGATGATGGAAGCCAGGATACCAACTGCTGCCAGTACCAGGGGATACAGAGCGCCTTCTGCGCTGTAGTATACCAGGCCCAGTGTGATAGCGGAAATAACGGAACCAACATAGGATTCGAACAGGTCGGCACCCATACCAGCAACGTCACCTACGTTGTCACCTACGTTATCGGCGATAACGGCAGGGTTACGAGGGTCATCTTCAGGGATACCAGCTTCTACTTTACCAACCAGGTCGGCACCAACGTCGGCTGCTTTTGTGTAGATACCGCCGCCAACACGACCAAACAGCGCGATGGAGGAAGCACCCAGAGAGAAACCGAACAGGATGTCAGCATTGCCTGTTACTACGTAGATTGCGCCTACACCCAGAAGGCCCAGACCAACTACGCACATACCCATAACTGCGCCGCCGCTGAATGCGATAGACAGGGCTTTGTTCATACCGCTTGTTCTAGCTGCGTTTGCAGTTCTAACGTTTGCATTTGTTGCTACTGTCATACCGAAGTAACCAGCCAGTGTGGAGAAAACAGCACCGAACAGGAAACATACTGCTGTAGCGATGTTTACGCCCAGTGCGATCAGTACGAACAGTACAGCTGCGAAGATGATCAGAATTTTGTATTCTGCAGACAGGAAAGCCTTTGCGCCTTCTCTGATGCTTGCAGCGATTTCTTTCATTCTGTCTGTACCTTCATCCATTTTGCTAACTTTGCTTGCCAGGACGAAAGCAAACAGCAGCGCCACGATACCAAGAACGGGCGCCAGATAAATTAAACTTGCCATAATAATCCCCCTGTTTCTTAAATTTAGAATGTGGATAATGATAATAACGTGGAATATAACACCTCTCTCTGCCGAAGCAAAAAGCAACTCCACAGGTCAGCGTTCGGCTCGTCCTTTCATGGCATCTCCCCTCAGGATGATACACCCCCGGAGAAGTCATGAAAAAACAAATACACTGCCTTTCCTTGCGCATCCAAAGCCCTGTTCTTTTAGCGATGCGCGGGCGGCGTGTATTTTTCCAAACGTCCTCCCAGTAGACCAAGTCATATTCTGTCCCAAACATAAGTATAAACGAAAGCCTTTACAAAAATCAACCCCCATACCGCACGCAGATATACTAAATTTGTCGATAAATTTTGTTATTTTTGAACAATTTTTGCATATATTCCTATGGGAAAACAAAAGCCCTCTCCGACAAGGGGAAGAGGGCAAAGATTTCCTTTGTTTTCCTGCCGTTTTACTGGCACAGGAACTGCGCCACCAATGGCAGAGTGATTACAGAAAAAATCGTGGATACGAAAGCATACTGAGATGCTCTCTTTTCATCTGCGCCATAATGGTCTGCAAAGGAAGGCAGGGCTGCCGCCGCAGGCGTACCCATCAGCACCACGATAACGCTCAGCGCCATACCGCTCATGAATGTACCGCAGATCAGCTTTGTGATAATGGGCATGATGATCAGCGTAAAGAAGCTGAAGATATATACTACCTTGTCCTTGAAAATCTCTTTTACATTTGCCGCCGCCAGCAGAGAACCGATATAGATCATAGACAGGCATACCGTCGTATTTGCGGAATACTGCAGCACATCATAGATCGGCTGAGGCAGGGAAATGGAATTAACGAAGCAGAACACGCCGACAACTGCAGAAATACAGATCAGGCTGGTGCAGATCTCCTTGAACATTTCTTTTGCTGTCTTTCTATGTTCGCTGCCCATGGCAAACAGAATGGAGCAGACTGTAAACAGGAATACATTGCAGGTAAACATGACAGCCACACAGAAGATCAGACCTTCTGCACCATACATGGCCAAAATCAGAGGCTGGCCCATAAAGATAACATTGCTGTAAACGCCGCCGCCGCTGAACAACCCCAGCTCTGCAGGTTTCATTTTCATGCCCTTGCCGACGATGAAAAACATCAGCGCACCGATACAGCACATAAAATATGTAGCAAAACATGTCACCAGAAATCCTTTGAAGATCTCAGGAGAATAGTCTCTCTGCAGCAAAACGACCATGTTACAGGGCACCGCCACGCGGGTCAGCACAATAGAAAGCCCCTTGGCATTTGTCAGAGATAAAAAATTCTTTTTATGTAAGATCACCCCAACGATCATCAGGATAACCATTGTGATCAACTGAAAAATTACAGGTATTGCCATGTATCAACCTTCCCTTCCGCAACTCTTGTCCATCTACAAAAACATTTTTTTCACAAAGTTCTTCTTCTATTCTACTCTTAAAACACTCGTTTTGCAATGATTTTCGTCTAATTTTATACTTTTTTAATCTATTCCCGGGAAAATAAGTGGCTTTTTTAACGAATCATCCTTTTTGCCACTTTTTTTGCATCAGCGCCAGTACAACCTTTGCCATCACAACGCCGATCGCCGTCCCTGCCAGCACATCCGTAGGGAAATGCACCCCCAGATACAGACGGGAAAAGCCCATCACTGCCGCAAATATATAGGCCGCCATACCCCATTTTTTATTGATGGCATAGATCGCTGTTGCTGCCGCAAAGGATGCTGACGTATGCCCGGAGGGAAAAGAAGCATCCCCCACCGGAGAGATCAGGATATCATATCCCAACAGATCATAGGGTCTGGTGCGGTCTACCAGTGGTTTCAGCAGCAGATTGCAAACCACCGCATTGGCCCCCAAAGAAAACAGTACCAAAAGCCCTCTTTTCACCCAAACTTTATTTTTGAAGCCCATCAGCAGGAACAGTACGCCAATGGCGATCCAGAGAAATCCACCATTCCCAAGGGCAGATACGGAAATCATTATTTTATCAAAAACAGGATGGGCGCAGGTCTCCTTCAACCAGAGCAGAAACCGCCCGTCCATTTCCAAAAGCCACTCCATACGGTGACCCCCTTTATCAATTCACGTAAATTTTATGTTACCATATAGAATATCCGGTGGTCAACATAAAATACTCAAAAAAAAGAACCCTAAAGGGTTCTTTTAAACATCTTTATAGATCATTCAGATACGATTTTATAAATATTCGCCTTATGGAATGCCGCACCTACCACCAGGAAAATCACCAGACCGGCTGCCCCCTGCACGATATTTTCAGGGATGGATGTCAGCGCCACAACGAAGCTGCTCTGCAGGATGCCGCCGCCAATAAAATAACCGAAGACCATCCATGCAATCCCCACTACAGATGCCAGCAGATTGCGGCCTGTGAAGAATTTTTCTCTGTCGCCTGCGCCATTTGCGATCTTGCCGATGAGCCAGCCCATCAGCCCTTTGATGATCAGCGTAAAAGGTACCCAATGGGCATAACCGCTCAGCAGGTCTGCCAGAGCAGAACCAACGCCGCCGGCCACCATGCCGTATCTTGCGCCAAAGAATACGCCAACCAGCAGAATCATGCTGTCACCCAGATGTACATAGCCGTTCGTTGCAGAAACAGGTATCTGAAAAACCATCGTGCATACAGTCACCAGCGCAATTAGAAGGCCCTGGATACAAAGTTCCTTTGTTGTCATTTTCATATGAATCCCACCTAACTTCGAATTTCTGTAGTTAGGATAGCATATCCCTTTGGCAGTTTCTACCGTTCCCCCGCAGAAAACGCAAATTGCATCGATACAATCATATCAATTGTACCCATATGATCAACTCAATTCCCGTTTCAGCCGTTCCAATACCCGCTCCATTTCAAAGGAAGCCATTAGTCGATGGTTTTCCTTATCCAGCAGGCGAAAATGCCCGGAAATCAGGTTTTGCTGGATACGATAGCCCTTCTTCTTCATAATTTCTCTCCACCAGACCTTGCCGCCCATGGTCTTGGGATACTGAGGCTGAGCATCTGCAAAGGCCAAAGCCTCCACTAAATCCGTCAATTCCCCGCCGAATCGTTCCTGCAGGATACTGCTTTCACTGAAAATAACGGCAAAGGCCGCCGCCCCCGTCCAGCCCAGAGAGCTTCTCTCCTTTTCAATTTCCACCAGAGTCTTTTTGGAAATGCCCAGCACCGCCGCCATCTTTTCCTGGGTGAAGCCATATTCCTTTCGCACCGCTTTCAGAACGCCGTCCATCTGCGCCGCAAATTCCTTCTTCGTCATAAAACGCCCTTCTTTCCTATATTACATCGGAGGTAAATACATCAGATAAGGCGCTGTTAAAATCGCCATACCCAAAGCCAGCTTTTTCTTCTGCCCTTCTTCCAGCTCCATCTTCTTCCAGATGAACTTTCTGTGGAAAAGATAAATCAAAATCCCCGCCAACACAACCGCCGCCGTGGTAAACAAAAACGCTTCCATATTACTGTAAGGCAGATACACATTGATGCCATATTCCCAGAAATCCACCACTTCACTCAGCCCAAGGAAAATCCCCGATGAAACGAAATCCGCCAGAAAGCCAAAGCCCCAGGTTTTCAAAATGGTCTTTTTGTACCATCCTTTTTTATCTGGCAGCTTCAGCCACGCAAACAAAATCAGCAGCACAATGCTGTCTATCGCAAAATTCGCAGGCAATAAGATCAGCAAAAATGCAGGAAACAACAGTCCGAAAAAATAAATGCTCCACATGGGGAAAATCAGATTGTACAGCTTGATATCTCTTCTCATCCAAACGCCTCCTTTTGGTGTAATTTTACACTTTTTAGGAGCTTCTGTCAATCGTATTAAAAAAGGGATACCCTTTCGGATATCCCTTTCCTTTTAAAAATCATTATGCTTCTTCAATTTCGCTTACGCGACCGTCATCAGCAAATGTCAGTTTTACTTCATAGCCCTTGCCGTCTGCTTTGCCGTCTTCCAGTTTATCCTGATCCAGACCGTCTACATCGCAGCTGTCCAGTTTGCTGGGCAGATCAAAGGAGAATGTGTTGCCGTCTTCTGTTGTGATACGTACCACATCATCATCACAGGATTTCAGCACGCCTTCTGCGCTCTGTACATAAACACTGATGGCTTCCACTCTGTCTTTGTCGTCCAGTGTTGCCACTACATAAACTTCCAAAGCGTCGTCTTCGATCATCTTCTTAATCACACTCAGAGATTCACTGGAACCGCTGTAGTTTCTGATGGTGATATCAGATGTTTTGCTCAGCCATCTGTAAGTTGTGCTGTCGCCTTTCACCTTCAGACCATCGTTGGCTGCAGTTGCGATACCTTTTACTTTCGTTGTCGCATCTGTGCTCTTCTGGCCATCTACCACTGTGATCTGTGTTACCACGCCGCTGCTGTTGAAGCCCAGCTCGATGGTTTCACCAACATATTTGGAGTTTGTACCTTCCAGATCTTCCAGTTCGAATACATCCTCTTCTTCATCTGTCAGCTTAGGAGAACGCTGGCAAACCAGTTTAAATTCATTACCGTCCTCTGTTTTGATCTTGATGAATTTATCACTAGGGTTAAATTCCACCAGATCGCCTTTTGCCGCTGTCAGTCTCGCTTCTACTACCTCGATAACCTCATTGTCACCATTTGCCTTGATTTCAGCATACAGTTCCAGATCGCTGTCGTTGGCCATTCTTGCCAGCACTGTCTTGGATTCTGTTACAGCACTGCCAATATTCAGATCACCGTCTTCATAAGATTTCAGCATCTTGTATTCAATAGAAGAAGTTTTGAATTTCAGCACATCATTTACCAGAGAAACAACGGTACCTTTTCTTTCTGTCTGGTGGTCTTCGGAATTCTTCCATGCGCTCTTTGTATCTGCCAGATAAATCTCGCTCAGCTTGCCGCCGCTGTTGAATGTAACCTTACAATAAATCGTATCTTCGGAATTATCTACATAAGTTTCTGCCTTATCTACATTCTTCAGGATATCCCAGTCTTCATCCTCTTCTTCCCATGTGTAGAATCTGATGTTGTCCAGGGGGTTTGTGGAGCCAAATACATAAGTTGTTGTATTGCCGCTTACTTCCAGAACCATTTTCTTATCGGAAATGCTCTTCACTTTATATGTCAGGCTTTCTTTTTCTTCTGTGCCTGTTGCAAAAGTATCTTCAGACATTTCGATCTTTGTTGCCTTATCGCTGCTGTTTACAGTTACTTTCGCATAGGTTGTGCCGGCATCTGCCAGTTCATCCATTTCGTCGAAGTCTACTTCTTCACCTGCAATATAGAATTTGCAGTCTGCCGCAAACAGGATAGATTTTTCAGCGCTGCTGTCTGCCAGCTTCACAGTAATGCTGCTGCTGTTGAAGCCTTTCACCTGGCCTGTCATGGAATATTCATCTGTAAATGTGATATACAGTTCTTCGATGTATGTTACATTTTCGTATTCGCCATCGTCGTTCTTTTCACGTTCCACGCTTGTGATCAGGCCAGCGTATGCATATTCTTTGTAGTGTTCAGACATGATATCTTCCAGATCGGAACGGGATACTTTTTCGCCTTCTACATAGCATTTTGTACCGGAATCCAGTTTGTATTTGTCTGTTTCGCCTGTGTTTTCATTTTCCAGAGACAGCTTGTTATCCTTGATAGAGTTTACATAACCAGTGATGTCATATTTGCCCTGGTTTGTTGTGCCCTTCATCTGGCGCAGTGCTGTTACAGTATTGCCGCTGCGTACCAGGACTACTTGGTCCCCTTCGTTCAGCTTGCTCAGGGAAATGGTTTCGCTTGTATTGCCTACATAAACGGGGAAATCGCCCAGTGTTGCATTGAAGCCTTCCCAGCCGCCGGCATCCAGTGTTACCTTGATATAGTAATATTTGCCTTCATTTACCTGCAGTTCCGTGATTTCGCCGCTGCTGCTTACGCCTTCTGTCAGGATGCTGTTTGTTTTATTCAGCATAACTGCCATTTCCGCGCGGTTGATGTTCTTTTTGGGGTTAAATCTGTTGTATTCGTCACCGCTTACAACGCCCAGTCTCTTCAGCAGGTCGATCTGCACTGCTGTATCGGAAGTGATGCTCCAGTGATCCACAAATTCAGATACTGTTGCAGCTGTTTTATCCTTATCATAAAACATACCCAAAGCATTACCAAACATCAGGGCAACGTCTTCTCTTGTGGCTGCCTGTGTGCCGCCGGAAAATTTTGTCGCTACCATCTGCATGTCAATAATGCCGTTATGCAGGCCATAAGCCACTGCCATCTGGCACCAGCTGGGCACTTTATATGTATTCAGCACTGCCATATAGGAATAAGCGTCCACCGCATCGATGCCGCTTGTTGCGCCTGTTTTGATCAGTGCATTATAAACCATCTGCATGGCTTCGCAGTAAGTTACGTTGTTGCGGGCGCGGAAGGTACCATCTTCATAGCCGCTCAAAAGGCCCAGATCTGCCACACTGTTGATAACATCTGCAGCGCCGGCCCAGGGCACATCTTTGATATCTTTGAAATTTGCTGCGTACGCTGTCATGGGCAGGCAGGAAGTTGCCATCACCGCAGACAGGAACAGCGTCAGTTTGCGTTTCATAACTTTTACCCCCTTAGGTTAAAATCTTTTTGCAATACAATTGGTCCTACTTCTCCATTGTTACTCTTAAATATACCATATTTGTACGATTCTGCCTAGTACCTACATCTTAAGGTTTTTTGAAGAATTTGACGTTTCGGGGCGAGGGCCGCCCCTTTTTGTCTCATCCCGACCGCTTTCGCTCCATTTCTTCGATCATGGAAACGATGTAGGTGTTCATGGTGATGGAGGTGCTTTCGATGTACTCATCGGCTTCCTTCGCAGCAGAATCCGCTTCTTTTTTGACGCGGCTGATTGCATTTTGTTCCATATTTTCTTCCAATCTTAAGCCAATAATGGCTGTATGCCCCTCCACCACCACAGCACAGCCCGTCACTTCCTCCATCTGATACAGCCGTTTTTTAATGGCGCGCCCCCTCTCCTCCGGGGTTTTGTCCCCGATTTCCGCCGAAGCCTTCACGAAATGCAGATGGGAAAGGTTGTTTTCCGTCACCTCTGCTCCGCAGCCCTGCAAAAATACCCCCGTCAAAAATAAAATCAACCCTGCCCGTTTTTTCATCTGTGCCGCCTCCTTTGGGTTTAGTATCCCGTTTTGGTCGATTTTTATAAAAACAAGATTTGTCATCGATTTTTAAGGAGTTTGGTGTATACTAAAGAAAAAACACGAGGAGGTTTTTCCATGCATCAGAAAAGAAGACATTACCGTGTAGCATTAAGAGAGATCAAAGAATCCCCCGCCGAGGGTATATATGTAACAAATGAAGAATTGAGAAAATATGGCATCTTCGCAGGCATCGTTCTGTTCCTGCTGACTGTTGTTGCCGTTTTCGACAGGAAGCATTAAGGTTTCATCTTTTCCCAAGGTTTATCCTTTGGTATGGCGTAAATCGACATCCTTCCACCAAAATAAACCCCGCTTCGTCCAACTGCTCCCGCATCTGCAATCCCTGAAAGAGAGTCTTGCAATTTAACCACCCCAAAGAACAACAAATAACATAGAAAAAACCGCTGTCAAAGACAGCGGCTTTTTTCATTTCTTAAAAAATATTCTCGATGATTTGATCAGAAACCATAGTCAGTGATATCCAGGTCTGCCTGGGATACAACTGCATCGTCTGCATCAGTGTTGAAGTAGATTGTGAAGTGGCCTTCATAATTAGAATCTTCCATCGCTACCTGCCATTCCCAATAGTCGCCGCCATCATAAGAAGGTGCACCTACCAGATCTGTTACTTCTGCTTTTGTCATACCAAATTTAACACCCAGCAGAGATACATTCTGGTCTACGGGTTCTTCTGCGTATGTAGCCATGCCGATTTCTTCTGCATCTACTTCTGTAATAGGAGCTGCTTCTTCACCATCATTGTAGAAGTAAGGCAGTACCAAATAATCTTCATTTTCATCCAGGAACATATTTACAGAATAGAAATCGCCTGCACCCATTTCGATAGAACGCAGATCATCTGCATTCTGAATACCTGCAGCTTCCAGTTCTGCAAAAGTATAAGGCATTGCTACGCCTGTGCCATTGATGATGATACCTGCATTTGCCATTTTCAGTGTCAGTACACCGTCTACCGCAGGTGCAAAATCAGTAGAAACTTCTTCGCCTGCTGCTGTGCCTGCGCTGCCGCTTTCTTCTTCCACTGCGGGTGCCTGTGCACCATCATCGGAGCCACCGCCGCCGCATGCGGGCAGGAGCAGAAGTCCAAATGCCATTGTTGCCATCATTGCTGTTCTCATCATTTTTTTCATACCAATTCCCTCTTTTTTTTTGAAATAAATTTTTTAATTATCTGAACGAAGTGCCGCCGCCTTCTGCCTTGCTCATCAGGTATTTCCCGCCGATCAGGCCTTCGTCATCAAATTCATGGTATACTCTATAGTCTTTGGATGCATATACTTCCACTTCTTCTGTAACATCCTTTGTATCCGTCAGTTTCTGCCAGTCTGCTTTGGGAACAGAAATATCATTTGCTGTATAAATATATTCTTCGTCGATCATGAAGTTTGTTTCACGCAGGGGCAGTTCGCTGCCTTCCCAACGGAATGTATCGGGATCGCTCATGTCTACTCTGCACAGATATGCTACGCCATCAGTGTAATCTGTATAATACAGATATTTGCCATCCAGTACAGGTGCATAAGAAGGAACATATGTGATATTCAGTTCTTCCCCGGATGTTGCATGATACAGATGCAGAGATTCATCATCCGCATCATCCTGGAATACCATCCAGTCACCACAGATGAAGTAAGGATAGTAGATTTCCTTATCTACGACTGTTTTCAGATCCTTACCATCCATATCTGTAGATACGAAATGATAGTCTTCATCGGTGAAGTACAGTCTGCCGTCATGGATCTGCAGATAATCGCAGGCACCATCATACAGAACTTTTGCATCGCTGCCGTCTGTTTTCACGCGGCATACTGCTTCCCAGTCTCTCAGGTAGTACAGGTAGTCTCCATCCATGCACAGATATGCAGCGGAACCCTTTTCATCCAGAATCTTTGTATCATCAAACTCAGGGAAGTCCCCTTTCATATGGAAAGAGATCGCCGCCAGATTGCCGCTGCCGGATTTGCTGTGGGTCAGGCCATACAGCACATCATCCTGCACGATATAACGGCCATAGTTCATAAAAGTGCTCATTGCCATTGTTTCATCCGCATTAAATTCGGGTTTGTATGTCGCCCAGGGATTGCTTGCAATGGAAGCAGGCATTTCTTCCTGATTTTTCAGCGTAAATGCCGCGTCCTCACCAATTTTGATTTCCAGAACGCCGTCCTTGCATACGCCCGTTGCTTTTTCACCCATCAGGTCCATTTCCAGTGCATCCTCAGCACCGGTGTAGGTACCTTTCAGAGGTTCGCCGAAATAAATACCATCGATGCCGCCTTCGCCATCGAATGCCAGAGCCATGATGCTTTCCGCCTCGCCGAAAATGCCTTCCATGGTTTCCTTGTCGAACTCATTGCCTTCCATGACCATTTTTTCTACTACCCAGTAGCCTTTGGCAACGCCTTCTTTTTCAGGCTCTGCCGTTGTTCCGCCGCCACCGCCGCAGCCTGTCAGCAGACAGAACATCATTACAACAGAAAGCATATAAGATAACCATTTCTTCATATACATTCCTCCCTTTCCCATTTCTTATTGCAGCCAGATCACATCTTCTTCCACCTGCAGCATCATCCACAGTTTCTGTGCGGATACATCATCGTAAAGATACCCATAGCAGTTCCATCCGCCTTCCATCTGCAGGCAGAGGGTGTTGTCCTCGCAATACCATGTCAGATGGCTTCTGAGCGGTTTATAGTCCAGATAGCCTGTGCCGTCTTCATACAGCTCCAGCTTGGCCCCCACTTCCATGCCTGTATCCTGATTCGTATAGGGCAGCTGAAGTTCTTCCCCGGACTGGGGGTCTACCACCATATATCCGTACCAATCGGTACCTTCCAGAGACAGTTCATCAAAGGAGATCTCCTCCAGCGCATCCGTATCCAGAACCTGAAGGCTTTCGCCTCCTTCGGTTTCCGGCAGACCATTCTTTCCGACAGCAAAAACAGTACCGTCATTGCCGTAATCGGGATCATCCAGCCAGAGTGCCGCAGGGTCTGTGGGAAGGATGAACGAATACCCTTCACCATCAGACAGATAAAATGGTGTTGCAGCTCTTTCACCGATTCTGTTCAGCTTGCCATCCGTCACATCATATACCACCAGATGTCCCAGACCAAAGGCACCTTCATTTTCCTTACAGAACAGATAGATATAATGCTTTCCGTCTGCTGTTTTCACATAATAAGGATCAAAATCATCGGCACACAGCTCTTCATAGTTGTAATGTCCATCTGTATCCATATAGATACCGAAAGAGGAATACATTCCCATATCGGGGTCAAAATAACCGGAGCAGTTCAGTTCCTCCAGATCCTTGTCGCCATCCAGATCCACAAAGAAGGAATGATCCAATGGAAGACCAACCATATATCCTTCGGGAGCTGTCATATATTTTTCGTTGAACAATTCAGGGTGTGCCGCAAAGGAAACCGTTGCCGCCTGTCTGCCATTGCCGGGCTCTGCCAGATCACCATCAGCAAAATAGAAGGTCACACCGTTGTAATCCAATGTCCAGCTGATGCCATCTTCAGGTGTATCTTTGAAATAGTCTGCCACAGTTGTTTCAGAATAAAAATCTCCTGCCCACATATGGCTGTTCAGTTCCTGTTCCACGATGGCAGGTACTTTTTCCATATCAAGAATCACATCGGAAAGGGTCAATTCTTTTCCTGTTTCCGTATCAAAGTTGGAGCCTTGCATCCCTCTGAATTCCTCGATCCTGCCATAATCGGAATAGGAATCCGACAGCAGGCTGACTGCCACGCTGTCCGCCCGTCTTACCTGCACATCCAGCGTAGAAACGTATGTATCCACGGTTCCGCCATAAGACAGTTCTTCTCTGGCAGAACTGCAGAAATTGTCGAATTCATCTTCCATACTTCTTTCCTGCATAGTGGAAATCTGGCTCAGTGTTTCTGCCATGGCGGGATATTTTTCTGCATCTGCCTCCCGCAGCGTTACATAGGAATGCTCACTCTGTACCAACAGCACATCATCATCCCATTCATAATTGCTCTGCAGGGTCTTCTGAAGAGAAAGCACTTCCGCCGATATTTTTTCTTCTGCAGGAGTCTCCGTCGGTGTTTCACTGCCGCCGCAGGCTGCAAGAGGCATCACCATGCATGCCATCAGCAAAAATGCTACCACTTTTTTCATGAGCAGCATCTCCTTTCCAAAATCATTTTCCCAGGGCACCGCCGCAGTATTCACAGCAGCCCTTGGCATCAGGGATCGTCTGAGCACCGCAAAAAGGACACATCACAGCTACTTTCGGTGCTTCTGCCGCCACTTTTTCTTCTCTCGCCTGCTGACGCGCCTGCATGAGTGCCGCTTTGATCTCTTCGCCCATTTCCTTATACTGGCAATATTCCACACTCTGTTTGGGATCGAATTTATCACCAAAATTCAGGGCCGCGCTGCCAAGGCGGATCGTTGTCGCATTTCCCGCTTTTCTTTCCTCAACACTAACAGTGGAAGAATTTAGTCTGAAGCGGATATCATCAAAATAAGGATTCCGCACATAGATCGTCACATAAAAATCATATTCATATACATATCTGGGAGGGTTATAGCTGACTTCTTCGCCGTCCGCATTCTCTCTCATCAGTTCCACACGGTCTTCTTCAATATCCAGCACACAGCCGGTCACATCAGAAAATGCAATCACATCGGGATTTGCCTCTGCCAAACGACTGGAGGAAGTTACCATGAACTGACCCGCATCCTCATCCAGCAACACTTTTGTATCCTCACCCAAAGTACGGGTGATTGCAAAAGAAGCCACCTTTTCTCTGTTGGCTTCGCGGTATTCCAGCTGTGCCGCGATCTGTTCCACAGTGGAATGGCGTCTGTCATCAAACCAGGGGGAAAGTTTCCCTGCGCAGGTCTTGCATAGATTGCCGTCCTCCAGTTTTCTATTCCCCAGAAGGCCGATTTCGCCGCCGCAGATGCTGCATTCTTTTTTATCGAATAATTTCCCGAATAAACCCATACATCTCTCCCTTTCTTCCTCTTGGTTTTAAAATTAATCCAATTTTTTGATATTATTATATAAATATAACCACTTTTTTGTAATCACCCACCCAGGGTGATTTCCCTCTTCAAAGGGGTGATTGATACAAAAAAGGCGATAGGAATCCCTATCGCCTTCTGTTCGGTTTCAGTATACCTAAAACAGTTTTCTATTCAGTTTTAAGGTGTGATCGTTACTGTTCTTGCAACAGCATCCCATACCACTTCTGCACCCAGATTTTCTGCAATAAATCTGATAGGCAGGTATGTTCTGTCATTTTCGATGTATGCCGCACAATCCAGTTCCACGGGGTCACCATCTACAGTTGCAAAAGGTTCGCCGATGAAGATCATAATTTCGGAACCATCTTTTTCGATAGTCACTTTCTGTTCCGCTTCATTCCATGTCACAACACCGCCCAGTGCTTCTGCAACGAATCTTGCAGGCAGCATGGTTCTTTCGTTTCTGATCACGGGAGGAACATCGTTTGTCACATATTCATCGAATACCCATGCGATCACGCTGTCGATGGTCAGGCGGATATATGCTTCCTCGCCATCGCCTGTGCTGTCAGCTGTTTTTTCGAAAGTTACATCAACGTATACATTGGCTGCGGGCATTTTGAATGCATATCTGCCGTCGCCTTTATCTGTTACTTCTACTTCTTCGCCGTTTTTCTTTGTTACTTTGATATCATCCACGCCGTAGCCTGCGTCGGGGTCAGTTGTGATATATACTGTTGTGCCCTTGCTTGCTTTTGTACGGCTGGATTCCACATCGCCATTATCTGTGTCTTCCAGAATAACTTTGTATTTTGTGGAACCGCCACCGCCGCCTTTGCTTGTGGATTTTGTGTAGTCGTAGCTGTTTGTAAATGTCAGTGCATCCGCTTTGTCATTACCCACCCAGAATTCAGTATCATAAACAACTGTTGTTTCTCCAGCTCTAGGGACAACCTTTACTGTATAAACAGTATCATCATATGTCCAGTTTGCTTTGCCATCATTTACTTCTTTCAGCTGTACGGAAACGCCGTTTCTCAGTGCTGTTTCGGGGATAGAAAGTGTGATTTCTCTATCACTGCCATCTGTTTTGATGGAGTTATCTGTCAGCAGAACCTGCTGAAGAGCATTAGGTGTTGTTACCAGCTGGAACTGGAATGTTTCTGTACCAGGAGCAACATTACCCTTCTGTTCTACGATTTTTGTTACAGGCAGTGTTACCTCTACTGTAGGTACTACAGGTGCTTCCGCCACAAAATCTCTTGTAAAGGCAATTGCTTGTCTACCGTCCTCTTTTACAGTATTAACTTTATTTGCATTAACGTCATTGATTTTTGCCGTTACTCCGTCTGCAAATGTATTGTTCCCAATTGGACTAAACCAAACTTCTGCAGTGTATGTTTTGCCTGCTACAAAAGTATTAGAGTCCGTCATTGTAATGTTCCCGTCAAGCCAGTACACAGAGTCTACTTTATATCTGTCATCTGTTACTGTTGCTGTGTTAGAAGGGTTCTCACCGCCTACGGGTGGTATTACAGTTGCTGCCAGTGTTGTGATTTCTTCCACAGGAGCAGAAAGTTCGCCACACAGGAAATATACCCAGCGACCACCATCAGAAGAATAAGTTGCAAGTCCAGGTTTGCCGTTCACTGTAACTGTTGGTGCTTCGCCTGTACCTCCAAATGTATAGCCGTCTTTTGGCATCAGTTTAATCTGAAAACCATAATTCTTGCCTTCTGTAAAAGCATCTTTCTGAACCTTAGCTTCACTAGGCATACCATCCACTACATCTGCATAACTCATCCATGCACTGAAATCCAGACTACATTCCTCAGGTATAATCATACCCTCAAATGTAGGCATTGCACCAACTGCAGGTTCTGTCACACCTGTAATTTCAACATTTGTAATCATTGTTGGCTCATTCGCCGCCATTACTGTT
>NZ_JAFUMA010000056.1 GCF_017483025.1 Anaerotignum sp. | reverse complement strand
CTGAAGGACAAACTGCCCGAAATGAGCGAGGAAGAGCAGATCGAACTGCTTTCCACCAACGGTATGCTGGTGAAAAGACCTCTGGTGATTGGGGATAATTTCGTTCTGGTTGGCTTCAAGGAAGCCGAATGGAACAGATTGACATAATGACAATAAAAAAGACCCTTTCGGGTCTTTTTTATTGTTCCCTTGGACGATGCCACATCCCCAGTTCTGGTTCTTCTGCTTCCGTTGCAAAAAAGATAACTTCACCGCCTTTGGGGTCAATAAGGAAGCGATAAGGCTCGCCATCCTTTCTGCCGAAAATCATGTAATATCGTTCTTTCTCCATATCTGCTGTATAGAAGGATTTATCCACTGCATCCTGATACATCCATCTGCCGTAAAGCCAGCCCAGATATTCTGCTTCATTATAGCCCTGTTCTGCCACAATTTCCTCTGCCTTTTCCACCGTACACAATCCAATAACTTTGGGTGCAATATAGGTAGCAAAAGTCAAAACAAAGGCAACCGAAAGCAGGGCACAAGCGCCGAGAGAAACCTTATCAATATCTTTCCTTTCCTCTTTCGCCAGATAAAGCAACGGAATCAATACCAAGCCATATTGTACCGCCTGCACATACATCCCTTGAAAAATGGCAAACACCTCAATAGCGACAGACCAGAGGATGACAAAAATCCAGTTATTTCTCCATCTTTTTTCCGTCATGGGTTTCGGCTCTTTCCCAAGGCCATAACGCAAAGATATCCCAATGGCCATCCCGACGGAAACAGCGGCATAAGAAGATGCACCTGTAGAAATGACGCCGCCATACATTTTTTCTCCAATCAGATATGTAATCAGCAGAGAAAGCAGCCAGCAGATAACTGCCGCTATCCATAGGGTTTCTCGTTTTTTATTCTGCTGATAGCTCTTTTCTTCCCATCTCCAGAGTTTGTTCATCGGCTTCCCCCTTTCAGTCCTTCCAGTTCCACCATTTCAGCTTTTCAGGGTCATGGACTTCATTTTCCGCGTAGTACACCGCCATACGATACACATACAGCTGGCATCTATCGATCTTCACGCCCTTCAGTTCACATTCCTTCTGATACATCGCCTCCGGGTCTGCCCCCTTCAAAGATGCGATGCTGTCGAAGCCAAGCAAAAGCAGGTCTTTTTCTGTTTCCTTCCCTACATATGGGATTTTCTGCAAATCGGTCTTCATGCCAATCCTTCTTTCTGCAAAAAGGCTTTCAGTTCTAATAAGTCTTCATCGTAAGTTGCCTGCAATGCTCTATTGTAGATAACCGCCGCAGGGTGATACAGGGCAAAGAGGGTTCTGCCATCTGCCAACATTACAGGCCTGCCATGGTAATCCCCAATGACCGCTTTTCGCTCCCCCGTTACCGCTTTCAGGGGCACATTGCCCAGTGTTACGACCACCTTAGGAGAAATGGTTTTGATCTCTTCCAGTAAATAAGGAAGGAAAAATGCAATTTCATCGGCAGAGGGGGGACGATTCACCGCCTTGCCCGTTTTGGGGCTTTCCTTGGTAGGGCGCAGCTTGACTACATTGGAAATATAAATTTCCTCTCTTTTCAGGCCGACCACTTCCAGAAAGGCAGACAGATTTTTCCCCGCCTTGCCCACGAAGGGCCGTCCCTGCTTTTCTTCATCGCCGCCGGGTGCTTCGCCGATCATCATAAGGGCAGGATTTTCCGCCCCTTCCCCGAAAACGATGGTCTTTTCGCCATAAGGGGAAGTTTGCACCGCCTCCAGCAATTCATTCTGTATATCCTTGATATGCTTCATAAAAATTCTCCTTTTCCACATTCCCCACAGGGTTATCCACAGGAAGTCGGGGTTATCCACAATAATTTTGGGGATAACTCATTATGTAACCCCAAGATATAGGGGGTCTTTTTCTGTTTTTTGCACATTTCCCGTTAAAATTCCTTGATTTTACGGCAAATTATAATATTCATCTTGTGTTGCATATTTTTTCTGGGGATAACTGACACCTTATCCACAGGATTTTTGGGGATAACTCCATCGGTTATCCATAGGTTGTCCACAAGTTATCCTCATTTCTTCCGCAAAAGCAGGGCAAATACAGCCATACCGCCCACCAAACCGCCAATATGAGCCATGTTATCCACATCGGGCATCAGGAAACCGATACAGATAGCCGTTGCCGCCAAAAGCAGCATGGTGGCATAATTCATGCCCGTATAGCGGGGGCCTCGTTTCTTCGTCAGCAGGAGCATTGCCCCCAGAAGACCATAGATGGCACCGGATGCGCCGATGGAAACGCCGCCGCCATTGCCCACAAGGATACTCAGCAGGCCGCCGCAAAGACCGGAAACCAGATACAGCACCAGAAATTTCCCGGAACCGATGAGCTTTTCCGTCCGCACGCCGAAATAATACAAATAAACGCAGTTAGAGG
>NZ_JAFUMA010000055.1 GCF_017483025.1 Anaerotignum sp. | reverse complement strand
TTATTGAAATGGGAACCTTTACCTATCTGGGCTGGTCCATCGGTATGGCGATCGGCTATTGTCTGCGTGCAGGAAAAGCAGAAGAACCTATATCAGAAAAACGGAGAAAAGTGACAAATATCATTGTGACCATTCTGATAGTTGCCTTTGTCATAGGCTTATTCTATTTTAAAAGAATTGCTGTAGGGACACAATTCATCTGTCTGATTCTGGTTGCATATTGGGCGGACGCAAAAACGCAAAAGGATTTAGATAAAATCTCCTTGGGTGCTTGTGCGCTTTGTTTTGTATCGGTGATGCTGGTGATTGGTACATTTGGAGGGCCAAAAATCATGGGGCTGACTTCCACAAAACAGGCAGAAGAAATTCTGGCAGCAGAAGGATTTTCCGATGTGGAATATGTGCATTGGCTTTACGGCAGATGGCTTTATCAGGACGCCATGGACAAATCCTTCTATGAAAAGGGGATGAAGGATGAAAAATTCTATCTTTTCGAGGGGGAAAGGGATGGCGAAAACTGGCGGTTGGTCATTGACCCGAAAGGCGGAGAGATCATCATTGCCGCAACGGAAGCGGATGAGCCCACATTGGCGAATTGGATCTAATCAAAAAAGACGGGAATTCCCGTCTTTTCTTTTTGTCATTATTTCAATTTTTCCCATTCTGCTTCCTTGAAGCCAACCAGAACAAAATCCTCCCCGATGATGAGGGGGCGTTTCACCAGCATGCCGTTGGTGGAAAGCAGTTCGATCATTTCATCCTCGCTCATTTCGGGCAGTTTGTCCTTCAGCTGCAGTTCCTTGTAGAGCAGGCCGCTGGTGTTGAAGAATTTCTTCAAAGGCAGACCGCTCATCTGCCACCATATTTTCAGTTCTTCTGCAGAGGGGTTTTCTTCTACGATGTGTCTGTCGTCAAAGGCTACGCCGTTGCTTTCCAGCCATGCTTTCGCCTTCTTGCAGGTGCTGCATTTGGGGTATTCTAAAAACAAAACGCTCATTGTCGTCATCTCCTTTGGAATGATATTTTTTCTATTATAAACTTTCTGCGTTTTTTGCACAAGGACTATTGTGTTTTCAAAAAAACTGCGCTATCATACAACTATACAATGAAATTTATTGCAGTCAATATAAAATAATCACATCCATAAGGAGGCACGTACAAATGAAAATCGTTATCATCGAACCCCTGGGCATCACACCCGAAAAACTGGAAGAAGCAGTAGCAGACGTAAAAGCAAGAGGCCATGAAATCGTGTCTTATGACACAAAGGAAGAAGATCAGGATAAACTGGCGGAAAGAGGCAAAGATGCAGATATCATCATCATCGCAAACCAGCCTTTCCGTAAAAATGTCATCGAAAAATGCGAAAACCTGAAACTGCTCTCCGTAGCATTCACAGGTGTTGACCATATCGACGTGGATTTCTGTAAGGAAAAAGGCATCTGCGTATGCAACGCAGCAGGCTACTCCACAAACGCAGTTGCAGAACTGGCTTTCGGTCTGGCAATCTCCGTGCTGAGAAATATCCCCGCATGCGACGCTGTTTGCCGTAAAGAAGGTACAAAAGCAGGCCTGGTTGGCGGCGAACTGTATGGCAAAACATTCGGCGTAGTTGGTACAGGCGCCATCGGCGGCAAAGTTGCAAAAATTGCACAGGCTTTCGGCTGCAAAGTCGTTGCTTACAGCAGAACAGTAAAACCCGAAATGCAGGGTCAGGGCATCGAATATATGTCTCTGGAAGATGTACTGAAAGTATCCGATATCGTTTCCCTGCATGTACCTCTGAATGACAAAACAAAAGGCCTGATCGGCGAAAAAGAAATCGCTCTGATGAAGAAAAACGCCATCCTGCTGAACACAGCACGCGGCCCCGTTGTAGATAGCGAAGCTCTGGCAAAAGCACTGAACGAAGAACGCATTGCAGGCGCTGGTATCGACGTATTTGAAATGGAACCCCCCGTGCCCGCTGACCATGTGCTGATGCACTCCAAACATACAGTCGTAACTCCTCACGTTGCTTTCGCTTCCCATGAAGCACTGTTCACACGTGCACAGATCGTGGCGGCTAATATCCTGAAATGGGAAGATGGTACACCTCAGAATATTATTTGTTAAGAAAAATATAAGATTTCCACGATTGACAGCAGTGCGGTAATTGTAGTACCGTTAAATCAGGAAATCGAGAAATCACAAAGGTCGGTTTTCACCGACCTTTTCTTTTTTATAAGGAGGGAAATCCTATGAAATTTGGCTTTATCGGCGCAGGCAATATGGCGGGCGCCATCGTAAAAGGCATGACCATCGGCACAAAAAGCTATGACGGCAAGGATATCTTCATCACCAGCAAAACTGTGACCTCCGCCCAGAAACTGGCGGACGAATGTGGCGCAGTGGCTGTTCCCACGGCGGCGGAAGTGGTGGCGGAAAGCGATGTCCTTGTTCTGGCGGTGAAACCCCATGTACTGGCTTCCGTGGTTCCTGCATTAAAGGAAGAAATCGCGGCAAAGAAACCCCTTGTCGTTTCCATTGCAGCGGGCAAAACACTGGAATACCTGGCAGAACTGCTCCCCGCGGAAACGCCCATCGTCCGTGTGATGCCCAATATCAATGCAAAAATCGGCGCGGCCACCAGCGGCATGTGCGTCAACGAATATGTAACGGAAGAACAGAAAGAAATCGTTCGTGGTATGTTTGAGACTA
>NZ_JAFUMA010000054.1 GCF_017483025.1 Anaerotignum sp. | reverse complement strand
GCACCGCCATATTGTTCGATCATGATTTTTGCCAGTCGAGCATCGGGCTGGGTGATCTTTACAGGAAATTGCAGTTTCTTTTCATAGATCCACATTTATTTACACTCCTTTCCTGCCAGAGAAAAATTAGCGTCTGTCTGCCAAGGCCAGGGATTATCCTTCCACTGCCAATCCTGGGTATTTGCTGCGTAGCTGCGGAAAGAACACAAGGGGCCATAGGCTTCCTCATATTTCATACGAACAGCATCGGCAGCAGTAATGACTTGATTATATGCCTGGATGGCTTCAGTATTGTCGGGGTGGGTATTTAGAAAAAGACCCAGGTCTACAGCGAGAAAATCCAGTTCCATCAATGTTTTTAACAATTCATCACGATCCATTATTTCGCCTCCCTTCTAAAGCGATAGAGATTCCAGCCGGAGCAATAGGGCATTGCCAGATCGGCAAAGGCTGTGCCGCAGACAAGGCTTTGTTCCTGCTCCATAGGGGCTTCGTAGGGCTGGAAAGGTACCATTGCCTGAGCCAGGCCGATTCGTTCAATGACGCAGGTATTGCAGTCCCCCATACTTGTATCAGGGGTGACAGCGGCGGGGCTTGCAGACATGGAGGCCCCAGAGCGTTGCATATTGTTTTTCTGTGCTGCGGGGCATCTGTTGGGATTGCAGACAAAGTTTCTGCACATTTCTTTCATGAAATTTCCTCCTTCGGACATTTTACAATAACCATTCTATGGGAATTGCCGATTATGGTGCAGAGAGAAAAAAGAAAGGCGGCAACATTCATTTGAATGTTGCCGCCTTCTTTTGCCGCGTAATCAAGTGACGTGTGAGAAGGGAAGCCGGGGAGGGTTGGTTTCCCTTCCCCGGTATAACGTCGCTTTATTTTTCAGCCATTTTTATGGCAGGATTCTTTCGATTAGGAAATAGCCATATCGAATACCATACCAGCTACGATGATTGCACCAATCGCGATAGGGTCGAGGAATTTTACGATAACCTTATAAATAGGTGCCAGGCTAAATTTGAATTTGCCATTGGATGTTGCTTCCTGAATGGAGTTTTCGGTGCCCCAAACCCAACCAACAAACAGAGTTGTGAAGAAAGCACCAGCAGGCAGCAGCAGTCTGTCTGTCAGGTATTCCAGGAAGTCGCCAAAGATAGGGAATGTTACGCCGGAACCGGACAGCCAGATACCTTTCAGGTTCATATGAGCCTGAGACAGTGTGTACAGAACACCGACGATGAAGATAATGACAGATGTAACAACCAGAGCTTTCTTTCTTGCCACGCCTTTTTCTTCAACCAGGAATGCGATTGTACCTTCCAGGATGGAAGTAGAAGATGTGATGGCTGCGAAGAACAGCAGGAAGTAGAACAGCATACCGACGAACTGACCACCGGGGATAGCCATAAATACACCAGCCAGAGTAGCAAAACCGAAGCCGCCGCCCATACCAGGAGCGATACCTGTAGCGAATACAGCGGGGATGATCATGAAGCCTGCGAACAGAGCTACCATAGTATCCAGAGTACATACGATCGCTGTGTTGGAAACCAGGTTGTCTTCATTGGACAGGTAGGAAGCGTATGTCATCATTACACCCATACCAAGGGACAGGGAGAAGAATGCCTGACCAAGGGCTGTCAGGATGGCAACGCCATTGATTGTAGAGAAATCTACATGCAGCATGTATGCCAGACCTTCATCAGCACCGGGCAGTGTGCAGGCACGGATCATCAGACCGATCAGCATGATGAACAGCACGGGCATCAGAATGGTAGACATTTTTTCAATACCAGCTGTACCATGGCTGATAATGTATGCTGTCAGGGCCAGGAAGATGAAGGGATAGATGACAGCACCCTGTACAGGGAATGTGCCGTCAGCACCCAGCAGGTTGTTCAGGAAGTAAGCTGTAGGATCAGCCCATACTGTCTGAACGTCTGTGATGTAGGCAACGATATATTTGATTGCCCAGCCGCCAACCTGGCAGTAGTAGCACAGGATGATGAAGCCTGTCAGAACGCCCAGACCACCAACCCAGGACCATTTAGAGTTCAGTTCACGCATCGCACCAACTGCATTTTTGTGCGTTTTACGGCCTACTGTGAATTCGGCCATCATTACTGTTGTACCGATCAGAGCAACGATGATCAGATAAACGATCAGGAATGCGCCGCCGCCGCAGAAATAAGCTTTGCCGGGGAATTTCCAGATGTTACCCAGACCTACAGCAGAACCGGCAGCAGACAGGATGAAACCTAGCTTGGAACCAAATTGACCACGATTTTCAGTTGTAGACATAAGTATACCTCCTTTACAAAAGAACAATTGTGCGGAAACAAGGTTGTTTCCCAGGATAGGGAGAAATGCTCAGAAGTACATACGTAATATGTATGATGATGGCTTCTTTTTCATACATTACAGAACTGTCCCTCCTACAGTTTGTCTGATGTCTGATGGGCCAAATGCCCTGAAAAAGAAGAAAATGTATGTTCTTCCAATTATTTACAGTCTTTTCCTACAGCTAGAATATCTTAAAAACATATAAATATCCATAAAAAAACCGTTAAGATTTAGGGTCGTTTCTCTTAACATAATGGCAAAATATAAAAATCTATTGTATGGTATGAATAAAAAAACAATAAAAAATTGAGATTTTGAGTGAAAAATGCTAAAGATGCGAGCAAAAAAAGAAGATCGGAGGGGGAGCCTCCGATCTTGTGTACAATTTCTTATGCAGAAATATACTTTTCAGTTTCTTTTCAAGAAAAATTTCTGATTAGGAAATAGCCATATCGAACATCATACCAGCGACGATGATCGCACCGATTGCGATGGGGTCGATGATCTTGACAATGAATTTATAGGCAGGAGCCAGACCAAATTTGTATTTGCCATTGGATGTAGCTTCTTCAACGGAGTTATCTGTACCCCAAACCCAGCCTACGAACAGAGTTGTGAAGAATGCGCCCAGAGGCAGCAGCAGTCTGTCTGTCAGGTATTCCAGGAAGTCACCGAAGATAGGGAATGTTACGCCGGAACCGGACAGCCAGATACCTTTCAGGTTCATATAAGCCTGAGACAGTGTGTACAGAACACCAACGATAAAGATGATGATGGATGTACCAACCAGAGCTTTCTTACGTTCAACGCCTTTTTCTTCAACCAGGAATGCGATGGAGCCTTCCAGGATGGAAGTGGAGGATGTGATCGCTGCAAAGAACAGCAGGAAGTAGAACAGCATACCGATCCACTGACCGCCAGGGATTGCCATGAATACGCCTGCCAGAGTAGCGAAACCGAAGCCGCCGCCCATACCGGGAGCAATACCTGTAGCGAATACAGCGGGGATGATCATGAAGCCTGCGAACAGAGCTACGCATGTATCCAGTACGCAAACAATACCTGTATTGGAAACCAGGTTGTCTTCGCGGGACAGGTAGGAAGCGTATGTGATCATAACGCCCATACCAAGGGACAGGGAGAAGAATGCCTGACCCAAAGCAGTCAGAATTGCAACGCCGTCGATTGTGGAGAAGTCAACGTGCAGTAAGTATTTCAGACCTTCATCAGCGCCGGGCAGTGTGCAGGCACGGATCATCAGACCGATCAGCAGAATGAACAGTACGGGCATCAAAATGGTAGACATTTTTTCAATACCAGCTGTACCATGGCTGATAATGTATGCTGTCAGGATCAGGAAGATCAGAGGGTAGATGATAGCACCCTGCAGAGGGAAGGAACCATCAGCACCCAGCAGGTTGTTCACGAAGTAGGCCATAGGATCAGCCCATACTGTATGAACGTCTGTGATGTAGGCAACAACATATTTGATTGCCCAGCCGCCAACCTGACAGTAGTAGCAAAGGATGATGAAGCCTGTCAGAACGCCCAGACCACCAACCCAGGACCATTTGGAATTCAGTTCGCGCAGAGCACCAACTGCGTTTTTGTGTGTTTTACGGCCAACTGTGAACTCGGCCATCATTACTGTAGTACCTACCAGAGCAACGATGATCAGATAAACGATCAGGAAAGCGCCGCCGCCGCAGAAATAAGCCTTGCCGGGGAATTTCCAGATGTTACCCAGACCTACAGCAGAACCAGCCGCAGACAGGATGAAACCTAGCTTGGAACCAAACTCAACACGATTTTCAGTTGTAGACATAAGTATACCTCCTTACATGAAAATAATAATAATGATAGCGATGGATGGGAAATTCCATTCCTCATATGAAATGTTTCGTAACGGGAAACATTTCTGCTGCCGCGATTCCCTCCCTCAAATTTCCTTGTCTGTGAAAAATCAGCCACGGAAATAAAAATCGCGCCAGCGTTTCGTATCAAACATATTTTACCTCATATGTTAAATAATTTCAATAAAAATTTGAAAAAAACAGCCAATTTTTTGTTCATAAGTATGTATTAAAATAAATACAATGTTAAGAAACATCCAAAAAAGATAAAAAACAACGGGATTTTTAGGCTCAATTTTCTATACGAAATGGTAAATTTTAACATGGAATTTATAACATAAATGTAAAAATATGGGAATTTAGAGGTAATTTTTCAAGTAAAAACGAGGGGAACCATGTCTTATGTCTGAGTAATAAAAGTTTATTTTAAAGAAAAAATGCCAGGAATAATTTTCCTGGCATGAAACTTGTTTTTGTAAAGTCAGGACAGCTTTTCGTCGAAAAGCTTGTAATACTGCCAGTTTTTGATAGTTCGAACCATTTCCTGCTGTTCTTCAGAAATGGCTTCTGTATAATTACCTTCTCTGTCAACGTAAATATTTTTTGCACAGACTGGCAGTTCTTTGCGCAATTCATTATTCAGCGCATACAAAGGGGAGCGACAGTCGATCTCTAACAGATCCAGCATGGTAGTACCCAGGAACTGAGAGCTGATCAGTTCGGGAACGTTCATAGCCTCTGCATTGGCTTTGGCATCGCTCATGGCTTTGGCGCTGTCGTTTTGCCAGATGAAAAAGGGCGTTTCATAAACCGCTAGCTGTTCTTCGGGAGTGCCATTGGCATTGATGGGATAATCCAGCAGGTCGAAAAATTCCATACCATTGGAGAAGCCGGGCAGGTGGTCGCCGAAGTAGACCAATACGATGGGTTCTTGGGAATTTTCTGCGTATTCCTTCAAACGGCCGATCTGTTCATCGGCATCGATAACGCCTTGGAAATACTGGGTCAGCAGATCTGTCTGATTTTCATCCAGTTCTACATCGGTGGAGAAATTGGCAGGCAGAGTGCCGTATTTCTTTTCATAGGGGCCATGGTTCTGGATGGTCACAGTGAAGGAGAAAAGAGGGGTATCCTTCTCCTGAATGTGGGTATCCAGTGTTTCAATGATCTTATCCATGGTGACTTCTTCATTGATATAACCGCCGATACCCTGGGTAGCCAGGTCAAAGGAATCCTCCAGGAAATAGCAGGTTTCGAAGCCAAGATCGGGGTAAACATTCTGACGGTTATAGAACCAGGCGTAGCCGGGATGGATGGACAACGTTTCATAGCCCAGCAGACCCAGCTGACGGGGCATGCCGTCAAAATCGCTGTGGATGAAGTTATAGGATGGCAGAGAACTGTCCAGATAGCGGGTCGCACAGCCAGTCAGCACGTCGTATTCCGTATTGGAGGTACCGCCGCCGAAATTTGCTACAGCAATATGGCCGCTGACGGCGTTTTCATCGGCACAGATAGCCTTGAAATTCTGCAGAGGGTCACGATAGCCTGTGAAATCCAGATGTTCATTTTCGCTTAGATCGGAGAAGGCTTCCCCCATGATCATAATGATGTGAGGATATTCTTTCCCTTCGGGGGCAGCCCATTTTACATTTTCTTTTTCTGCGAAATAGGTTGCATCATAGCCTTCGGGCGCTTCCATCTGGGTGATATTGAACTGATGCAGGAAGGAATAGATCATCCCGCGGGTGTTGTACTGATTTACCTGGAAATAGGGGTTATCTACGGTAGGGTAAGCGTCATAGCGAGCCTTATCCGCATACCAGAGCTGGTTAGCACCAAAGGCGCAGACGATGACCAGAATGATACCGACGATGCGAGGCGCAGCAGCCAGCGTCACACTTTTGGATTTTTTGAAGCTCAGCACCAGCAGCACTACAAAAAGGACAAGCATCACGCCGATCAGCACCAGCTGATAGATGGGAAAGGTCTGCAGAATGGCAGCGACCTCTTTTACCAGAGTCAGGTCGGTAGGCAGCAGGGGTTCCTGGCGCATGGAGACCTTGATGCGGTCTGCGATGGCGAAGAAAATGAGGACGACCCCTGTGACGCTGACGGAGAAGAAGAGCTTCTTCGTCAGAAAAAACAGCAGCAGCAACATCAGAAGCACTGGCAGGATATTCAGCAGCAGCATGGTAGGGGCATGCAAAATTTTCCAGCCAACGTGCAAAATTTTTGTTGTTGTGATGAGATAGACCAGGCCGGTGATGACAACGGATGCCACAAGCAGCGCTGCGACAATGCCCTGGGGTGTGGTCAGGAATTTCTTTACCTTATATAAAACAGAAACTTTTTCAGAATCCTGTTCCTTCATATATATGCCTCCTTCGGATGGATTTTGTTCTTACAAATACGGATTATACGAGAATTTGTCGGAAAAGTAAAGAAAGACGGGGGGAGCAAGGCTGGAAAATTAAGAATTTTGTACCTTTTCATGGGGGCGAAATGGTGTATAATAAAATAGGAAAAGCATGAATTTTAAAAGAAATCCGTGCAAAAGGGCAAAAATGGCGAAAAAGTGGAAGGATATCCCATTCTGTTGTTGTCATGGTTTGTCGGATTTGCTATAATTAAAGGGTTGCAAAGAAATAAATATATATTTGAGAAGAAACTCTGAAAAGAGGAGAATAGAATCATGGGTGAAAAAAGAGAATACAGAAGACGCCGCAGACCCTACGATGATATGGATATGGAGCTGCGTCAGCGTCAGGTGCGCCGCAGACAGACCCGCACCCCTTACCCCGAAGAACAGCAGAGGGTAGTGTATGAGGAACAGACCTATATCGACCCCAGAAGAGTGGCCCAGGGCAGAAGGATGTCTCGCCGCAAGGCAGAGCAGAAAAAAAGACGCCGCAGAAGCATCCTGATCGTGATCGCGCTGATTTTGCTGCTGATCGGTGCATACGCTGCTGCGAAGGTTTGGGTCATGATGGATAAATGGGACAGCAAGGCGGAAAATTCCGATTTTGTGGTTTCCACATCTGATCAGGAAAAGGTGGAAGAAATCATTAATGTGGCGATTTTCGGTACCGACGAGGATGGGTTCCGCGCCGATGTCAATATGGTGGCAAGTTTCAATACGAAGACGAAAGATCTGCATTTCATCTCTGTTCCCAGAGATACAAGAGTAACGATGACGGATGATATGATCCAATATCTGGAAGATAATGATGCTTATGTGCCCAACCGCAACGGTGTTTACGGCCAGTGTAAGCTGACAGAGGTACATGCCTATGCGGGCAACGACAACCGCTGCACTTTCTCCGTAACGATGCTGGAAGATCTGCTGGATATCAAGATCGATTACTATGTAAAGGTAGACTTGTCTGCATTCAGAGAGATCGTTGACGCTGTAGGCGGTGTAGATTTCAATGTAGAAGACAGACTGTATTATGTAGACCCTTATCAGGATCTGTATATCGATTTGTATCCCGGCACGCAGCATCTGGATGGGGAAAAGGCGGAACAGCTGGTTCGTTTCCGTGAAGGCTATGCCCAGAAAGACCTGAAACGTATCGAGGTGCAGCAGCAGTTTATCCAGGCGCTGATCGAAAAAGTATGCAGCTCTGAGACGTTGATGAACAATCTGGATGATCTGGTGAAAGTTGCGCTGGATTGCACAGAAAGTAATATTTCTGTATCGGAAGCGCTGAAATATGTAAAATATGTAAAAGACCTTGACCCTGCGAAGATCACCAGCGATACGGTGCCCGGGGAAGGCGGTTCTTATTACGATATCGATGAAGAAGGGCTCAAAGAGCTGATCGACTGGCGCATCCATGGGATCGAACCTGTAGAAGATGTGCAGATGAACGATGATGAATTGACGACGAATGAGTGAGGGATCCGATGAGTAGAAGAAGAAATCCGAAAAAAAGAAAACCATTCAATCCGGTAAAGACATTTTTAAAGATCGTATGTTCCATCGTGATGGTATTTGTGATCCTGGCGGGGGGCGCATGCTTCGCTTACTATAAAGTGACAGGTAATATGCCCTTCTCTAACATGGGTATCACGACAGATGCGGCAGATATGAATATTCTGGATGCCCTGTTGGGTAAGAATATCAAAATGAACGTGGCGGTATTCGGGGTGGATGCGGACGAAACCAGAACGGACGTCATGTTTGTCGTTCATTACGACAGCGCCCAGGAAAGCCTGAGCCTGGTTTCCGTTCCCAGAGATACCCGTGTCAATGTATGTGACGAGGTGGAAGATTTGCTGGGAGGCAGCTATGGCGTAACGAAGATCAACGCAGTGCATGCCTTCGGCGGCAAGGAAAATGGCCCTGAAGCAGCGATGCTGCAGCTGGAAGATCTGCTGGGTATCAAGATCGACCATTATGTAAAGATAAACTTTGAAGCGCTGGTTGAAATCGTAGATGCGGTCGGCGGCGTAGAAGTGGATGTTCCCCAGGATATGCACTGGGATATGAGCGACACAGGGGATATCACCATCAACCTGAAAAAAGGTCTGCAGACGCTGGATGGCAACAAAGCCCTGCAGTTGGTGCGTTTCCGCCGTTATGCCGATGGCGACGTGGGCCGTATTCAGGTGCAGCAGCTGTTTCTGAGAGCGCTGGCCGAAAAGGTGCTGAGCACAGAAAGCATCGTAAAGAACCTGGGCGACTATATCGAGGTTATGTATAAATATGTAAAAACAGATATCAGCCTGTCTGATGCGTTGAAATATGCAAATTATATTACGAAGATAGATATGGACAAGCTTTCCATGGAGACTCTGCCCGGTGCGGGCCAGTATGTGGGCGGTGTATCCTACTTTATCCATGACCCTGCTGCAACGACGGAAATGGTAGACCGCATTTTCTACAATGTGGCACCGGAAGTGAATGAAGACGGCACCATCGACAGCAAGAGCCTGAAGATCGAGGTTTCCAACGGCGGCGAAGTTGCCGGTCTGGCGGGCAGATTCACAGAACTTTTGAAAGGCGAAGGATTTACCCTGACAGAACCTACCACATATCACGGAGAACAGGTGAATTACACCCGTATCCAGGTGAAAACCGAAGGCGCTGGTGAAGACCTGGTGAAATATTTCGACAATGCAAAAGTGGAACTGGCATCCGATGAAGTGGGCAGCGCAGATATCCGCATCATCCTTGGTACAAACGAATCCTGATAAGGAGGAAACGGTATGAAAGATATTATGATCATTGGCATTGCAGGGGGAACAGGCAACGGCAAAACGACCCTGACCAATCGCCTGAAGGAACGCTTTGGCGATGACGTGACTGTGATCTATCACGATAACTACTACAAGCGCCACGATGAAATGACATACGAAGAGCGTTGTCTTTTGAACTATGACCATCCCGATGCCTTCGACACAGACCTGATGATCGAGCATATCCAGGCGCTGAAGGAGGGCAAAAGCATCGAATGTCCTGTGTATGATTTTACGGTGCATAATCGTTCCGATGAAATGATGATCGTGAACCCTACAAAGGTCATCATCGTAGAGGGCATCCTGATCTTCCAGAATGAATTCCTGAGAAATCAGATGGATATCAAGATCTTTGTGGATACCGATGCGGACGTGCGTATTCTGAGACGTATTCTGAGAGACGTTGAGGAAAGAGGCAGAAGTCTGGAATCTGTGGTAAATCAGTATTTGACAACGGTAAAACCCATGCATGAGCAGTTCGTAGAGCCCAGCAAACGGGCGGCAGACCTGATCGTGCTGGAAGGTGGACAGAATGTGGTGGCTTTGGATATCCTGATCCAGAGAGTACATAACCATGTCCATGGTTTGACTTGCAAATGATAGGAGAAATGATATGAATTTAGCTGAACTTTTTATCCGTGCGGTAAAATCCGGCTGTATCTGCAGCATTTTTTACCACGGTTTCATGCTCATCACCGGAACGGCGGTAAATTTGAAGCAGGTAGTGGTTTTTACAGTCGTATTTATCCTGCTGTATTTCCTGTGGCTGGTGCTGGTGAGCAGCGGCAAGACCAGAAGAAAATAAGATAGAAACAGAAAAAGCCTTGAACATTATGTTCGAGGCTTTCTTTTTATGCTCGTTTCTTTTTCCGGCGGGCGTATCTCATCTTCCAATGCCTGTAAAGCGGGAATATTTTTTAAAATATAGCCTTGGGGTGTTTTTTTAATATATCCCTTTTTCCCGAAATCCGCCAGCACATAGAGGAAATGGCGATAGGTCACCCCCAGATATTCTGCCGCTTCCGTGTGTTTTTCCCGATAAACGCCATCCCGGGCGGCCATCAGCAGAAAGGCGGCAAGGCGGTTTTCCAGAGGATAGGCAAGGCTTTGGGAATAATGGGAGACCGTTTCGAAGCTTTTTTCGGAAAGGTAGAGGCAGAGATGGCGCAGGAATTTGACATCTTCCAGCAATTGTTTTCCGCACTTGGTGGTGTCGATGACAAAGCAGGTGCAGGTGGAGATGGCAGTGGCGCCGCGGGCGGGCATGCTGGGATTCAGCAGCTCCATTTCCCCCAGAAAGAAGGGGGCTTCGCTGAAACGGATAAGGGAGACCTTGCCGTTGGCATGGGTCGTATGGGATTTGATACGGCCTTTGGCAACGTAGAATAAATGGTGAAGATATTCCCCTTCCTGAATGAGGACTTCTCCGGGTTCGAAGGTCTTCTTGGTGAGATAAGGGCGGATATCAAAGGAAAAACAAGCCAGCAGGTCGTCCAGTTCTTTCATAGCCATCCTCCTTTCAAATCGGTGTGAGATTTCTCATATTATTTTACACTGAAACCTGTTATGATAGCAATAGAAAAAGAGACACATCCAATAAGAGAGTGATTCATGGTTCCCGCTCCTATGGACGTAGTCTCTTTTTATTTTAATCCCAGGCTGATGATAAGGCTTTGATCGACCCTTCGCATCATGGCATCATCCAGATGGCAGAGTTTCTCCTTCAGCCGCTGTTTATCTATCGTTCGAATCTGCTCTAAAAGAACAACAGAATCCTTCGGCAGGGCATAGACAGCGGAGGAAAGGGCGATATGGGTCGGCAGTTTTGCCTTATTCATTTGGGATGTGATGGCGGCACAGATGACGGTGGGGCTATGCTTATTGCCCACGTCATTCTGCACGATGAGGACAGGACGGATACCGCCCTGCTCGCTGCCCACTACGGGGCTCAGGTCTGCAAAATAAATATCTCCTCGTCTGACGATCATGTTCTCACACTCCGCTGTTTGGATTGGTCAGCGGCGGAAGAAATATGTAGGATTTGAAAAACTTCCCTGCTGACTGTTCTCAGTATGGACAGAAACAGGGCGGTTTATTCCTCTATGGTGAAAAGGGCTTCATCGAACTGAGGATTGAATTCGAATTCGTGATAATCCATACAGTAGCGTTGGTTTCCTTCTGCATCGTAAATGACGAAGCGGACGGGCAGCTGTGTTTCCCGGTCTACCCAAAGCTTTTCTGTGGAAACGGCAGCGTCATTGCCGGGGATGACAGCTTCCAGAACAATACATTTGGATTCATCCAGAGCAGCGGTCTCCACGCTGACCCCTTCGGATTGCATGTAGTTGGAGACGAATTGGCCTAAGAACAATTCATTTCTGTGCTGGGATTCGGGTACGTCCTTGATGATACTGCTGTCCAGTTTGGGATTGTACTGGCAGATGCGTTCCCCGTCGAAAACGGTGTAATTGCCGGCTACATTTTCGGGTGCGGTCAGCTCCAGTCGGTATTCGCCGGTAGATTTGTAAAATTGTTTGGTTTCATAGGTCTGCTCGCCCTTGTGGGAAGAACGGGTCAGGGTGGCGGTGCAGGCATAGCCCTCCATTTCTGCCAGCTGCTTCTGGATGGATTCCAGTTCTGTCATAGGTTCTTCCCGATTGCAGGCGGCAATGGTGAAAAGCAGACCAAAGGATAAGAAAAGTGAGAGGATTCGCTTCATAAAATCCCTCCTGAAAGTTGAGTTATTTCAATCTATGAAAATGGACGAAAAAGTAGTATGATGATTTTAACAGGAACTAGAAAAAGAAAGGATGAACGATATGAGCGATAAAATCAAAATCATTCTCGATGTAGATACAGGTACGGATGATGCCGTTGCTATTATGATGGCTTATCTGGAAGAAAAAATCGACCTGCTGGCGGTTTGTACTGTTGTGGGCAATAAGCCCCTGGAAAATACCACAGAAAACACCCTGCGTGTGAAAGACCTGCTGAAAGCGGATTTCCCTGTGTATAAGGGCTGTGGCGAAGCCATGGTATGCAACCTGAACCCCAACAGACATGGCGGTTTCAAAGGCGTGCGCACAAAAGTGGGCGATATGAAGGAAGACGTGAGCATGCACACAGAATATCTGGATATCCCTGCTTCCACAAGCAAGGTGGAAAAGGAACATGCAGTGTTCTATTATATTGACACGCTGATGAAGAGCGACGGTGATATCACACTGGTGCCTGTTGGCCCTCTGACAAACCTGGCTATGGCAATGCGTATCCAGCCTGAGATCTGCGGCAAGATCAAAGAAATCGTGATGATGGGCGGTGGCTGCCGCAGAACAAACAGCACACCCGCATCCGAATTCAACATCTGGCACGACCCCGAAGCGGCACAGATCGTCATGGACAGCGGCGTTCCTATCCGCATGGTGCCTCTGGATGCCACACATAACGCTTGTGTCAGCACAGATGATACAAAAGAATTCAGAGCCATGGGCAACCCTGTAGGCGATGCCGTGGCAGATTTTACAGACCACAGAATCATGGCATACAGCCAGCTGCAGCCCATGGAACGCATCGATTCTGCCCCTGTACATGATGCATTGGCGGTTTGCGCCGTGGCGTATCCTGAAGCGCTGAAAGACCTGCTCTTTACAAGAGTGGATATTGATTTCAGCGGCGGCTTTGCGGACGGGCAGACCATCGTTGACCCCAGAGCCTTTGTGGATAAACCCAGAAACTGCCATTTTGCCTTTGATGCGGACAGGGAGTTCTTCGTGCAGTGGATGAAGGATCTTGCCAGAAAGGTTTAACTTGATTATTTTAAACTGTTGGGGTATAATGGGAAAGAACTTATTATTCAACAAAAAACCATTAACTTTTAGGGGAGGTAAATGATATGAGCAGAATCAAAACTATCGCAACTCGCGACCTGAACAAATCCGTACAGAACGGTGGCTGCGGCGAATGCCAGACATCTTGCCAGTCCGCTTGCAAAACATCTTGTGGCGTAGCTAACCAGCCTTGCGAAAAACAGTAATCGCAAATTAAAATGAGAAAACCTAAAAAGGGCTGTGGGAAAACAGCCCTTTTTTCGTGCATAGATAAGAGGTAAATAGAAATGGTACATCAATATAAACTGAATGGTTACAACATCGTGCTGGATACCTGCAGCGGTTCCATCCACAGCGTGGACGATCTGGCCTATGATGTGATTTCCATGATTCGAGAAAATACACAGGGCGATATCATCGATGCCATGCTGAAAAAATACGACGACGTGACAGCGGAAGATGTGCAGGAATGCATCGATGACGTTGTGGCGTTGAGAAGAGCGGGCAAACTGTGGACACCTGATACATACGAAGGCCTTGCTTTTGATTTCAAGGCGAGAAATACTGTCATCAAGGCCCTGTGCCTGCATGTAGCGCATACCTGCAACCTGAACTGCTCCTACTGCTTTGCCAGCCAGGGCAAATATCAGGGCGAACGCGCGCTGATGAGCTTTGAAGTGGGTAAAAGAGCCATCGATTTCCTGATCGAAAATTCCGGCACAAGAAGAAATCTGGAAGTAGACTTCTTTGGTGGCGAACCCCTGATGAACTGGGATGTAGTAAAACAGGTGGTGGAATACGCAAGAGAGCAGGAAAAAATTCATAACAAAAACTTCCGTTTTACACTGACAACGAATGGTATGCTGATCGATGATGAGGTCATCGAATATTCCAACAAGGAAATGCACAACGTGGTACTGTCTCTGGATGGCAGAAAAGAAGTCCATGATCACCTGCGTGTGGATTATGCAGGCAAGGGCAGCTATGATACCATCGTGCCTAAATTCCAGGAATTCGTGAAAAAACGCGGCGACAAGAACTACTACATGCGCGGTACATTCACACACAACAACGTGGACTTTACAAAAGACCTGTTCCACATGGCAGATCTGGGCTTTACAGAACTGAGCATGGAACCCGTTGTTTGCGACCCTGCAGACCCTTATGCCCTGACAGAAGAGGACAAACCCATCCTGTTTGAACAGTATGAAATTCTGGCGAAGGAAATGCTACAGAGAAAACGTGACGGCAAGCCCATCACTTTCTACCACTATATGCTGGATCTGGAACATGGCCCTTGCATCTATAAGAGAATTTCCGGCTGCGGCAGCGGTACAGAATACATGGCGGTTACCCCCTGGGGGGAACTGTACCCCTGCCATCAGTTCGTTGGCGATGAAAAATATAGCATGGGCGATATCTGGAAAGGCGTGACAAATCACGAAGTACAGAATGAATTCAAATGCTGTAATGCTTACGCCAGAGAAGGCTGTAACGATTGCTGGGCAAAACTGTATTGCTCCGGCGGCTGTGCGGCAAACGCTTACCATGCAACAGGCAGCATCACAGGCATCTATGAATATGGCTGTGATCTGTTCAAGAAGAGAATTGAATGCGCTATTATGATGAAAGTAGCGGAAGCTGAGGAAGGCTTATAATGAAAACACCTATTTGCGATTTTGTGAATAGCTATGCGAAAAAGGACACGGCCCGTCTCCATATGCCGGGACACAAGGGCGTGTCCTTTTTGGGCTGCGAAAAAATGGATATCACGGAAATCAGAGGGGCCGATGAACTTTATGATGCGGAAGGCATCATTGCGGAAAGCGAAGCCAATGCAGGGAAACTGTTTGAGTTTGGCAAGACGATTTATGGGACAGAAGGTTCTTCCCAGTGCATCCGTGCTATGCTGTTTTTAGCATTGCAGGGGGCAGAACGAACAGGCGAAAGACCTGTCGTTCTGGCGGCAAGAAATGCCCACAAGGCGTTCCTCTACAGCTGTGCGTTGATGGACTTGGATGTGGAATGGCTAATGCCGGAAGAAGGGGAGAGAAGTTCCCTCTGCACCTGCCCCATCACGGCGGAACAGGTGGGAGAAAAACTGGCAGAAATGAAACAGAAGCCTTTTGCGGTTTATATCACTGCGCCCGATTATCTGGGATATTCCCCCGATATCAAGGCTTTGGCTGCAGTCTGCAAAGAAGCGGGCATCCCTCTGCTGGTGGATAACGCCCACGGGGCATATCTGAAATTTTTGCAGCCCTCCAAACACCCGATAGACTTAGGGGCGGCCATGAGCTGCGACTCTGCCCATAAGACCCTGCCTGTGCTGACGGGCGGTGCCTATCTGCAGTTGTCCGAAGAATGGGCAGAAAAGGTAGGCCATCAGGCGAAAAAAGCCATGGAGATTTTTGGCTCTACTAGTCCTTCTTATTTAATTATGCAGTCTCTGGATAAATGCAACGAATATCTGGCGGACGGCTATCCCGAAAAACTGGCGGCGACCATCGAAAAAGTGGCGGCAGTGAAAACATTCCTGCAAAAACAGGGGTGGGAAATCATGGACGGCGACCCTTTGAAACTGACCATTTTCACAGGCAAAATGGGCTATACAGGGGAAGAAGTTGCCGAAATGCTGCGGAAAAATGACGTAGAATGTGAATTTGCCGATCTGGACGCAGTGGTACTGATGGCAACACCGGAAAACAGAGACAGAGATTTTGAAAAAATCCTTTCTGCATTGAGCAGCCTGCAGGCAAAAGAAGAAATCACGGCAGTGCAGATGCCGTTGATCCTGCCGAAGCAGAGAATGAAAATCAGAGAAGCTATGTTCAGCCAATGGGAAGAAGTAGCGATCGAAGATGCCGTAGGGCGCATCTGTGCCAGTCCCTGCGTTTCCTGCCCGCCTGCCATTCCCATTGCGGCCAGCGGGGAAGAGATCACAGGGGAAATGGTGGAACTTTTTAATGCCTATGGCATTGAAAAAATCGAAGTAGTGAAAGAATGATTTTGTGGACACGAGGTTTCGTGTCCCTTTTTAATTTTTACAGTTTTCTTAAATTTTTCTGAAAATGAACAAAAGTGCAGTCTTTTATGTTATGATGATTTACATAATTAGAAAATTCGTGGAACTTTTGGAGAAGAGTTCCGTCTGAATAAAAAGGTATTTTGATAAGGAGATGAGGGAATGAACAGAAACAAAAAGCTGGCGAAGCGGGCCATGGGGATGGCTCTGGCGGCGATGATGCTGCTTTCTCCCCTGAGTTATTTCGGGGAGGAAACAGCCTATGCGGCAACGACTTATTATGACCAGAAAACAGAAAAAACAGTGACCCGTGGGGTGACATACGAAAAAAGCAGCCGTATGACGGACGCAGGTATCCAGAATATCCATGTGCTGAAGGTCGACCTGACGGAAAGCACACTGGAAATCAAGGAAGTGGAAACCACAGGGGATTATGGTCTGAAAGAAACAGTAAAGAAACTGCTGACCGACAATGGCGCTGTGGCAGGGGTAAACTCTGACTTCTTCGGCTTGAGCGGTTCCTATTCCGCGGCATTCGGCCCTATCGTCCGTGATGGCGAAGTGATTTCCGCGGGGACGAGTCTGAATAAGAGTGAAGGGCAGTATGCGGCCTTCTTCATGGATGAGGACGGCAACCCCTTCTTCGATTATTTCACCATGACAGCCAAATTCGGCAATGAGAAAAAGATGATCGAACTGGCATCCCTGAATAAAGTAACTTCCATGGTATTCCCTATTTATCTGGACAGAAATGCCATGAAGGATACATCCAGCCTGGATAAACGTTTCGAAAATCTGGTGAAATTCGTAGTGGAAGATGATGAAATTACATACGTTTCTCAGAAGGGTGAAACCGTAACCGTACCCGAAGATGGCTATCTGATCGTGATGAGCGGCGATTATCGCACCAATGCGGCATACATGTTTGAAGCAGGGGACAAAATCACACTGGATATCACTTCTTCCGTTGACTTAGACGAAATTGAAACATCCTTTGGCGGCGGCGGCAAACTGCTGGTGGATGGCAAGATCACTACAGTGAACTCCATCGTTGCCGCAGGCAGACAGCCCAGAACGGCTTTTGGTGTTTCCAAGGACGGTAACACAGCTATTTTCATGGTCGTTGACGGCAGAGGCGACAGCATCGGCGCAACCCACTGGGAAATGGGCCTTCTGATGCAGGAATACGGTGCCTATGAAGCTATGCATCTGGACGGCGGCGGCTCCTCTACGATGGTCGCAAAGACTACAGAAAATTCTTCTTTGACCGTACAGAATGAAGTTTCCGAAGGCTCCGAAAGAAAAGTCATCAACGCTGTCGGCATTTTCCAGAATGCAAAGAAAGGCAAAGTGGAACAGATTGCTATTCAGCCTTCCATGACAAGAACTTTAGCAGGGAAAGAGATCGCCTTTACTGTATATGGGCTGGATAAATACTACAATCGTATCGAAATTCCTGCCAGCGCAGTGAAAATGGAAGCCATTGGCGTAAAAGGTACATGGAATGGCTATGTATTCACCCCCAGCACCAGCGGCACATTTGCGGTGACAGCAATGTATGACGATATGGTGGCATATCAGACCAGCGTTGTCAGCGGCAAGGTGGCAAGACTGAAACCCACCAGCGACAGCATCAAGCTGACAAAGGCGGGCGAAACAGCAACGATCGCCATGAATGCCTATGACCAGGATGGCTTCTCCTACTGGGCATCTACCAGCACGAAATATACTGTGGGGGATTCCAGCATCGGCTCTGTTTCCGGCAATGTTTTCACAGCGAAAAAAGAAGGTTCTACCTACATCAAGTGTGAAAAAGATGGTGTAGTTGCTTATATCACAGTAACTGTCGGCAATACTACAGCGGTGAAAGCACCCACAGCCACAGCGGCAAAGGATGTGCTGAACCAGACAGTGACAAAGAAAAATGACGGCGCATATTACTTCAACGTAGCGGGCAAGATCGCTTACACAGGAGAGAAAGAAATTACAGCTGAAACATACAACAGCGCAAGAAGCAAGGTGAAATCCTATGTGGATGCCAATGCCAGCGTTGCCATCTACGGCGGTGCAAATGATATCCAGTCTGCGAAGAAGCTGGATTCCCTCAGCTGGACAGGCGGCTATCGTTTCCTGAACAGGGGCGGCGTGAGCCTGGCGATGATCTCTGCGGCAAAGGGCGGCATCACAGCTACAGACCCTACCCAGTGGGCAAGCTTCACAAGGGATATTGAGAATGCAGGTAACGATACCATCGTTCTGGTGATGGATAAAACACCTTCCGATTTTACATCTGCGGCGGAAACAAGCTATTTCCGCGCGATTCTGAATAAATATGTGGAACAGGGGAAAAAGGTCTTTGTCATCTCCTGCTACAACACAAGCTATTGGGTTTCCACAAAGGATGGCGTACGTTATATCAACCTGCCAAACCTTTGGAAGGCAGACGGCACAGTAAACCAGAATTACACCATGCTGCGTTTCCGCGTGAAGGATGGAAATGTGGCTTACGAAGCAGTCAATATCAAATAAAAAATTAAGGGAATTTTAAGGGTTAAAATTGCCCGGTTTCCTTGTAAAAATCAATAGAATAAGGTACTATATAAGATGGGTAAAGATGTGCAATTGACACACTTGCCCATCTTATTGTGTTTTTTGGAAAAATATTTTTAAAATAGATTTTAGGAGTTTATTATGTCGGAAAAAGGCAATCAGGCGGTGAAGACCGTCAGCTTTATGATGTTAATCACCCTATTTGGGAAAATATTGGGACTGGTGCGAGAGCAGCTTTTGGCGGCAAACTATGCCACAGGGATGGAAGCGGCAGCGTTTTTGCTGGCAAGCCGTATCCCCCGTACGTTTTTTGATGTGATTTTCGCATCTGCCATCTCTGCCAGCTTTATCCCCATTTTTGTAGAATATCTGCAGAAAAAAGGAAAAGAAGAAGCTTTTGCGCTGGCGAACCGCTTTATTACCATGATCTCTACAGTGACCATTGTGATGATGCTGTTGGGTATGGTATTGGCAGAACCCCTGACGTGGCTGATCGCTCCCGGGTATGATGTGACGACGGCGGAACTTTGCGTGGAACTTTTGCGCATGCTGTTTCCCACGATGCTGTTTACGGCGGTGGCGTTCTCTTTTGTTGGTATCCTGCAGTCGCTGGAAGAATTCAATGTGCCTGCGGCGTTGAGTGTGGCGTCCAACGGCGTATTGATCGTATATTATATTTTCTTCAATGAAAAATTCGGTATTTTTGGTTTGACGGTTGCTTTCCTCATTGGTTGGGCGATGCAGGCCATCATCCAGATCCCTTCCCTGCATCAGAAGGGCTATCACTATCGTCCTGATTTTCATTTCAAGGACGAAGGGCTGAAAAAGATCGGCAAGCTGATGCTGCCTGTGATGGTCAGCACATGGATCCAGCCCATCAATTTTATGGTAAATACCCGTTTTGCATCCCAGCTTTCCAGCGGGAATGTGACAAACGGCGAACTGGGCGTTTCTGCGCTGGAATATGCCAATAACCTGTATACTATCATTGTTGGCGTATTCGTTTTGGCGATTGCAAACATGGTATTCCCGAAATTTTCCCGCATGACGGAGGATAAAAAGGAATTTGGTCTGGCAGTAAGAGGGACGCTGAAAGCCATGATCTTCCTGTTGATTCCTATGACGGTGGGTCTGATGGCGCTGGCCGAACCTATCGTTACTTTGATTTATAAACGCGGTGCCTTCGATATGCTGGCAACAGAACTGACTTCCAAGGCATTGTTCTTCTTTGCTCTGGGCATGGTGGGCTATGGCGTGCAGAATATCCTGAGTCGTGCCTTCTATGCAAATCAGGATGGGAAAACACCTTTCTATTCCGGTCTGGTTTCCATCGTCATCAATGCAGTGCTTTGCTGGCTGCTGCTGAAACCTATGGGCATTGGCGGTTTGGCGCTGGCAGCGGCGGTTTCTTCCACAGCGGCGGCAGCAGTCCTGATGATTCCTGCGGTAAAGCAGTATCCCGATATTCTGGACAAGTCCCTCATCGGGCAGATCGGCAAAATGTTCCTTGCGGCGGTGGGGATGCTGGTGCTGGTGGTCGGCTGCAGAATGGCGGCAGCGTCTGTTCTGGGTGGCCTGATCGGGCAGATCATCCTGCTTTGCCTTTGCGGCGGCGTGGGCGTTGTGTCCTATATGGTTTTTGCGAAAATTCTGAAAATCGAAGAAAGCGATTTTGTATTTGATATCATCAAAAAAATCTTGAGAAGGGGAAAAGGCGGCGAAGCTGCTGCGGAAAGCACCGCGGTTTCCTCTCAAAGAAGAAAGAAAAAATGGAGAACATATTCTATGATTGAAAAGATTTCTTTTGTCATTGAAGATAGTTTCTGCTTCCGTGTGGTCGAGCGCATCTGGAACGTGCTGATGGTGATTTGGATGGACAGCATTGCCTATAGCATTTATGCGAAGATTTGCGCAAGCTGGAAAAATGCCTTTGAAAACAGCGCTATCCTGCATTTCCTGCGGGCAAACTGGGACAAGTATCTGCATACGCAGTATGGTGTTCTGCCTCGCTTCTGGAGAAACCTGACCCAGTGGAGCGGCATGGCAGTGCGCAGAAAGAGCAACGGACTGGCGGTTGCCATGGGCGAAAGCTTTATTTTCCGTGTATTCAATCAGAATTTCCTGATTCTGTGCCTGGCGGCCATCGTGGCGGCGATCCCTATTTTCCCGACCATGCTGCTGGCGGTATTGGTTCTGGGGACATTTGCCCTGTATTTCGTACAGCTTTTTCTGGGACGTATCAAAATGCAGAAAACAAGTATGGTAAGCGTGCTGCTGGGCTGTTTCGCGGCCTGTGTTCTCTACGCAGGGGTGACAAGCTATGCTTTCCCTACAGCCATTTTAGCGACTTGTCTGTTCCTGATTCTGATGGCGGTGTTCTTCGTGGCGAAGGATGCCATCGATACAGAGGAAAAACTGGATTTTATCCTTTGGGTGCTGGTGAGCATGGGCGCATTGATCGCGCTGTATGCGGTTTATCAGTATATCGTTGGCGTAGAAATGGATGCTGCATGGGTGGATGCGGAAAGCTTTGATATCACCACTCGTGCCTATGCTACATTCAATAACCCCAACGTTCTGGGCGAATACCTGATTCTGGTAGGCTCTCTGGCGGCAGGCATGATGTGGAAGATGCGGAACTGGTTTGGCAGATTGTATTATACGGCTTGCTTTGGTGTCATTTGCCTTGGTCTGGTGGCAACGGGTTCCCGTGGGGCGATGCTGGGGCTGATGTTCTCTGCAGGGCTGTTTGTTTTGCTTTCCGAAAAGAGACTCATTCCTCTGGGCATTATCCTGCTTCTGATGATGCCTTTCATCCTGCCGGCAAGTCTTTGGGCGAGACTGGCAAGCTCTGTTACCATGAGCGACTCTTCGTCCCTCTATCGAATGTCTATTTACAGCGCGGCCTTTGATATTATTCGTCATTACTGGGCGACGGGTATCGGCGTCGGCGCTTTCAATCAGATCTATCCGCTGTTCTCCTTTGAGGCGGCGAATGCATATCACGCCCATAACCTGTTCCTGCAGGAATTTATCGAACTGGGTGTGATTGGTTTCATCGTGATGGTGCTGCTGTTTATCTTCTTCTTCCAGAAGCTGTACAGCGCCATGAGAGTTGTGCCGAAACGATTCAAGTTCCTTTTGGGGGCAGTTTTCGGCGGCTTTGCGGGGCTTTTGCTGCAGGGCATCACAGACCACCTTTGGTTCGATTACCGCATCGTGCTGTTCTTCTGGTGCTTTATCGGCATTGGCATGGCAGCAGTGCGCGTCGGTGAAAAGAAGGGCGAAAGAGAAACGGAGGAAAGATGATGGAGAAAAAAATGAAAGTCCTCCATGTATTGACGGACAGAAACATCGGCGGCGCGGGGCGCTGGCTGCTGTATTATTTGAAATATCATAATAGAGACAAATTTGAGGTAAAGGTCGTTCTGCCCCATGACAGCCTGCTCCTTCCTGCGGTAGAGGAACTGGATGTTCCTGTTATTGCCATGGAAGAGATGGAGGACAAGTCCTTCGACAAAAAGGCCATGAAAGCACTGGTGAAGGTGTTCCGTCAGGAAAAACCGGATATCGTACACACCCATGCCAGCATGACAGCCCGTATGGCGGCAAGAGTGGCTCTGGTGCCGCAGATTTTCAATACGAAGCACTGCATGGAATCTGCCCCCGGCCCCCTGCCTAAAAAGATCATCCGCAGAGGAGTCAATGCCACTTTCAGCGATAAAATTATTGCGGTCAGCAGAGCGGTTCGCCGCAGTATGGTACACGGCGGTACCCATCCTGAACAGATCGCAGTGGTTTATAATGGCATTGAACGTATCCCTATCCCTTCGGCAGAAGAAAAAGCAGACCTGCTGGCTTCCTTCGGCGGTAAAGAAGGCGAAAAGGCTGTTGGCATGGTTGCCAGACTGGAAGAAGTCAAAGACCATGAAACATTCTTAGAGGGTGCGAAAAAAGTGCTGGAAAACCGTAAGGATGTGCGATTCTATGTCATTGGCGACGGCAGTTTAAGAGAGGAACTGGAAAGAAGGGCTGCAGAACTGGGCATCAGTGAAAATGTGACTTTTACAGGCTTCTTAAAGGATGTAGAAAAAATCGAAGCGGCACTGGATATCGCAGTCATCACATCTAAGGCGGAAGCATTGTGTTTGTCCATTCTGGAAAGCATGATCGCAGGCATTCCTGCGGTGGGCACTGACAGCGGCGGCGTGGCAGAAGTCATCAAACACGGCGAAAATGGTTTTTTGATTCCCATTGGCGACAGCGACGCTTTGGCCAACTGCTTAGAAGAACTGCTGGCGGATGATGCAAAACGCAAAGCCTTTGGCGAACAGGCGAAGAAGGATGCGGAAAGCACCTTCCTGGCGGATAAGATGACAAGAAGAATTGAAAAACTCTATCTGGAGGCAAGAAAATGAAAAGTAAGAAATTATTCGGTATTTTCAATATCGTGGATATCATATTGATCCTGCTGGTCATCGTGGTCGGCATCGTCGGGGCGAAGATGTTCCTGGGCGGCAATGACGGGGCGGATACAGCGGCGGAAACAAAAATCTATTCCTATGTGGTGATGGGGCAGGAAGTGCTGGATGAAACAGGCAATTTCCCTGTGGTAGGCGGCAATGCTTACAACAGCTCCACTTCTGCGTATCTGGGCGTGGTTAAGGACGTAACGGTGGAACCTTTCACAGAAACCATGTTCAACAGAGCTACAGGCAAATATGAAAAAGTGCCTGTGGAAAATTACGATAACATTTACGTGACCATTGAAGGCAATGGTACAGAAACAGAAAAAGACATCACAGTGGAAGGCACAACGGTAAAGGTCGGCATGGAACTGAATGTCAAAGGCAAAGGCTATGCTTTCAAGGGCATTGTTGTGGAAGTAAGGGATGGTGAGTGATATGGCAAAGAGAAAACCTAATATTGTAGATATCCTCATTATCGTAGTTGTGATCGTGCTGGCCGCGGTTGCGGTGCTGAAATTCGGCGTGGTGAACAAAACAGAATCCTCCGGGGTGGATGCTTCCGAAGAACAGAGAGCCTATACAGCATTCATTGATGAGGTACGTATGGCGACAGTCAATGCTCTCCATGAAGGGGACAAGGTTTACGATGAAAAAACGGGCATCTGCATCGGTACCATTACTGGTGTGAGCCATGAACCTTACATGAAAAGTGTGATCGCCGATAATGGCAGTGTGACAGAAGTGGAATACCCTGATTATTACAGCATCACACTGACCATCGAAGGCCCTGTCATTGAAAAGGAAGAGGGCTATTTCGTGGAAGGCGTTGTGGAAATGAAAGCCAATTCTGAAATGAATGTGGTGACAAAATATGCGAAACCCGTTATGAAGATCACAAGCATCAGCGAATAAGTGGGGGTTAAAACATGAAGAAGTATAAAATTTTGATGGCTCTGATGGGGCTGGAGATCGGCGGGGCGGAGACCCACGTTGTGGAACTTTCCAAGGAACTGAAAAAACAGGGCTATGACATCATCGTTGCTTCCAACGGGGGCGTCTATGAAAAGGAACTGGCGGAAGCAGGCATCAAACATTATCAGGTGCCCCTGAACCAGAGAAACGTATTCAAAATGGCTCGATCCTATTTCATGCTGGGAAAGATCATCAAGAAAGAAAAAGTGGATATCGTCCATTCCCATGCCAGAATCCCCAGCTTCGTCTGCGGTCTTCTGAAGGCGACCATGAAGAATACATTCACTTTCGTAACATCTGCCCACTGGGTATTTTATACAGGCATGGGCCTGAAATATATTTCCAACTGGGGCCAGAAGGTGGTTGCGGTCAGCGATGATATTCGTGATTATCTGATGGAAAACTATCGTGTGCGTTATGAAGATATTTTCGTGACCATCAACGGCATCGATACAGAAAAATTCTCTCCCAACACAGACCAGTCTAAAATTCGTGCAGAATTTGGCCTGAAGGAAGAAGAACCTACATTGGTGTATGTCAGCCGTATGGACGAAAGCCGCGCCCTGGTGGCAAGACAGCTGATCGCCCTGGGGCCTAAGCTGGCGAAAGCCATTCCCGGCCTGCGTATGCTGATCGTCGGCGGCGGTGATGTATATGATGAATTGGTAGAAAAAACAAAGGAAGCCAATGAAACCATCGGCAGAGAATGTATCACCATGACAGGCGGCAGAACAGACATCAATGAACTGGTAGCTGTGGGTGATGTATTCGTTGGCGTAAGCCGTGCGGCTCTGGAAGCCATGGCGGCGGAAAAACCCGTTATCGTTGCCGGCAACGAAGGCTATATCGGTCTGTTTGCAGAGGATAAACTGGAACTGGCCCAGGAAAATAACTTCTGCTGTCGTGGCTGTGAGCTTTCCAGTGAAGAACTGCTCTACAGAGATGTGGTACATGCCTTCAACGATCTGACAGACGAAGAACGCCAGAAAATGGGTGCTTACGGCAGACAGGTCATCTTTGAATATTATTCCGTAACAAAAATGGCAGGGGACTGCGTTCGTGCCTATAATGCGGCATGGAAGGAAAGCCATGTGCCCCAGTATAATGTGGTGATGAGCGGCTACTATGGCTTCAACAACACAGGCGACGAAGCCATCATGCTTTCTATGCATAAAAATATTCAGGAAATGGGCGATAATTACCACATCACTGTTTTGTCCAATAAGCCTGAGGAAACAAAGGAAAAATACGGCATTGAAGCGGTTTACCGTTTTGGTTTCCGAGATGTGTTCCATGCCATCAGAAAATGCGATGTGCTTCTTTCCGGCGGCGGTTCTCTCCTGCAGGACAGCACTTCCACCCGCTCCCTGATGTATTATCTATCCATTACAGCGACGGCGAAGATGATGCGTAAAAAGGTAATGCTCTATGCCAACGGCATCGGCCCTGTTTCCGGCAAGACCAACCGCAGACTGGTAAAGCAGGTGGTCAATAAGGCAGACCTGATCACCCTGAGAGAAGAAAATTCCTATGAAGAACTCCTTTCCATGGGTGTAAATCCCAAGAAGTGCTTTGTTACAGCTGACCCTGTATTTACTATGGATGGTATCAGCGGGGAAGAAGCCCGGGCCATCCTGAGGGAAGAAGGTGTGCCTATGGATAAGCCCGTAGTGGTGGTTTCCGTGCGGAACTGGAAAGATATGGATAAATTCATTGGCAACTTTGCGGAAATGTGTGATACCATCGTGGATAAATATAACAGAAATATCGTGTTCCTGGGCATGCAGATGCCCCATGATATCACTGTCAGCGAAAAAGTACGCAAGAAAATGAAGCAGGATGCTTATATTTTAAAGGGCAACTATTCTCCCTACGAAGTAATGGGTATCATTTCCCAGGCAGATTTCATCCTGAGCATGCGTCTGCATACACTGATCTTTGCTGCAAGACAGCGGGTGCCTCTCATCGGCTTCATTTACGATCCCAAGATCGAATATTATCTGGAAAAACTGGATATGCCCAGCGGCGGCAAGCTGAAGGAATTTGACAAAGGGGAAACACTGGCGCTGGTGGATGATGTTATCAATAACAAGGATACTTATGTGGCGAAGCTGGAACAGAAGGAAAGAGAACTGGAAAAGATGGCCCACAGAAATGAAAAATATCTGGTAAAACTGTTGGAACGCAGAAAGAAATAAAAGGGGTGTTTGGTATGAGTAAAAAAACACATGTATTAGGGGTACCTTTTGATGCAGTGACAATGGAGCAGGCGGTAGCCAAGGCGAAAAAAATGCTGACAGAAGAGGGGCAGCACTTCATTTGCACACCCAATCCCGAGATCGTTATGGAAGCCCAGAAGGACAGAGAGCTGATGAATATTCTGAAGGAAGCGGATATGGTCGTTCCTGATGGCATCGGCGTTGTATGGGCATCTAAATACAGCGAGACCCGCCTGACAGAACGTGTGGCAGGCTATGACCTGACCCAGAACCTGATGGCTGAACTGGCGGCGACAGGGGAAACCTTCTATTTCTTTGGCGGCGCCCCCGGTGTGGCTTCCACAGCGGCAAGAAAAATGATGAAAAAATATCCTGGTTTGAAAATCGTTGGTGTCCATAATGGTTACTTCGATGAAAAAGAAGAAAAGAAAATCATCCAGGACATAAAAACAAAATCTCCGTCCATACTGTTAGTAGGATTGGGCGCACCCAAGCAGGAAAAATGGATCTATGATAATATCCGTCTGGTTGGGGCAAAGGTAGCCATCGGCGTTGGCGGCAGTTTCGACGTAATGGCGGGCAATGTGAAGAGAGCGCCAAAGATCTTCCAGAAGCTTGGTCTGGAATGGTTCCACCGCCTTATCACACAGCCTACAAGATGGAGACGCATGATGCGGCTGCCTAAATTTGCGCTGACAGTCCTGAAAACAAAGGGACGCAAGGCGTAAAAGAAAAGCGTCCTGAAAGGGACGTGAGGATATGATGAATTTAAAAAAGAGGGACTGGTTCTGTCTGATCGCCGGTACGGCCTTGATGGCTGTTGGCGCAGAGGGGTTTTTCGAACATGCGGACTTAGTCGCCGGCGGCATCACTGGCATCGGCATTATGCTGGATGAATGGACATCGGCACGGTTTGGCGTGCATATACCCCTTTGGTTCGTGAACATCGTGGGGAACCTCCCTCTTTTTTTGATTGCCTGGAAGCTGAAAGGCAGGGCATTTGTGGGGCGCAGCGCCCTGACGGCAGTGTTGTTTTCTCTGATGCTGTTTGTAGAGGGCTTCTTTCCCTTATACAGCAGTGATCCTCTCCTGGCAGCGGTCTATGGCGGGGCAGCCCTGGGCGTTGGGCTGGGGCTAGTGCTTTCGGCGGATTCTACAACGGGCGGTGTGGAGCTGGCGGCGACCCTGTTAAATATGAAATTCCGCTCTATTTCCGTCTCAAAATTTATTTTTATTCTGGATGCCGCGATCATTCTGGCAGGGATCGGGCTATTCGGCGTGGAACTGGGATTGTACGCGATTTTGGCTGTCTATATCACCGATCAGTTTATTGATTGGGTGATAGAGGGGACGAATTATGCCAAGGCAGCATGGATCATTTCCGATAAAAATGAAGAGATCGCAGCGGCCCTTTTGTCAGAATTGCGCAGAGGGGTGACGGCGTTTTCAGCAACGGGAAAGTACACGGGAGAAGGACGGGAAGTGCTCTTTTGTGTTTTTTCGCAAAAAGAGGTCCACTTGGCCAAAAGCATTATTATGAATATCGACCGAAACGCCTTTTTCCTTTTGACAGATATCCGGGAAGTTTTGGGTAAGGGCTTCTCGGGAAAGTAAAAAATGACGTTTGATTTGGCATGGAAATATACTTTTTTTGTCCCAATCAGAGGAAATCAAGGGTCAGTTTCCATAAAAAACGGGCCCTGTTTTTATGTAAAAATCAAGTTGGAAGAGATTTTTACTGTTTTTTTACACTTTCCTCTTTCTTTTTTTGTCATTTTGTTATAAAATGGGCTTAGGTGAATTTGATACTTCCGCAAAAAGAGGTTTTTAGGCAATTTTTACAGTAAAAAAAGACAAGAATTCGTTGGGAAGGAAACAGAAAAAGTATTGAGGTGAGGACGATGATTTCAAATCAAATTTTGCAGAGTACCATTGATGGACTGAAAAGCATTACACGCAAAGAATTGAGCGTAGTGGAAAAGGAAGGCAAGGTAATTGCCACTACAGAAGAAAATATGATCGGTCGTCAGATCGACGCTGTTGAAAATTTCATTAGTTCCCCTGCGGAAAGCCAGCTGATCCTGGGCTATCAGTATTTTAAAATTTACGATAACGGCGTGCCCGAATATGTGATCCAGGTAAAGGGCGAGGATGAATCCGGCTATCAGATCGGCAAGATCGCCGCATTCCAGATCCAGAGCCTGCTGGTTGCATATAAGGAAAGATACGATAAAGACAATTTCATCAAAAACCTGCTGCTGGATAACCTGCTGCTGGTGGATATCTATAGCCGTGCGAAAAAACTGCACATCGAAAATAACGTACACCGCATCGTTTACCTGATCGAAACAAATATTGATAAGGAAATGAACGTGGTAGAGATCGTGCGCAGCATTTTCCCTGCAAAAACAAAGGATTTCGTAACTGCAGTGGATGAACACAGCATCATTCTGGTAAAAGAACTGCGTGACAAGGAAACAGCGGAAGAGATCGACCGCATTGCAAGAACCATCGAAGAAACACTGAACGCGGAAACAAACAGCCATGTTTATATTTCCAGCGGCACCATCGTAAGCGATCTGAAGGACGTTTCCCGTTCCTATAAGGAAGCCAAAATGGCTCTGGAAGTTGGCAAGATCTTCGAAACAGACAAATATATCGTGAACTACGAAAAACTGGGTATCGGTCGTCTGATCTATCAGCTGCCTCTGCCTCTGTGCCGTATGTTCATTAAAGAAGTGCTGCACGGCCTGACAATGGATGACTTCGACGATGAAACACTGGCAACAGTGAATAAATTCTTCGAAAACAACCTGAACGTATCCGAAACCAGCCGTCAGCTGTATATCCACAGAAATACACTGGTTTACAGACTGGATAAGCTGCAGAAGATGACAGGGCTGGATCTGAGAAACTTTGACGATGCGATCATCTTCAAGATCACGCTGATGGTAAGCAAGTACATGATTTACATGGACAGAATGGCGTATTAACGGGTAGCTTCGCTCTCCGTTGGTCAAAATCAGGATTTTGACGGGATAGACAGAAGTATGAACAGATCTGTTCTCCTCGAAGGAAGTGAATTCCTCCTGTGGGTTTCGTTCAGGAAACGCTTTGTTTCCCGAACCCTTCCGCTTATAATTGCATAAAAACAATGAGGGCGAGTGTTTTCTCGCCCTTTTTTTATGAAAAAATAGAAAATTAAGGTTTTTTTAACAAAATCTGCTTATTTGTGAGAATTATGCCCCTTGTTCCCGCTGTTTCGTTATGATATAATATACTACTGTGTAAAGACGAAAAAAGAAGAAATCCATCGGATTTTTATAAAAATAGTAAAATTTTCAGAAAGAGGGAGATACGTTATGATCCATATGAATAACGTAACAAAAGTATATCCCAATGGTTCTACAGGCGTGGAAAATATCAACCTGCACATCAACAAAGGTGAATTCGTATTCATCGTTGGTTCCAGCGGTTCCGGTAAATCCACACTGATGAAGCTCCTGCTGAAGGAGCTGGACCCTACCGAAGGGGATATCATCATCAACAGAGTGAAAACAAATGACCTGAACAGAAAGCAGATTCCATATCTGCGCCGCAATCTGGGCGTAGTGTTCCAGGATTTCCGCCTGCTGCCCAATAAGACAGTATATGAAAACGTGGCCTTCGCCATGCGTGTCATCGAGGCCCCCGGCAGAATTATCCGCAGAAACGTACCCGCGGTGCTTTCTCTGGTAGGTCTGGGGAAAAAGGGCAGAAGCTATCCCAACCAGCTTTCCGGCGGGGAACAGCAGAGAACTGCCCTGGCAAGAGCCATCGTAAATAACCCCCCTATCCTGATCTGTGACGAACCTACAGGTAACCTGGACCCTGAAACAGCCGATGGTATCATGCAGCTCTTGGATGATATCAACAAACGTGGTACGACCATCGTTATGGCAACCCATGCGAGAGATATCGTAGACGCCATGCAGAAGCGTGTTGTTACACTGAATAAGGGTCATATTGTAAGAGATATTGAAAAAGGTGGTTATAGCGATGAAGCCTAGTACAATCAAATACTTTTTGAGAGAGGGCTTGAGCGGTCTGAAAAAGAACATGCTGATGACCATGGCTTCCATGGTTGCCGTTGCTGCCTGTATCTCTATTTTATCTTTTTCCTACTGCGTAGGGAGCAACCTCCAGTATATGCTTGATCAGATGGAGGATTCCATCGGTATCTCTGTTTTCCTGAAGGGGGAACTGACAGGGGAACAGATCGAAAATATGAAAAACGAGATCAGCAAGATCGACCACGTGGAAAACGTGCAGTATATCTCTCCTACGGATGCTTTGGATGAGCTGAAGGTGGACTGGGGTGCTGAGGAAGATATTTTTGTAGGGCTGGATGAGGAAAACAATCCACTGTCCCATTCTTTCCAGATTTCTCTGGATAAGATCGAAAACCAGAACGGCGTTCTGACTGCTCTGGAAAATGTAGACGGTATCGATAACGTGCGCCATGGTCAGACGGAAACAGAACTGCTGATGAAGGCAAGCCGTATCTTCAGTGCAGCCAGCGTCATCGTTATGCTGCTGCTGGGAGCGATCTCCGTTATGATCATTATGAATACCATCCGTATTTCTGTTATGAACAGACGTATCGAGATCAACATCATGAAATACGTGGGTGCCACAGACTGGTTCATTCGCTGGCCCTTTATCGTGGAAGGTATCATCATTGGTGTGGTTGGCGCTCTGGTGCCTCTGATCCTCGGGTTCCCGATTTATGCAAAGGTGACAAGTGCTATCTTTGAATATCTGCCCGTGATCAAATTCATTCAGTTTAAGCTGACTGGTGATGTATTTGGTTTCCTGTTCCCCTTCGGCATCGTATTTGGTGTAGCGCTGGGGGTAATCGGCAGCGTTACTTCTATCCGTAAGCATTTGCGTGTATAAGAAACAGAATAAAAACGAAACAAAAGGGGAAGTGTTTTGGAAGAAACTACTTCCTCTTTTCTAATAGGATAATTCCTTTTGAAAAAACATAGGATAAAGAAAGTCTGAGAAAAATGAGGCGATGAACGTGAAACGAAAGGATTTTTGGAAAGGCTTTGGGGCGGCACTGATGCTGGTGCTTCTGGTGAGCGTTGCATGGAAGCCTATCTGCCGCATCATCCCCTGGCATGTACTGCCCTTTCAGATCAGCATGAGCCGGGAGGTCAAAGCGGATATCATCCAAAGCTATCTGGATAAATATTATGTGGATGAACTGGATGAGGGGCAAGTGGAGGAGATGCTCTATGCGGGCATGATGGCCGGCGTTGGGGACAGATATACATATTACCTGACGGAGGACAGCCTGGATCAGTATATGGAAAATTCCAATGGTAATTTTGATGGTGTCGGTATTGAAGTTTACAGCACCCAGGAGGGGGAAGTCATCATCAGCAGCGTGATGGCGGGACAGCCTGCGGAGACGGCGGGCATGATGGCCGGCGATGTCATCATTGGTGTGGATGGTGAGGATATGCGGGGAAAGGTTATTTCTGATGTGGCGGCAAAGATCCGCGGGGAGCATGGCACGGAAGTGACGATTCAGGTGCTGCGTAGAAGCACAGGAGAGACCTTGGAATTTACCATGGAGCGAACCACAGTGGTTCTGGAAAGCGTATCCAGCCGTATGATAGACGGAACTATCGGTTATATTTCCCTTACGGGTTTTAAAGAAAACACCTATACCCAGTTCAAAGAAGCACTGGATGCCTTGCAGAAAGCAGGCATGAAAGGGCTGATCCTGGATCTGCGGGATAACCCCGGCGGTCTGGTGAAATCTGTATATGAGATCGGGGAAGAATTGCTGCCGGAAGGCACTATGGTCTATACTTTAGATAAAAATGAGAACCGCAATGACCTGAAATGCGACGGCGAGTATCTGGACATTCCGTTGGTGGTGCTGGTGAATGAAAACAGTGCCAGCGCATCGGAAATTTTTGCCGGTGCGGTGAAGGATACAGGCAGAGGCACGCTGGTCGGTACGCAGACCTTTGGCAAGGGACTGGTGCAGCGGTTGTTTACATTGCCTGATGGTTCTGGTTTGAATATCACCATCCAGAAATATTACACCCCCAATGGCACATCTATCCATGGTGTGGGCATTGAGCCGGATGAAGTGGTGCAGCTGCCGGAAAAATATCTGAGCACAGCTTTGACAGAGATTCCTGCGGGAGAAGACATCCAACTGCAAAAGGGCATCGAAACACTGCAGAGAGAAATCAGATAAAAAAGATTCATTCCTGTTTAAATAGTTCTTTTTATTAAATAGGAAGAATAAATAAGAAGAAATTTCTTAAATTTTTTGATAAACGGCTTTTCAAGGGCAAAAGATTCCAGTATACTGAAAAAAGACACAGGAAAAAGTTTGAGGAACAAAGGAGCGGCGGTATGTTTAATTTTATGAGTTTCGGCGAAAATATCGGCATCGACCTGGGGACTGCCACTGTTCTGGTATATATCAAAGGGCAGGGTATCGTGATCCGCGAACCTTCCGTTGTTGCCATCGATAAGGACAGCAATACCATTCTGGCTGTGGGCGAAGAAGCAAGACGTATGCTGGGCAGAACTCCCGGCAATATCGTTGCCATCCGCCCTTTGCGCGAGGGCGTTATCTCCAATTATGAAGTGACAGAAAAAATGCTGCAGTATTTCATTGAAAAGGCCATGGGCAAGCGCTCTTTTATGAAGCCTACCATTGCTGTTTGCGTACCAAGCAGCGTTACAGAAGTGGAAAAAAGAGCCGTGGAAGACGCGACCCGTCAGGCTGGGGCAAGACGTGTGCATATCATCGAAGAACCCATTGCGGCAGCTATCGGTTCCGGTATCGATATTTCCCGTGCCTGCGGCAGTATGGTGGTGGATATCGGCGGCGGTACGACAGATATTGCGGTCATTTCCCTGGGAGGTACAGTAGTCAGCCATTCCCTGAAAATTGCGGGGGATAATTTCGATGATGCTATCATCCGTTACATGAGAAAGAAACACAACGTTTTGATCGGTGAAAGAACGGCAGAGGAACTGAAGATCAAGATCGGTACGGCTTTTGAACGTACCATTCCCGTTACACTGGATGTACGTGGCAGAAATCTGATCACGGGGCTGCCTAAAAACTTTACTGTAACATCCGATGAAATGCTGGAAGCACTGCAGGAATCTGTGGAAGCCATTGCGGAAGCGGTGCATGGCGTTTTGGAACGCACACCCCCTGAACTGGCGGCGGATATTTTTGAACGAGGTATCGTTATGACCGGCGGCGGCAGCCTGCTTTATGGTTTGGATAAACTGATCCAGAGCAGAACGGGCATCCACGCCATGGTGGCGGAGGATGCAGTCAGCTGCGTAGCCATCGGCACAGGTCGTTATATCGAATTCATTTCCGAAGGCGGCGAAGAGGAACACCAGGAAAAACGCGGCTTTGATATTGGCGGATTATTCAAAAAGAAATAAGGAAAATTGCGTCCCAAATGGGGCGCTTTTCTTTTCTGTTCAAAATACTTGTCACTGAAATAAATTTTAAGAGTGACACACAAATAACAATTTCTTAAGGGGAAGACAGGGGGTATAAGGTGTCCTTGTACGGGAAAAAATGCGGGTTTTTTGATGCCATCTGTGCGAAATGTTGAGAAAATTCCGTGGAAACAGATCCTTTTCAGAACAAATGACGGAAAAAATTTAGAAACGTTTTTTTGCATAATTTTTGAAGGGAAAATTTGTGTAAAAATTATCCCAAAACTTGAAAAAAATACTACACAAGTTCAAAATATGTGTTATAATATTGTCGGAAAGAAGCGAGTGGGTGAGCTATGTTCCTAAAAAACAGAAGCGCATCCGCAAAGTTTTCTCTTCATTTTTGCCCTGACCGCATGGGGCAAACCCCGCATTTTAACCGTGTGGGAAAAAATTATTGTTAATCTATACACAATAGGAGGTCATAGAGTTATGAACGCTTATATTGAACGCGTAATCGAACAGGTTAAAACACGTGACGCACATGAACCCGAATTCATCCAGACAGTAGAAGAAGTATTCGCTTCCATCGAAAAAGAAGTAGAACTGCACCCCGAATATGAAAAAATGGGTCTGCTGGAAAGACTGGTTGAACCCGAAAGACAGGTTTCCTTCAGAGTAACATGGGTTGACGACGCTGGCAAAGTACAGGTAAACAGAGGTTTCAGAGTACAGTTCAGCTCCGCTATCGGTCCCTACAAAGGTGGTCTGCGTTTCGCTTCCAACGTATACTCTGGCGTAGTTAAATTCCTGGGCTTTGAACAGATCTTCAAAAACTCCCTGACAGGTCTGCCTATCGGCGGCGGTAAAGGTGGTTCCGACTTCAACCCCAACGGCAAATCCGATATGGAAATCATGAGATTCTGCCAGGCATTCATGACAGAACTGTACAGACACATCGGTCCCGACGTTGACGTTCCCGCTGGTGACATCGGCGTAGGCGGCAGAGAAATCGGCTTCCTGTATGGCCAGTACAAGAGAATCAAAGGCTGCTGGGAAAACGGCGTACTGACAGGCAAAGGTCTGGAATACGGCGGCTCCCTGTTCAGACCCGAAGCAACAGGTTACGGCGCTACATACTATGCTAACGAAGTACTGACACACTGTGGCGATACATTCGAAGGCAAAACAGTAGCTATGTCCGGTTTCGGTAACGTAGCTTGGGGTATCGCTATGAAAGTAGCTCAGATGGGCGGTAAAGTTGTTACACTGTCCGGTCCCGACGGCTACATCTACGATCCCGATGGTATCACAACAGAAGAAAAATTCAACTACATGCTGGAAATGAGAAACTCCGGTAGAAACCGTGCTCAGGACTATGCTGACAAATTTGGCGTTGAATTCTTCCCTAAACAGAAACCTTGGGGCCAGAAAGTAGACATCTGCATGCCCGCTGCATACCAGAACGAACTGGATGTTCCCGAAATCGAACAGATCATTGCTAACGGCACAAAATACTACATCGAAGTAGCTAACATGCCTACAACAAACGCAGGTCTGGCTCGCGCTATGGCTGAACCCGGCATGATCGTTGCTCCTTCTAAAGCAGTTAACGCTGGTGGTGTAGCAGTTTCCGCTCTGGAAATGGCTCAGAACTCCATGAGATACAGCTGGGATGGTGCTGAAGTTGATGAAAAACTGAAAGGCATCATGAAAAACATCCACAAGATCTCTGTAGAAGCAGCTGAAGGCGCAGGCCTGGGCTACAACCTGGTAGCTGGTGCTAACATCGCTGGCTTCAAGAAAGTAGCTGCAGCTATGATGGCTCAGGGTCTGGTATAATTAAATACCTTAATTGCTCACAATACGTTTGATTACGCAAAACGTTTAGATTAAGCAAACTCAAAAGGGACGGAGAAATCCGTCCCTTTTCCTTTTGTATGGAAAATGAGAGCCCTCGAAAGAAGGCTTTTTTTATGCTATAATGCAAAGAGGGTGGCGATAAAATGAGTGTGCCTGTGGCACATCATGGACTGCAGGTGTAGGAATGGTACGCTGCGCTTGGTATCGCTGAAGGGGAATAGGTGACAGTGCGATTCGAAGATTTTCTGATCAATATTGATAAATTAAATTATTATGATGCAGGACATTTTCTGCTGACCCTTTCGAAAGAAGAAATGGGGGAAGTAGTGCGGAAATGTCAGGATGGATTACAATAAGAAAAAAGCCCTGAATTCAGGGCTTTTTTGATTGTTCAAATATATTTCGCATCCGTTCGATATCGTAATCAAGAAGCCAGTTGCGGCAGTCTTCGTAAAGAAAACGGATATCCTCCGTGGTTTCGCCGACTACATCGACGCCGCGGTCGTCATAAGGATGGAGCAGAAGATGGCGGTTGGTATCGAAGAAAAATATGGCGGAAGATAATTCTCGAAAGCCAAGCCCCTTGAAATCGCAGGACATAATGGCTTCCAGCAGAGGTGCTACCTTTGGCGGCGTTTGTTCCATATCCCAGAAAAGCAGGATGCGGGTCATGGGCTCTTCGTTTGCTGTGGTCACTTCCTGCTGATATACTTCCGCGGGGGAAGGTAGGCGGGTCAGTCGACAAAATTTTTCAATGATATCATCTACGTCCGTTTCCAGATCGGGTGTACGATACAGCACCCATAACAGCGTATCAAAAGGCGCCGTTTTTTCATATAAGAAGGAGGCGCGCCATTGCGCGCTTTTCAGATAGCGTGGGTTCAGGTGCTTCTCATCCAGAAAGATTTCCAAAGCTGGATCGCCGGTTTCGAAGCGCAGGGAAACGGGGCTTTCGTAGAAGATAGGAAGCTGCAACCGCTCGTTTCCTATCCTTTTTAATGTTTCAAAGGTTCTTTCTAATAACATAAATATCTCCAATCAGGCAGGATGGCGGTTATTGCGGATGAACATGGCTACCGCAGTGGAAGTGATGATGATATAGCCCAGCCAGCTGAAAGCATCGGAAACCTGTCCGAAAACGAAGAAGCCGAGGATGGCCGAGAAAATGATCTGGCTGTAATCGTAAACAGAAATTTCACGGGCGGGGGCGTAGGTATAGGCTGCTGTGATGGTGAACTGACCGCCGGCTGCCGCCAGACCTGCCAGAAGCAGGGTGCCCAACTGCGCCATCGTCATGGGATGGAAGCAGAAAATCAGATAAGGCAGAGTGCATACGCAGGAGAAGGCAGAGAAAAAGAATACGATGAAAGGCCCTTTTACCCCGCGGGTACCCAATGCCCGCACATAGGTATATGCCATACCTGCCATCAGACCTCCCAACAAACCGATCAGGGCTGGGAAGCACGCCAGATTGGAAGGGCTGGGTTTGATAACAAAGAGGGTGCCTGTGAAAGCAGTTACCACGCAAAGTCCCTGAAACAGGTTGATCTTTTCTTTCAATATCAGGATGCCGAACAGGATGGCAAAGAAGGGGGACATCTTATTCAGCATGGAAGCGTCCGCCAGCACCAGATGATCTACAGCATAGAAATTGCAGAGGATGCCGATGGTGCCACAGAAAGAACGAAGGAACAGGAATTTCTTGGAATCCTTATCCAGCTTGATTTCAGGGCGTTCCTTCAGCAAAATCATCAGAGCAAAAAGCATTGCTACAAAATTGCGGAAGAAGCTCTTCTGGATGGAGGGCAGGTCACCCGACAGGCGTACGAACATATTCATCAATGCAAAGGAGAAAGAGGAAAGCAGGATACAGCAGACCCCTTTATTTTTTTGTGTCATTGGCGAACCTCCTTTCTGGTTTCTGCTTCTGCTTTGGAATAGGGGCAGCCGCAGTAGTCCTGGCGGTAGAGGTTATATTCCACGGAAAGCTCGCAGGAACGACGATAGCCGTTTTTCTTTTTAAAATCGGAGAAAAGATAGGATACGCCGTATTCGTCAGAAATTTCTTTGCCCAATTCATTCAGTACCTGTGCATTTTTGTGAGGGCTGATGGAAAGGGTGGTGGTGAAATAATCGAATCCGCCATCCTTCGCAGCTTTTGCCGCCTCTTCCAGACGCAGGCGGTAACACTTGAAGCAACGTTCGCCGCCTTCTGGGTCAGATTCGTGGCCCTTTGCCAGTGCGAAGAAAAGCTCGGGGTCATATTTTCCCAAAAGGTATTTTACGCCCAGACCCATCTCACCGATGAGACGTTCCTGTTCCTCTGCGCGAAAACGAAATTCCGCTTCGGGGGTGATATTGGGGTTGTAGTAAAAAATCGTGATATCAAAATGCTGTGCCAGATATTCCATCACATAGGAAGAGCAGGGGCCGCAGCAGCTATGCAACAGCAGAGAAGGGCGTTTGCCTTCCTTTTGCAGTTCCTGAATGGTCTTTTCCAGCACCAACTGGTAGTTTTGTTTCAAATGAGTCGCCTCTTTTCTAAAAATCATACCAATCAGTTTAACAGGAAAAGGAGCGGAAGTAAAGAAAAGTGGGATTGTACGAAAAAAAGTACAAAAATATTTCACAAAGTTTCGATTTTTTGAGATAGGCAAATAAAAAATATCTAATGAAATTTTGAGAAAATACAAATCGGTTTTTGTTTAAATTGAAATTTCGACAGAAAATCAAGTGTCAAACATGACAGAAAAGGCAGAGAATCTAATGAAATACAGCCAGATGAGAAAGAAAAAAGGGATGCCGGGAAAGGGGTTCCGGGCAGGGGGTGAAAAGCCCTGAATTTCGGGAAATGGGCACAAAAAAAGGCTTGACAGAGCCTGCTCGCTATGGTAAAATATCTCCACAAATGACGAACACGCACATCAACCCATGTTGCAACTGAGTATAGCACAGGGAAAACCAAATTTCAACAGAAAATTTTGAAATTGGCACTTTTTACAGGCAAAATGCCCTGTAAACGGTTAAAAATGATGTGGTTTTTGTTCAAGGTATATAAGAACCTGGCGTTTTTTGATGCGAGGTTCGAGGCTTTCAAGAATAGAATTTTATGAATGAGCAGGCTTTTGTCATGGCTTCTGATCAAAGGAAGCGTATTCAAAGGTCTAGATTTGTTTGTAGAATTCTAAATTTTTGTGTAAAAAAGCTATGCAGATACAACGCAATCGCTTTTTACAACAATGGTAAAGAAATAAAAGGAACTGCGGTTTTCCGCAACGGGTATCCCGTTTCCTTTTCCGCTATAACAGCGGCAAGTTTTGTCGGTGCAGTTTAGATTACGAGAGGTGACAAGATGGAAAAAAACAGAATTCGTGCGCTCCAGTTTGGCGACACAACCAGAATCAGTTATTCCAAGATCAACGAAGTTCTGGAAATGCCCAACCTGATTGAAGTGCAGAAGAACAGCTATCAGTGGTTTTTAGACGAAGGTCTGAAAGAAGTATTTGAGGACATTTCCCCCATTACTGACTTCAGCGGCAACCTGATACTGGAATTTATTGATTTTTCTTTGGATTCCGAACCCAAATACTCTATTGAAGAATGCAAGGAAAGAGACGCGACTTATGCCGCATCCCTGAAGGTGAAGGCAAGACTTTACAATAGAGAACTGGATGAACTGAAAGAACAGGAAATCTTCATGGGCGATTTCCCTCTGATGACAGAAACAGGTACATTCATCATCAATGGTGCTGAACGTGTTATCGTTTCTCAGCTGGTTCGTTCCCCCGGTATCTATTATGCATCTGATTTCGATAAAGTCGGCAAGAAGCTGCTTTCCTCCACAGTCATTCCCAACAGAGGTGCTTGGCTGGAATACGAAACAGATTCCAACGACGTATTTTATGTAAGAGTTGACAGAACAAGAAAGGTTCCCGTTTCCGTTCTGATCAGAGCAATGGGCGTTGGCACAGATGCTGAGATCATCGAACTGTTTGGCGAAGAACCCAAGATCCTGGCAACTCTGGAAAAAGACGCAGCAAAATCCTATGAAGAAGGTCTGATCGAGATCTACAAGAAACTGCGTCCCGGCGAACCCCCTACAGTAGAAAGTTCTGCTTCCCTGCTGAATGGTATGTTCTTCGATCCTAAGAGATACGACCTGGCAAAAGTAGGCCGTTACAAATTCAATAAGAAACTGGCTCTGAGAAACAGAATCCGCGATGCAGTGCTGGCTGAAAACGTGGTTGACCCTATGACAGGCGAAGTAGTGGCTGAAGCAGGCACTGTACTGACAATCGATCTGTGTGATCAGATCCAGGATACAGGCGTGAGCCATCTGTATATCACAGTAGAAGATAAGAAAGTGAAGATCCTGAGCAACCAGGCTGTTGCCATCGATTCTTATATTGAAGAATTTGGTCTGACAGCAGCAGAACTGGGCATCAAGGAAAGAGTTTACTATCCTATGCTGGTAAAACTGCTGGAAGAAAACGCAACAGCAGACGAACTGAAAGCAGCCATCAAGGAAAACATCCACGAACTGCTGCCTAAACACATCACACTGGAAGATATCTTCGCTTCCATCAACTATGTGATCCATCTGGATTACGGCTACGGCAACGTAGACGATATCGACCACCTGGGCAACAGACGTATCCGTTCCGTTGGCGAACTGCTGCAGAACCAGTTCAGAATTGGTCTGTCCAGAATGGAAAGAGTTGTAAGAGAAAGAATGACAACACAGGATCTGGCAGTGGTAACACCTCAGGCGCTGATCAACGTGCGTCCTGTAACAGCTGCGATCAAAGAATTCTTCGGCAGCTCTCAGCTGTCTCAGTTCATGGACCAGAACAACCCTCTGTCCGAACTGACACACAAGAGAAGACTGTCCGCACTGGGCCCCGGCGGTCTGTCCAGAGAAAGAGCCGGCTTCGAAGTGCGAGACGTTCACCATTCTCACTACGGCAGAATGTGTCCTATCGAAACACCAGAAGGTCCTAACATCGGTCTGATCAATACACTGGCTACATTCGCAAGAATCAACGAATACGGCTTCATCGAAGCTCCCTATAGAAAAGTAGACCAGAGCGGCGACGAACCCCGCGTAACAGATGAATTCATCTACGTAACAGCAGATGAAGAAGAAATCTACAACGTAGCGCAGGCCAACGAACCCCTGGATGAAGAAGGCCACTTTGTTCATAAGAAAGTATCCGGTCGTTATAAAGAAGAAATCATTGAAGTTGACAGAAAACAGATCCAGCTGATGGACGTATCCCCCAAGCAGATGGTATCCGTTGCAACAGCGCTGATCCCCTTCCTGGAAAACGACGACGCGAACCGTGCGCTGATGGGTTCCAACATGCAGCGTCAGGCGGTACCTCTGCTGGTAACAGATTCTCCTGTTGTTGGTACAGGTATGGAATATAAAACAGCGAAAGACTCCGGTATCTGCGCCATCGCGAAAAACAGTGGTATCGTAGAAAGAGTTTCCGCTGATGAAATCGTTGTAAGAAACGACAACTCTCAGAGAGATGTATATAAACTGATCAAATATCAGAGATCCAACCAGAGCACATGTCTGAACCAGAAACCTATCGTTGACCTGGGTCAGAGAGTAGAAGCCGGTGATATCATTGCTGACGGTGCTTCTACATGCAAAGGCGAACTGGCGCTGGGTAAAAACCCCCTGATCGGCTTCATGACATGGGAAGGCTACAACTACGAAGACGCCGTTCTGCTGAGCGAAAAACTGGTGCAGGAAGACGTTTACACATCCGTTCATATCAGTGAATTTGAAGCAGATGCCAGAGATACAAAACTGGGACCTGAAGAAATCACCAGAGATATTCCCAACGTTGGTGAAGATGCACTGAAAGACCTGGACGAAAGAGGTATCATCCGCATTGGTGCGGAAGTTCGCCCCAACGATATCCTGGTTGGTAAGGTAACACCTAAGGGTGAAACAGAACTGACAGCAGAAGAAAGACTGCTGCGTGCGATCTTCGGCGAAAAAGCAAGAGAAGTAAGAGATACTTCCCTGCGTGTACCTCACGGTGAAACAGGTATCATCGTTGATGTAAAAGTATTCACAAGAGAAAATGGCGACGACGTAGGCCCCGGCGTAAACCAGCTGGTACGTGTTTACATCGCGCAGAAACGTAAGATCTCCGTTGGTGACAAGATGGCCGGTCGTCACGGTAACAAGGGTGTAGTTTCCCGTGTACTGCCCGTAGAAGACATGCCTTTCCTGCCTAACGGTCGTCCTCTGGATATCGTGCTGAACCCTCTGGGTATCCCTTCCCGTATGAATATCGGTCAGGTCCTGGAAACGCACCTGTCCCTGGCTGCAAAAGCACTGGGCTGGAAGATCAGCACACCTGTATTCGATGGTGCAAACGAAATCGACATCATGGATACACTGGAAATGGCAAACGACTATGTCAACACAAGCTGGGAAGAATTCTCCGAAAAATGGAAACCCCTGCTGAATGGCGACATTTATGATGAACTGTATGCAAACAGAGACCATAGAGAAGAATGGAAGGGCGTTGCTCTGGGCAGAGACGGTAAGGTTTCCCTGAGAGACGGCCGTACAGGTGAATTCTTCGATAACCGCGTAACCATCGGCTTCATGCACTACCTGAAGCTGCACCACCTGGTAGACGAAAAGATCCACGCTCGTTCCACAGGTCCTTACTCTCTGGTTACACAGCAGCCTCTGGGTGGTAAAGCACAGTTCGGCGGTCAGCGTTTCGGTGAAATGGAAGTTTGGGCGCTGGAAGCATACGGCGCAGCTTACACACTGCAGGAAATCCTGACAGTGAAATCCGACGATATCGTTGGTCGTGTAAAAACTTACGAAGCCATCGTTAAAGGCGAAAACATCCCCGAACCCGGTGTTCCTGAATCCTTCAAGGTTCTGCTGAAAGAACTGCAGTCCCTGGCTCTGGATATCCGCGTGCTGCGCGAAGACCAGACAGAAGTGGAAATCAAGGAATGTATCGAAGATGTGGATGATCTGAATGTAAACATCGACGGTTACGAAGATGATGACTACCGTCGTCCTCGTACAATGACAGCAGAAGAAGAACTGATGAGAGATTTCCTCTTTGACGACGAAGAAGGCGTAGAAGCTGACAACAGCGATCTGCTTTCCGAAGATTATGCTGGCGACGCAGATGATTACGACTATGAGGATGAAGTATAAGAAAGGAGAACAAACCCATGAGCACACAGAATACAGATCAGGGAATCGTATTTGATTCCATCAAGATTGGTTTGGCATCTCCCGAAAAAATCCATGAATGGTCCAGAGGTGAAGTTAAAAAACCTGAAACCATCAACTATAGAACACTGAAACCTGAAAAGGACGGTCTGTTCTGCGAAAGAATTTTCGGGCCCACAAAAGACTGGGAATGTCATTGTGGTAAATATAAAAGAATCCGTTACAAAGGCGTTGTCTGCGACCGCTGCGGCGTTGAAGTAACAAAAGCAAAAGTAAGACGTGAGAGAATGGGCCATATTGAACTGGCTGCTCCCGTTTCCCATATCTGGTATTTCAAGGGTATTCCTTCCAGAATGGGTCTGATCCTTTCCATGAGCCCCAGAGCTCTGGAAAAGGTTCTGTACTTCGCTTCCTATATCGTACTGGACGCAGGCGATACAGAACTGCAGTACAAACAGCTGCTGACAGAAAGAGAATACAGAGAAGCTTATGATAAATATGGCAATGCTTTCGAAGCAGCTATGGGCGCAGAAGCCATCAAGAAACTGCTGCAGGATATCGACCTGGAAAAAGAATCCGTAGAACTGAAAGCACAGCTGCAGGATACAACAGGCCAGAAACGTGTTCGTATCATCAAGAAACTGGAAGTAATCGAAAGCTTCCGTCTTTCCGGCAACAAGCCTGAATGGATGATCCTGGATGCGATCCCTGTTATCCCTCCCGATATCCGTCCTATGGTACAGCTGGACGGTGGCCGTTTCGCGACAAGTGACCTGAATGACCTGTACAGAAGAGTAATCAACAGAAACAACCGTCTGAAAAGACTGCTGGATCTGGGCGCTCCCGATATTATCGTAAGAAACGAAAAGAGAATGCTGCAGGAAGCGGTTGACGCCCTGATCGACAACGGTCGTCGCGGCCGTCCCGTAACAGGCCCCGGTAACCGTGCGCTGAAATCCCTGTCCGATATGCTGAAAGGGAAACAGGGTCGTTTCCGTCAGAACCTGCTGGGTAAACGTGTTGACTACTCCGGCCGTTCTGTAATCGTAGTAGGTCCTGAACTGAAAATCTATCAGTGCGGTCTGCCCAAAGAAATGGCGATCGAACTGTTCAAACCCTTCGTAATGAAGAAACTGGTGGAAGATGGCT
>NZ_JAFUMA010000053.1 GCF_017483025.1 Anaerotignum sp. | reverse complement strand
GGAAGGTGCTACATTTAAGATCACTGATTCCGATGGCACAGTAGTTGGTTCTGCAAATGGTATCTTCACAACAGATGCATTCGTTACAATCACACTGCCTGAACTGGATAAATGTACATATATCATTACAGAAACAGAAGCACCTAAAGGTTACGCAGTAAGTGCTAATCCTTCCCAGAAAATTGAAATCGACGATACAGGTAAAACTTATACAGTAGATTTCTATAACAAAAAACTGGGTACTCTGGAAATCTACAAATTTGACAACGAAACAAAAGCGCCTCTGGCAGGTGCAACATTCCGTGTTGAATTTGGCGGTAAACTGATCGGTAATTATACAACAGACGCAAGTGGTGTTGTTTCTATCCCCGGTCTGGCAGAAGGTACTTATAAAGTGACCGAAACATCTGCGCCTGCAGGCTACGCATTAAGCAAAAACTCCATTCAGACTGTAGAAGTAGGCACAAACGGTGTGTTTAAGGTAAATTTCTATAATGAAAAACTGGCAAACCTGCAGATCCGTAAGTTCGATTCCGAAACAAAAGAACTGCTGGCAGGTGCACAGTTCAAAGTAACATACTCCGACGGTACAGTAGTTGGTGATTCCAACGGTATCTTTACAACAAATAATAGTGGCGTGATCATGATCACTGGTGTAAAACAGGACACTTATAAAGTGACTGAAATCAAAGCCCCTACAGGCTATGCGATCAGTGATACACCCACACAGACGATCAAGGTAGATACAGAAGGTGTATTCACAGTAGATTTCTACAATGATGCACTGGCAAATCTGCAGATCCGTAAGTTCGAAGACGATACAAAGGCACTGCTGGAAGGTGCAACTTTTATAATTACTTATTCTGACGGCACGATCGTTCCCGGCGGTTCCAATGGTGTATTCACTACAGACGAAAGTGGTGTGATCACACTGAGGGATATTAAGGCTGATACTTACACAGTAACAGAAATTCAGGCTCCTGCAGGCTATGCACTGAGCGAAAATCCTACTCAGGTAGTGAAAGTGGATACAAAAGGTACTTTCAAAGTTGACTTCTATAATGAAGCTCTGGGCAATCTGGTAATCAGAAAGTTCGATGAAAAGACAAAAGATCCACTGGCAGGTGCTACATTTGAAGTGAAACATATGGACGGCACAGTAGTAGGCAATTCCAACGGCCTGTTTACAACAGATGCAAAAGGTACAATTACACTGCCTAAACTGGAAAAAGGTACATATATCATTACTGAAACAAAAGCACCCGATGGATATGCACTGAGCGAAGTAAATTCCAAGACGATCACGATCGATAACGAAGGTACTTATACAGTGGATTTCTATAACAAAGAACTGAAAGGCGTTCAGATCATCAAAAAAGACGGCCAGACAGGTCTTCCTCTGAAAGGCGCACAGTTCCAGATCTGGCAGACTGGCGCATCCACAAGCACATCCGTTTCCAGCAGCACTCCTGCAGGTAAACTGATCGGCACATACACAACAGATATCAATGGTGTTATCAATGTTGTACTGGAAGAAGGTACATACGAAATTCTGGAAACAAAAGCTCCCGAAGGCTATCAGATCGATAACAACAAACAGGATATCGTAGTTCGTGACGGCGAACAGACATCCGTAACATTCACAAATACTAAGATCCTCGGTCTGGAAATCATCAAGATCGATGCTGACACAAAGAATCCTCTGCAGGGTGCAACATTCAAAGTTGAAAAAGTAAACGGTGAAAAAGTTGGCACATACACAACAGATTCCAATGGTCACATCATGGTTTCCGGTCTGGCAAGTGGCACATACGTTGTTTCCGAAACATCCGCACCTGCTGGTTATGTTCTGAATTCCATCCCTCAGACTGTAACGGTAAGTGCCGGCAAAGTAACAACAGTGACATTTGAAAACAGCAAAAAAGGCGGCGTAGTGATCCAGAAGCTGGACAGCGCTACAGATAGACCCATTGAAGGCTGTGAATTCCTGATCACAACATTCGACGGGGCAACAGTAGGTGTATTTGAAACTGATAGATCCGGTCAGATCCACCTGCCTAACCTGACTGACGGTACCTATATCGCGAAAGAAATGAAAGCTCCTGCAGGCTATAACCTTGCAGCGCCTAAAACTTTCCAGGTATCCTCCGGCAGAAACCCTTACCTTGAAGGTGCAAGCAATAACCAGACAGTAACGATCTATAACGATCCTCTGGGTGTATCTCAGATCATCAAAACTGATGCTGTAACAGGTAAACCCGTTAAAGGTGCTGTGTACGTGATCGCTGCGCTGAATAATGGTACTGGTATCTATAGCCAGACTGTTATGGCAGCAGGTGTAAATGCGGCGAACACAATGGTGAACGGTCTGCATACGATCATCGGCAGATACGAAACATCCGAAAACGGTATCATCAACATCAGCAACCTGCCTGAAGGTTGGTATACACTGCAGGAAGAAAAAGCACCTGAAGGCTATGAACGCGATGCAACGATTTATAACTTCCAGATCACAGGCAATGGCAGACCTACGATCATTCAGCTGACGAATAAACCTCTGATGGGTAGAATCGCGCTGACAAAATTGTCTGCGGACTATAACAACAACACAGGTTGGGATAGCGGTACTCCTCTGGCGGGTGCGGTATATAGTATTCTGGATTCCGATGGCGTGGAAGTAGATAGAATCACAACTGGTGCAGATGGCACAGCTATCTCCAGTAAGTTGAAAGTTGGTACTTATACACTGAAAGAGGTACAGGCTCCCGATTGGTACGGTATCAATCCTAACCCTCTGAAAGTAACGATCAAGAAAGAAGGTCAGGTAGTATCCGTTGTAGCGAAAGATCCTTCTATTAACCTGATGGTTGGTATCAAGAAGACTTCCGATACTAAGACTTGCTCTTGGGGCGATACGATCAATTACTACATTACTGGTGTAGGCAATGAATCCAATGTATCCCTTGATAAGTTCACAGTACACGATAAACTGCCCGATCCTAAAGCAGCTCAGATCAAGTATTTCGATACAGGTCTGTGGAGTAAGAAGTATAACTTTAAAGTTGCTTACACAACTAACCTGAACACAGCTTATACATATCTGCCCGGTACATATTCCTCCGACAAACATAACCATATCGACCTGTATGCAGGTAACATGGGCCTGAGAAGTGGCGAATAT
>NZ_JAFUMA010000052.1 GCF_017483025.1 Anaerotignum sp. | reverse complement strand
GCCTGAGCGTTATGGGTCTGCTGTTGAGCAAACTTTCCGAAGGGTTCCAGAAAGCATACGAAGCGGACCTGATGGTAACGGGCCTCCATGGCGCATTGCTGGAATTAAAAGAAAGATTTGCAAGTCCCTACTGCAAAGAAACCCCCTGGGAAAACCTGTTCACAGGGCTCATTGAAGAAAGAGAAACAGCCTTTAGCCGCGAAAGAAAAGCGGGTTTGCTGGAAAAAACAGCGGAACGTGCCCGCCTGCGGGAAGGGGAACGCCTGCAGTTCTTCTTTGATGAAGGAAAAAAGGCAGGCTGCCGTGAAAAGGACGAAGCCTTCGAATTGGTGAAGGGTCTTTTTGCAGCGGAAGCAGAAAAGAGAGAAGATGCCATCGACGCAGCATCCGCAGCATTGGACAATGCTTTTGCCTTCCTGGAAGAAACCTTCGGCGCAGGGCAGGAAATGGTCATCTTCATCACAGAACTGACCACCAACTTCTACAGTGTAAAATTCATCAGCGAAAACGGCTGCGAAAAATATTATCGCTATAATGAAGAGCTGCTCTTCGATGAAAAGCAGAAAACCATCCTGCAGGATATCGAAAAGGCGAAAGTGGAACTGGAGCTGCTGTTCTAAAAAATAAAAAGGTACTGGAAAATCCAGTACCTTTCTTTTTTTAAAACAGATCGGCCACATCCCCTGCGGTGGCAGCGATGAAGTCTGCGCCGTATTCCTCGAATTCCGCTCTGTCGCCGTAGCCGAATTCCACAGCGATACAGGGAATGCCGATGGCATGGGCTCCTTCGATATCAAACATTCTGTCCCCAACCATGATAACGTCCTCTTTTTTGGCTTCCATGGTTTCCAGCACGTAGTCGATGACCTTTGCTTTGTTGTCTCGGCCCACTTCTCGCTTGTCCCCGCCGATGACTTCAAAATATTTGGCAATACCAAAATGCTCCAAAATGCGGAAGGCCAGTTCTTCCTTTTTGGAAGTGGCAACTGCCATGCGTTTTCCCTTTGCTTTCAGGTTTTCCAGCATTTCTTCGATGCCGGGGTAAACGCTGTTTTCGAACAGACCGATGGTGGTGTAATATTCTCTGTAGGTCACCATTGCCTGTTCCGCAGTTTCCTTGTCCATGGAAAAATCTTCTGTGAAGGTTTTCATCAGGGGAGGGCCAACAATAAATTTCAGGTCGGCTTTATCCCAAACCTTCATGCCCATTTTTTTCTGCATATACTGGCAGGCATTGATAACGCCGATGGCGGAGTCAGTCAATGTGCCGTCCAGGTCGAATAAGATGATGTTTTGTTTCAGTTTTTCCATGGCGATTCTCCTTTTCGGTCTCTTCAGATTTGCCTCTTTATTGTAACTCAATTCGCCAGGAACTGCAAATTTTTATGCCAATTCTCCTTCCTTCGCCAGAAACGCACACACTTCTTCGAAAAAATACCCCAATGCCGCCCAAAGGGGGGCATAGTCCAAACGGATGAACCCCATGACGGAAAAGAAACTGTCTCCATAATCCCAGGGGCAGGCGCCCGTGGCCACCTGCAGCAGCCAGCCGGTGAAAAATTCCACTGTGAAAATGCAGAGGACATACATACCTAACCTCTGCCACAGGGGACAATATCTCCGCAGGGCAAGGAACAGCGGCTCCGCAAAGGCCACCAGCCCGTAAATGGGGAACATCCATAAATATGTTTTTGCCGTCAGCGCGCCGTCCCCCATGAGAAGGGAGTTGAACCCCGTCCAGAGGATCTCCGCGCACCATCCCAGCACACCGAAAATCATAAATTTTTTAACCATACCTCTAATATGGCGGGACAAAATAAATATTATTTATGCAAAAACTGCTAAGCTTTTGCAAATGGGGGTCAAGGGGAATCATGCCCGAGGGCAGCGCCTTCGGAGAGAACATCGGCAAGGACTTCTGCCAAGGGTTCCATGGCGTTCAATGCTTCTTCTTTTGTGTTCGTCTGGGCCCCAACCTCGATGAGAGTGGAGCGGGGCAGCATATGTAAACTGAAGCGATAAGCGTTCAGATAGATTTTTCTGCTAAAGGAGGGATATAGCCCGTCGGCTGTGGTTTTCATCTGCAGGCTGAAGGCAAGGTTTTCGCTGAGATATGGATTTTCCAGACCGGAAATCGCCTGTGCCGTGCCGTCTTTGTTCAATCGGCAAAGGCCGTTGAAAAACATGACCTGGGCGCAGGTTTTTCCGTCGATTTCCGTTATCAGCCGTGTCCCTTCCGCCACGCCGTCTCTGTGCAGGTCGATGCAGACTTCGATAGAAGGGTAGGCTGCCAAAATTTCCCGAATGGCAGGCTCCATCCGTTCGTAGGCACCCGTGGTCTGTCCCTTGCCGTTCACCATATCGTATTGCCCGTCATCATGGATGACGCCGATGCCGTATTCCTCCTCCAGAATCCGTTTCAACTCTTCCCCTACACCCCAGATGCCTTCGGAAAGCCCTTTGGACATATCGCTGTCGGCAAATCCTTCGTGGGAATGGGTATGGAAAATGAGGATTTTCGGCTCTTTTGTGGTCTTTTCAATGGTCAAATCCAGACCTAGCGCCTGTTCCACGTCTATGTCCTCTGGAAAGAGGGTGGTGCGGCTGTCTATGATGTAATAATTGCTCTTGAGATAAGAAAAATCCTGCATCTTGGCTAATTGTTCCGCGGTAATGCCCAGCGGGCGGCCGCCTGCGCTGATGGCGAAAGATTTGGAAAATTCAATATCATCTTTCCCAAGAACGTTGGCAGTGAGAATCTCTTTTTCTTCTTCCTGCAGAAAGGAAAGGGAAAGACCGGCAGTATCGGCTTGTCCCGGCAGAACCTCCGCCATGGCAAACTGGCCGCCGCCCATGCGGAAAAAAAGAGGCAGCGCCAGCAGAAAAAGTGCCAGACCCGCCAGATTCAGGGCTCCTTTGTTCTTTTTTCGCACCACAGCCGCCTCCCTTCCTTCTTTTATCCTATGAGGAAGGGGACAAAACAAGAACTATTTGCTTTTCATTCCTGACAGGCCTATAATAACAGGCAAAGACGGAATTTTCGGAACAGGAGGCGGAGAAATATGACAGAAGTGGTTGCAGCCCTGATTTGGGATGAGGATAGATTTATGGCATGTCAGAGACCTGCCCGTAAGGCAAGGGGGCTTTTGTGGGAATTTGTCGGCGGAAAGGTGGAGCCGGGGGAAACGAAGGAAGAAGCCCTGATTCGGGAATGTAAAGAAGAATTGGGCGTGACTATCACCGTGGAGGATGTTTTCATGGAGGTTGAACATGTTTATCCCGATCTGACGGTGCATCTGACATTGTTCCATGCGAAAATTGCGGAGGGCGTGCCGCAGAAACTGGAGCATAACGATATCCAATGGATCACCACGAAGGAAATTGACAAGTTCGCCTTCTGCCCTGCTGATGAAGAAATCCTTAAGAAACTGAAACAAGAACGATAAAAACAAGGCTTTCTCTAAATTTAGAGAAAGCCTTGTTTTTTAATACATGATAACTGCCCGAACGGGACATACGGGGCTGCAATAGCCGCAGGTCAGGCATTTATCATGGTCGACTTCCGCCAGACCATTTTCGCCCCAATAGATGGCACCGGCAGGACATGCTGCCTTGCAGGAGCCACAGCCTTCGCAGTCTTCGTGATTGATATGGACTTTTTTCTTGGAAACATCGGGGTTATACGCCTTGTCCATCGTTCCGTCCAGATAAGAAAGCAGGTCATCCACCTCTCTGATTTTACCGAAGCCGATCATGACAGAGTCGATTTCGGGCTTGGAAAATACGTAGTTCAAGGCCTCCTGATAGCTTCCCGTCAGGCCGCCGCCGCCGAAGGCTTTCATGGAGAATACCCCTTTGCCAGCATTATGACAGGCTTTGATGGATTCCATCATTTCTTCCTTTGTGGCGAAAGCATCGCCTTTGCGGATACCAAGACTTGCGTAGTTGATCAGGGGAAATACCACATCCAGTTCTTTTATAGAAGCCGCCGCCATGGTGATATCCACATGGTGGGTGGAAAGGCCGATGGCACGGACTAAGCCCTTTGCTTTGGCGTCTTTCAGTGCTTCCCATGCGCCTTTTCGTTCCTCCAGCTGACCGGAGCGGACTTCATGCATCAGGAAAATATCGATGACCTCGCGGTTCAGTTCTTTTCTGGCTTCGTAGATAGCTTCCATCATGCCGTCGTAGTCGGCGGAAAGGGATTTGGAGCAGATGACGATATGATCAAATTCTCCGTCTTTCAATGCCTCGCTGATGTAAGGATAAGCACGGTAGTATTGAGCGGTATCGATAAAATTGATGCCGTGGCTGAATGCGTATTTTATGATTTTGGCACCTTCTTCTACGGGCAGGGCCAGCTGGCTGGGCCCGATGGGCAGTACGCCAAAGCCGGCAATGCTCACTTCGATGCCGGTGTTGCCTAATATAACTTTTTTCAAGATAAATTCCTCCTTATGTAAGAAGTGTGGTTCTTTTCGATTATAAGGCAATAGACAGAAAAAGAAAAGGCTCTCCTCAAGGGAAAGCCTTTATTTTCATTTTATTTATGGGACGCTGTCCCAAACCCTGCTCACTTTTTGGGAAGAGTGAGACAAAAACTTTTATTTGCCTTCGGCGCGGCAAATTAAAGTGTTTCGAAGAATGCTTTATTATTTGCGATAGCCGCTGTTGTGATTTCCTTCGCAGGGCCGCCCACAACTTTTCTTGCCTGTGCACATTCGTTTACATTGATAGCAGCGTAAACGCTATCATCGAATACGGGAGAAATTGCTTTATATTCTTCCAGAGACAGGTCGTCCAGGTTTGTGTTGTGTTCGATGCAATACAGCACCAGTTTACCGATGATGGCGTGGGCATCGCGGAAAGGCACGCCCTGTTTCACCAGCCAGTCTGCAGCGTCCGTTGCGTTTGTGAAGCCGCCCTTTGCAGCCTGCAGCATGGCGTCTTTTCTGACGGACATGGTAGCGATCATGTTTGTGAATACGGGAACGCACATTTTTACGGTATCGATAGCGTCAAACAGACCTTCCTTGTCTTCCTGCATATCTTTGTTGTATGCCAGAGGCAGGCCTTTCATGGTTGTCAACAGCTGCATCAGGTGACCATAAACACGGCCTGTTTTACCGCGGATCAGTTCTGCCATATCGGGGTTCTTTTTCTGGGGCATGATGCTGGAGCCTGTGGAGTAGGCATCGCTCAGTTCCACGAAGTGGAATTCATGGCTGCTCCAGAGGATGATTTCTTCGCAGAAACGGCTCAGGTGCATCATCAGGATGGACAGTGCGGATGCCAGTTCGATGCAGAAATCTCTGTCGGAAACGCCGTCCATGCTGTTCATGGTAATATCAGCGAAGCCCAGTTCTGCTGCTACGGAATATCTGTCCAGAGGGTATGTTGTGGTTGCCAGAGCGCCGCTGCCCAGAGGCATCACGTCTGTACGTTTATATGTATCGCACAGGCGGTCGTAGTCACGTTTGAACATTTCAACGTATGCCAGCAGGTGGTGTGCCAGTGTCACAGGCTGGGCACGCTGCAGGTGTGTATAGCCGGGCAGGATAGTTTCTGTGTGGTCTGCGGCGAAATCGTTCAGAGTCACCATCAGGTTTTTCACCAGACCTTTGATTTCTGTGATTTCTTTCTTTGTGTACATGCGGATATCCAGAGCAACCTGGTCGTTACGGCTGCGGCCTGTGTGCAGGCGTTTGCCAACGTCGCCGATACGGCTGATGAGGATGGTCTCCGCGTTCATATGGATATCTTCGGCTTTTTCATCGAAAGTTACTTTGCCTGCTTCGATGTCTGCCAGGATTTCTTTCAGTGTTTTGATGATCAATTCTGCATCGGCAGCGGGGATGATGCCCTGTCTGCCCAGCATAGCGGCATGGGCCATGCTGCCTGTAATATCTTCCTTATACATTCTGCTGTCGAAGGAGATAGAGGAATGGAAGTGGTCTGTGAAGCTGTCTGTGGACTGGGTGAAGCGTCCGCCCCAAAGTTTAGCCATTATTTAGTCATCCTTTCTTACTAAGAAAAACTCCCATCAATTTCTGATGGGAGTATTTTTTTGTCTTATTTGGTTTAAGAGAATATCTTATTTGTTGTTTTCCATCATCATAGCGCGTACTTTCATGGACAGACCGAACAGGTTGATGAAACCGTTTGCATCTCTGTGATCGTACAGTTCGCCTGTTGTGAAGGAAGCGATAGATTCGTTGTACAGGCTGTAAGGAGATGTGGAACCTGCGGGGATGATGTTGCCTTTGTACAGTTTCAGTTTTACTGTACCTGTAACTGTTTCGTTTACTTTATCGAAGTAAGCGCTCAGAGCTTCACGCAGGGGTGTGTACCATTCGCCGCTGTAAACCAGTTCTGTGAATTTGTTGGAAGCAACTTCGTTGAATGCCTGTGTTTTCTTATCTGTGCACAGGTATTCCAGTTCACGGTGTGCATAGTACATGATTGTACCACCGGGTGTTTCATATACGCCGCGGGATTTCATACCAACAACACGGTTTTCGCAGATATCAGCGATACCGATACCGTTTCTGCCGCCGATTTCGTTCAGAGCTGTCAGCAGTTCAACGGGGCCCAGTTTTTCGCCATTCAGCGCTACGGGGATACCTTTTTCGAAGTCCAGTGTTACATATTCGGGTTTGTCAGGGGCTTTTTCAGGTGTAACGCTCATCTGCAGCAGATGGTCGTAGTTGGGTTCGTTTGCAGGGTCTTCCAGTTCCAGACCTTCATGGCTCAGGTGCCACAGGTTTCTGTCACGGCTGTAGGAATTGTCGTGGCTAGCTTCGAAGGGGATACCGTGGTCTGCCAGGTACTGGATTTCGTCTTCACGGGACTGCATTTTCCATGTATCCAGTCTCCAGGGAGCGATGATCTTCATTTCGGGAGCCAGTGCTTTGATTGTCAGTTCGAAACGAACCTGGTCGTTGCCTTTACCAGTTGCGCCGTGGCAGATTGCTGTTGCGCCTTCTGCTTTTGCGATTTCAACCAGTCTCTTTGCGATGATGGGACGAGCCATGGATGTACCGATCAGATATTTGCCTTCGTATACAGCGTTTGCTTTTACGCAGGGGTAAACGGCATCTGTGATGAATTCTTCTGTCAGATTTTCGATGTACAGTTTGCTTGCGCCTGTTTTCAGAGCTTTTTCTTCCAGACCGTCTGTTTCTTTACCCTGACCAACGTCACCGCATACGCAGATAACTTCGCAGTCATAGTTTTCTTTCAGCCAAGGGATGATAGCGGATGTATCCAGACCGCCGGAATATGCCAGAACGATTTTTTCTTTTGCCATGATGATTTTCCTCCTTAAATTACAAGTCCGAGATGGACATTTGTTCAAAAATGAATTTTATAAATGGATTATACAAAAGTAGTCTGAGAAAAGCAACCTTAAATCATAAAAATTCATTATTTTGTGTATGTTTTTGAAAAAGATGGGAATAATAGATGCATTTTTAGGCATATTTTAGTGAATTATTCAAAAAATGATGTATATTTATGCATTTTGGGGTGAATGGATGAATTGGGGGTACTGTATCATGTATACATGCCTGCGGAAATGCTTTTTTCCTTTGAAAAAGCAATGTTTTATGATATGATGAAAATGGTATAATTTTATTAATTATCCACTCGACCATTTTATAGTAAAAGCTGATATTTTGGGAGGAAAGAAAAATGAAAGTTTTGACATACAGCCACAATGGACAGACAGCCGTAGGCGTTCTGAAAAACGATGGTTCTCAGGTTGTGCCTGTGAATTATCTGGGTTTTGATGTAAAAGATATGAACGAATTTCTGGAACAGCAGGACGAAGCCAAACTGGAGAAGGCAGACCGCAACAAGGAACTGATGCAGGGCATCCCTGTGGAAGAGGTACAGATCCTGTCTCCTCTGCTCCATCCCAAGCAGGATATCATCTGCCTTGGTATCAACTACTATGCCCATGCGGAAGAATCTGCACGCTTCCATGAAGAGGCTTTCGGCGGCGAACGCCCCGAACCCATCTATTTTGCAAAGAGAGTGAACCGCGCCGTAGGCGATGGGGAATATATTGACGGCCATCTGGATATTGTAGACAGCCTGGACTATGAAGTGGAACTGGCAGTTGTCATCGGTAAGGATGCGAAAAACGTACAGCCCGGCGAAGTATTCGATTATGTTTTCGGCTATACGATTCTGAACGACATGAGCGCAAGAAATCTGCAGACAGCTCATAAACAGTGGTACTTCGGCAAGAGCCTGGATGATTTTACACCCATCGGCCCCTGGATCGTAACAAAGGATGAATTTACAAATCCTCCCGCACTGCCCATCCGTTCCTATATCAATGGCGAACTGAGACAGGACAGCACCACAGATCTGCTCATCAATGGCATTGAAAAGGTTATCTGCCAGCTGACAAAGGGTATGACCCTGCAGGCGGGCACGGTCATCGCCATGGGTACACCTGCGGGCGTGGGCATGGGCTTCCAGCCTCCCAAGTTCCTGAAGGCGGGCGACATCGTGAAATGCGAGATCGAAGGCATCGGCACAATGACCAATGAAATTGAGTAATAAGGAGAAAACTTGTTATGGATAAAATGAAAGTAATGAGTGTTTTCGGCACCAGACCCGAGGCCATCAAAATGGCGCCTCTGGTAAAGCAGCTGGAAAAAACACCCGAAATCGAAAGCATCGTCTGCGTGACTGCGCAGCATAGAGAAATGCTGGATCAGGTTCTGGAAATCTTCGACCTGCACCCCCAGTACGACCTGAATATCATGCAGTCCAGACAGACCCTGGCGGGCATCACAACACGCGCCCTGACCGGTCTGGAAGAAGTGATGGGCAAGGAAAAACCCGACATCGTTCTGGTTCACGGCGATACATCCACCACATTTGCCGGTGCCCTGGCGGCATATTACAGCCAGGTAAAAGTCGGCCATGTGGAAGCAGGCCTGAGAACCTACGATAAATATCAGCCCTTCCCCGAAGAAATGAACCGCAGACTGACAGGCGCTCTGACAGACCTGCACTTTGCCCCTACACCTCTGGCGAAGGAACACCTCTTAAAGGAAAATATCGACGAAGACGGTATCTTCATCACAGGCAATACCGTTATTGACGCGCTGGCGCACACCATCGAAGATGAGTATACTTTCACAGTGGACGAACTGAATAACATCGACTTCAAAAATAAACGTGTCATCGCCATGACAGCCCACAGACGCGAAAATCTGGGCGAACCCCTTCGCAACATCTGCCACGCCGTAAAAAGACTGGTGGAAGAATACCCCGATGTGGAAGTGGTTTACGCCGTGCATAAAAACCCCGCAGTGGTGGAACCCGTCCACGAAATTCTGGGCGGCAACGACCGCATCCACCTGACAGACCCTCTGGATCTGAAGGATATGCATAACCTGATGTGCCGCTCCTTCTTTGTTATGACAGACAGCGGCGGCCTGCAGGAAGAAGTGCCTTCCATGGGCAAGCCTGTACTGGTGCTTAGAAACGTAACAGAACGCCCCGAAGGCGTAGAAGCTGGTACCCTGAAACTGGCAGGTACAGACGAAGACGTCATCTATTCCATGGCGAAGGAACTGCTGGATAATAAAGAAGAATATGAAAAAATGGCCCAGGCCAAAAACCCCTTCGGCGATGGCCAGGCCAGCCGCCGTATCGTGGAAAGCATCCTGTACGCTTTCGGCAAAAAAGAAGACCGACCCGATGAATACGTGCTTCAGATGAAGAACGATAAAGAACCCAAGGAGGGAAAATCTATGAAAGAAGAAAGAATGGCAATCCTGAATATGCTGGAAAAAGGCATCATCACTGCTGACGAAGCGGAACGCCTGCTGAACACACTGCACAACGGCATGGGTCTGGAAAAAGACGGCATCAAAAAGGCAGTCGGCGGCGTGCTGGGCAGAGCAGGTGCAGCCCTGAGCGCAGCAGCAGAAAAGGTAAAAGAAAACCCCACAGTGAAAACTGCAGCAGACAAAGTGGCAGATAAAGCCGAAGACCTGCAGCCCAAGGTGAGCGCAGCGGCTTTCCGCATGAAAGAAAAAATGGCGGATAAGGCAGAAGACCTGCAGCCCGCAGTGCGCAGCGCAGCTTTCCGTATGGCGGAAAAAGCCAGCGAACTGAAAGAAGATATGGCGACCTACCGTGAAAAGCTGAAAGAAAGAAGAAACCGCGATGAAGCGGAAGACTGGGACGATATCGACCTGGAAGAAATGGATGCGGAAGAAGCAGCGGCGGAAGAGCTGGTTTCCGAAGAAGTACCTGCTCCAGCAGCAGAAGAAATTCCCGCAGCGGAAGGCGAAGAAGTGGAACCCATTTCCCCCGAAATGAACAAATACCTGAATAAAGTAGAAGACGTTCTGGATGAAATGGACAACCGCATGGAAGAACTGAACGATATGGAAAGCTTCCTGATGTCCGCTTTCGGTGAATTTGACCCCGCAGACTGGGAAGATGACGAAGAAGAGGAAAAGAAAGAAGACTAAGCCTTTTTAAAATAAAAGAGCCCGAATGGGCTCTTTTTTATTTTACCGTGAATTGTAAAGCCTGCGGATCAGGTTCCACGTGGCGGGGCCCACGTTCCCATTGGCGGGGAAGCCATTTTGCGCCTGCAAAGCCGCCACTACGTCCCGTGTGGCTTCGTCGAATCTGCCCGTAATCGCAATGGGCGGGATGACGCCTGTGTAATCAGCAATGCCCCTGAGATAGGTCTGCAGGTTCCGTACATCCTGATTTTCCATGCCCAGGGAAAGAAAATACCCGGGATAGATGCCCGCGTTGTTTTCTTCGATACCGGGGGGCAGGGAATTCAGGATATCCTGATAGCTCTGCTGGATGCGGTTCCAGGTCTGCCGCCCTACGATGCCATCGGCGGGCAGGCCGACTAAGGTCTGGAAAGCTCTCACGGCGGCGGTGGTGGAGGGGCCGAAAATGCCGTCCTCAACAATATCCGGCACCGCATCGTTGAAATAGGCGATGACATCCAGATAATACTGCAAAGAACGGACATCGATGCCGCTGTCCCCCTCCTGCAGAACGGCGGGGAAGGGGCGGGTCACTTCTTCCAGCGTCAGCCCTTCGCTGGTCAGCTCGTTCAGACGCTTCACCCCGTTATAGATATATTTCAGCTGATACCAGGTGGCCTTCCCAACGATGCCGTCGGGGGTCAGGTTGAAGATACGCTGAAATTCCCGTACGGCGTTTTCCGTGGAAACCCCAAAGACCCCGTCGGCAGGGGTGATTTTCGGGATAGCGGGATAGTTGTTGGCGATGCGGTTTAGCTGTAATTGAATGGTTTTTACGTCATTCCCCGCATCCCCCAGCCGTAGGGGCACCCCGGGATAGGAGGCTACATTGGCGGAGATGGGGGCGTTTTCCAGGATGCCGATATTCTGCCCGTAGAAGCGCTGCAAAATCTGATAGGGGGTCAGCCCCTGTTCTGCCAGAGGCACTGTCCCCCATTGGGAAAGGCCGGCGCAGACGGTGGTGGTGCCGTTGCAATAGGCGGTGAAAAAAGGGTCCACCCGCCCCTGCTGCACCACGTAATCATTGAAGATATCATCCACGATGCGGCTGATGTTTTCGTAAATATCTCTGCCTTTGATGAATTTCTGGTCGAACTGGGTGGTGGCAGTGATGTCGAAATCATAGCCCTGGCTGCGATAAAATTCATTATACACCCGATTCAGGGCATAGGTGATCTGGGCGTAGATATTGGCGCGGATGGCTTCCTCCGGCCAGGTGGGGTAAATTTCGCTGGAAGCTACGTTTTTGATATAGTCCGGGAAGGAAACTGTCACGTTTTCCGCCGCCTGGTCGGGCAGCCCCAGGTGGACAGTGATGGTTTCAGGAATGGTAGGCAATTGCTGTAAGGCCATAGCTGTTCTCCTTTCTTACAGGTTGGGTTCGGTGTCTTCGATGGTTTCTCTTTCGCCTGCCCGCTGCCCGCTGAAATCGGGCGACATACGAACGGGCTGTATGGTGGTGATGCCGTCGAAAATGGGGATGTCGTTGACCACCACAGCCACATAGCCCGGGGCAGAAATGGTGGCGTCATAAGTGGCATAGACATTCCTGCCTTCGGGGGTCTGGGAAAGGCTCTTATCGGGGGCGGGCAGGGAAAATTCCTCTGTTTTGCCGCTTTCGTCCGTGGTGGTGGTGATGGAAAAGGCATGGCCGTCCGTCAGGTCTTTGGTGATGACCACTTGGGCCCCGGCGATGGGGAAGGCCCCCTGTCCCCCTGTCACCTGAAACAGCAGTGTGCCGAAATAAGGGTTCTCAGTCAGAAAATCCCGCAGAGGGTCAGAGGGTGCTGTTTCTCTGCTCTGCAGATTTGGCGCTGGCTTTCGCTGAAAATAAGGATACATGGGAATACTCCTTTAAAATAGATGCTCTTTCCATACTATGCAGAGGGCAAATCTCTTTTTCTTTTTTCATGGATATGATATGATGAGGGCAGAAAAATCAATGAGATCAAGGAGGTCGATGTTATGAAAGTATCTCTTATTCAGATGAAACCTCTGGCAACGCCGGAAGAAAATATCGTGAAAATCAAAGAAATGCTGAAACAGGCAAAGGCGGAAGGGGCGGATATGGCCATCCTGCCGGAAATGTGCTGCTGCCCCTATGAAAACAGCGCCTTTGTAAAATATGCCATGAAAAGAGACAGTGCCTTCCTGGCAGAAATTGCAGAAACGGCGAAGGAGCTGGGGCTGTATATCGTAGCCGGCTCCGTACCTCTGGCATCTGATGGCAAAATCTATAACGCCGCTTTCGTATATAATGATAAGGGCGAGCAGATCGCCCTTCACAGAAAGACCCACCTGTTCGATATCAACGTGCCCGGCGGTCAGTATTTCATGGAATCCGACACCTTCACCGCAGGCAAAGACGTGACCACATTCAACACCCCTTGGGGCAAAATGGGCCTCATCATCTGCTATGATATCCGCTTCCCTGAACTTTCCAGACTGCTTTCTCTGGAAGGGGTACAGGCCATTTTCGTTCCTGCTGCCTTCAATATGACCACGGGCCCTGCCCATTGGGAAATGTCCTTCTGTATGCGGGCGCTGGATAATCAGGTGTTCATGGCAGGCTGCGCCCCCGCAAGGGATATGGATTCCTCCTACAACGCATGGGGACATTCCATCGCCACCGACCCCTGGGGCTCCGTCATCGAACAATTGGATGAGACCGAAGGGATCCTGACGGTGGAATTGGATTTCTCCAGAGTGGAAACAGTAAGACAGCAGTTGCCGCTTTTGAAGCATCGAAAAACAGATATGTATGATATCATCTTGAAATAAAGGAGTGATCCCTTTGAAAAAAGAGACCATCTATTTAGCCGGAGGCTGCTTCTGGGGAACGGAACACTATATGAAGACCATTGACGGTGTGCTGGAGACCAGAACCGGCTACGCCCTGGGGGAAAGGCCCCTCTGGAATCCGCCTCTGAAAGAAACGGTGACCTATGAAGAAGTCTGCAGCCACAGCGGTCATGCGGAAACGGTGGAAATCGTTTTCGATGCCGATAAAATTTCTTTGACGGAAATTTTGAAGGAATATGCATATACCATCGACCCTACCTCCCTGGGTAGACAGGGCATGGATATCGGCATTCAGTACCGCACAGGCATCTATTCCCTGAATGAGGAACAGAAACAGACCGCCGCAGAATTCCTGACGGAACTGCAGAAGGACTATAAACAGCCCATCATGATCGAAAATCTGCCCCTGCGTCAGTTCATCCCCGCAGAGGAATATCATCAGGATTATCTGGAAAAGAACCCCGGCGGCTATTGCCACATCAATTTTGATAAAATTGCCCGCTTAAAACAGCAAAAAAGCTGAAATTTTCCCTATTCTAAGCGAAAAAAGGTTGTCTTTTTCCCTTGAAACGGCTACAATAGAAATAATTGTGAAAAATATTTTGAAAGGAAGTTTGACTCATGGATTTGACAACAGTAAAATCTATCTACCGCAACACTGCGGAGTATGCAAATAAAGAAGTGACCCTGGGCGGCTGGATCCGCACCATGCGTGTCTCCAAAAATTTCGGCTTCATCGAACTGAATGATGGTTCTTTCTTCAAGAACATCCAGATCGTATTCGAAGCGGAAAAACTGTCCAACTACGAAGAAATCTCCAAACAGAACGTTGGCGCAGCCCTGATCGTAAAAGGCCTTCTGGTGGAAACACCCGAAGCAAAACAGCCCTTCGAAATCAAAGCGGCGGCAATCGAAGTAGAAGGTACATCCACACCCGATTACCCTCTGCAGAAAAAACGCCACTCCGTAGAATTCCTGCGTGAGATCGCATACCTGCGTCCCAGAACAAATCTGTTCTCCGCAACATTCCGTGTACGTTCCCTGATCGCTATGGCGATCCATGAATTCTTCCAGAATAAAGGCTTCGTTTACGCCCACACACCCATCATCACAGGCTCCGACTGTGAAGGTGCCGGTGAAATGTTCCGCGTAACAACACTGGATCTGGAAAACCTGCCCAGAACAGAAGATGGTAAGGTTGACTATTCCAAAGACTTCTTCGGCAAAGAAACAAACCTGACAGTATCCGGTCAGCTGTCCGCAGAAACATTTGCAATGGCTTTCCGTAACATCTATACATTCGGCCCCACATTCCGTGCAGAAAATTCCAACACAACAAGACATGCTGCGGAATTCTGGATGATCGAACCCGAAATGGCGTTCGCTGACCTGAACGACAACATGGAAATCGCAGAAGAAATGCTGAAATACATCATTCAGTATGTTCTGGACAAAGCGCCCGAAGAAATGGAATTCTTCAACAGCTTCGTAGACAAAGGCCTGCTGGAAAGACTGGATAACATCCTGAACAACGAATTCGGCAGAGTGACATATACAGAAGCAGTAGAACTGCTGAAAAAATCCGGTCACGAATTTGAATATCCCGTGGAATGGGGCATCGACCTGCAGACAGAACATGAACGCTATCTGACAGAACAGATCTTCAAGAAACCCGTATTCGTAACAGACTACCCCGTAGAAATCAAGGCATTCTATATGCGTCTGAACGATGACAAGAAGACAGTAGCTGCGATGGACCTGCTGGTTCCCGGTGTAGGCGAAATCATCGGCGGCAGCCAGAGAGAAGAAAGAATGGATGTTCTGGAAGCTCGTATGGACGAACTGGGTCTGAAGAGAGAAGACTATTGGTGGTACTTAGACCTGCGCAAATACGGCGGCACAAGACACGCCGGCTTCGGTCTGGGCTTCGAAAGAGCTGTTATGTACCTGACAGGCGTAGGCAATATCCGTGACGTACTGCCTTACCCTCGTACTGTAAAGAACGCAGAATTTTAAGACACGCACAGCGCGTAAAAAGAGTTTGTACCAATGGGTGCAAACTCTTTTTTTGAGAGGAGCACTAATATGGTAAAGAAAATCGTAAAAGATGAATTTTTCCTGAAGCAGAAATCTGAGCCTGCCACCAAGGCCGACCAGCAGGTGGCCATCGATTTATTAGATACCCTGAAAGCCAATGAAGCAGGCTGTGTGGGCTTGGCGGCAAATATGATCGGTGTGAAAAAATGTGTTATCGCCGTGAATATGGGTTTCATGAACGTTGCCATGTTCAACCCCGTTATTGTTTCCAAAAAAGGGGAATATGAAGCAGAAGAAGGCTGCCTTTCCCTGACAGGCACCAGAAAGACAACAAGATACGAAGAGATCGAAGTGGAATATTTTGACATCAACTGGAAAAAACAGTGCCACAAATTTTCCGGCTGGGTGGCTGAAATCATCCAGCATGAGATCGACCATTGCAATGGCATCATTATCTGATCAATATAGATGAAGGCCCTTCTTTGAAGGGGATTTTTCTTTTGGGTATTGTTTCAGCAGAATATACAGAAATTTTGTTTTTTTCTTTTGCAGATTCTGTTCTTTGCCCTTGGAAAATGCTATAATGGTCAGAAATTAGATTAGAATAGAAGAGTAAGAAGGAGAATGTTATGAAAAATCGAGATACTTTTACAAACAGACTGGGCTTTATTCTGGCCTGTATTGGTTCTGCGGTAGGGATGGGGAACCTTTGGATGTTCCCGACCAGAGTATCGTTGTATGGCGGCGGTTCTTTCCTGATCCCTTATTTTATTTTCGTAATATTGATCGGCTCCACCGGGGTCATCGGTGAAATGGCCTTTGGGCGTGCCACCCGTTCCGGTTCCGTAGGCGCCTTTGGCGCGGCGGCGGAAAGGAAGAGAAAACGGAAACTGGGGGAAGCGTTAGGCTTAATCCCTACGATTGGCGCTTTGGCCATGGCCATTGGCTATACCGTAGTTATGGGCTGGATTTTGAAATATATGGTGGGCACATTCACAGGCGCAACGCTGGCCCCCACAGATGTAGACGGTTATGGCGCTGCATTTGGCAGTACGGCAAGCGCTTTCGGCAACAATGGCTGGCAGATCGCTGCGCTGCTCATCTGTATGGCCATCACCATGCTGGGCATCGGCAAAGGTATCGAAAAGGCAAATAAAATTATGATGCCTCTGTTCTATGTTTTGTTTGTAGGTCTTGGTATTTATATCGCTTTGCAGCCCGGCGCCATGGAAGGCTATCGTTATATTTTCCGCGTAGACCCTGTGGCCCTGAAAGACCCCATGACATGGATCTACGCCCTGGGGCAGGCGTTCTTTTCCCTGTCTATTGCAGGCAACGGCACCATTATTTATGGCTCCTATCTGCCCGATGAGGAAAATATCCCCGCATCTGCGGCCCGTGTTGCTTTCTTTGATACACTGGCAGCCTGTCTGGCGGCGCTGGTTATCATTCCTGCCATGGCAACAGCAGGCACACAGCTGGATCAGGGCGGCCCCGGCCTGATGTTTATCTTCCTGCCCAATCTGTTCCACAGTATGCCCGGCGGCTCTGTTTTTGCCATTATTTTCTTTGTGGCGGTGTTCTTTGCCGGCATGACATCCCTGCTGAATCTGTATGAAACGCCTATCGCTACGCTGCAGGAAAAATTCAATTTTGGTCGTGTACCTGCCTGTCTGGTTATTGCTGTGGTTGGCACAGTGGTTTCTCTGTGTATCCAGGGCATCGTTTCCGGCTGGATGGATGTGCTGTCTATCTATATTTGCCCTCTGGGGGCAGGTCTGGCGGCGGTGATGTTCTTCTGGTTCTGCAAGAAAGAGTTTGTGGAATCTGAGGTAAACAAGAGCCGCAGCAAGCCTATGTTTGGCTGGTTTCATCCTTTGTGCAAATATGTATTCTGTCCTATCTGCTTCCTGGTGCTGATCCTGGGTGCATTGAACGGCGGTATTGGTTAATAGAATTCTGAAAAGAAATACAAAAACAGAAAGAATGGAGGAACCGATTATGGCAAAATTTGATTTTACAGCATTATTGAAAAATGAAATCAGACCTGCGCTGGGCTGTACAGAGGTAGGGGCTGTTGCATTGGCGGCGGCAAGGGCATACGCTGCCGTAGGCGGCACGCTGCTGCATATCAAAATGACGATGAACGGCGGTATGTATAAAAATGCTTTTTCCTGCGCCATCCCCGGCACAGCGGAATATGGCTGTGATCTGGCGGCGGCATTGGGCGCATACGCCGGCAACTGGGAATTGGGTCTGGAAGTGCTGGAAGGCGTGACAGATGAACATGTGGCCCAGTTGAGAGCCATGGAACTGCCTGTGGAAACCGGTATCGATAAAGAAAAAGAAAATATTTATATCGAAGCGGAAGTAACGACGACAAAAGGCGTTGGCCTGGCGCGCATCGAAGATTTCCATGCAAACATTACATATGTAGCAAAAGACGACGAAGTGCTGTTTGAAGCGGAAAAAACAGAAGCAGAAGAAACAGGGGAATCCTTTGATTTTACAGATGTGACCATTGCTGATCTGTTTGACTATGCCAAAGAAACACCCATTGAAAATCTGGATTGCATCAAAGGGCTGATCCAGATGAACTGTGACCTGGCGGCAGAGGGCGAAAAAGGTGCCGGCCTGAAGATCTGGAAAACATTGTCTGCATTCCAGCAGAAAGGGGAACTGGGCGGCAAGGATGTCATTTATGATGCCCAGAGAATGACCTGCTCTGCCATGGATGCCCGTATGGGCGGGATGCCTTATCCTGCTATGAGTATCGTCGGCAGCGGCTCCCATGCCATTGTTTGTTCTATGCCTGTGGTGGCCTATGGCAGACATATGGGTAAGTCTGAAGAAGAAATTATCCGCGCGGTGACATTGAGCGGTCTGGTAACGATTTACAGCAAGCATTATACAGGCAGATTGTCTGCCCTTTGCGGCTGCGTACTGGGCGGCGGCAGCGGCGCGGCCTCCGGTATCGTTATGCTGATGGGCGGCGGCGCGAGAGAAGCCTGTGCGGCAATGGATCATATGGCGGCAAACCTGACAGGCATGATCTGTGATGGCGGCAGCCCCGGCTGTTCCCTGAAGGCATCCGCAGGTGTATATTCCGCTTACCTTTCCGCTATGCTGGCTATGGAAGGTATTGAGATCCCTCATAATTTTGGTGTGGTTGGGTCTTCCGCGGAACAGACTGAAAAGAACCTTGGTCGAATTTCCGATGAAGGTATGCTGCCTATGGATGCGACCATCATTGATGTTATGCAGCAAGGAAAATGATTTTCAAAGACCTTGGGGGATTCCCCCCAAGGTCTTTGAAAAAAAGTGTTGACAGGTCGAAACTTGTATGATATAGTAATTCATG
>NZ_JAFUMA010000051.1 GCF_017483025.1 Anaerotignum sp. | reverse complement strand
TTTTTTTGTTTTTTTTGTTTATTGACAGTGGAAAAAACGTGAATTATAATTCAGAAAAAGGCGTTTTTAGTCTGAATTAAATCTTTTTTCGCGAAAAAGAAGTTTTGTTCACTGGAATTTGTGTTACAAAAGAAGATTAACGACGAAAGTACAAAAGAAAAGGTTCAGTTTTCCTTTTTGGGAAGATGGATCGGAAAATGCAACACACCGGAATAGTATAGTTCAATATTGAGGAGGGAATTGTATGTTCTTTAAGAGAGGCCTCGCTGCTATGTTAGCGGCGGTCACAGTGTTTGGTCTGGCTGGCTGCGGCGGTTCTGATATAGCTGCAACAGATGAAACAGGCGAAACAACAGCAAATACAGGTTTTGTAGAAAAGAAAGTAGAACCTGTAAACTTTGATTCCGGCGTAGAATTGACAGATGACTGCTATCACTTCATCTACGCACTGGGTAACGCTCCTGCAACAATCGACGCTGCAAAATTCTTCAAAATGCGTCTGGAACAGGAATCCGGCGGCACACTGAGCTGCGACATTTACACTGACAACGTACTTGGTTCTGAACGTGAACTGCTGGAAGGCTGCCAGTTTGGTAACTACGACATCGTACTGGCAACAAACGCAACAGTAGCTTCCTTCGACAACGACATCTTCTGTCTGGATATCCCTTGGCTGTTCGATAACAAACAGCAGGTATACGAAGTTCTGGACGGCGCTCTGGGCGACAAGCTGGCAGCTGGTCTGGAAGAATCCGGCTTCAAGCTGCTGCAGTGGCAGGAAAACTCTTTCCGTACACTGTCCACAAACAAACCCATCAACTCCATGTCCGATCTGGAAGGTATCAAGATCCGTATCATGGAAAACGAACTGCAGCTGCAGCAGTGGAAAAACTACGGTGCGAACCCCACACCTATGGCCTTCACTGAACTGTTCACAGCTCTGCAGCAGAAAACAGTAGACGCACAGGACAACGGTGCCGAACTGACATGGCAGACAAAATTCTATGAAGTACAGAGCCACTATACATATACAAAACACATCTACTCTCCTTACCTGATCCTGATGAGTAAGGACAAATTCGATGGCCTGACTCCTGAACAGCAGGAAATCGTACTGAAAGTTTCCGACGAAGCAGTTGCATACGAACGTGAAAGATGTTCCGAATACGAAGCAGTTGCAATCGAAAACATCAAAAACTGCCCTTCTATGGAATACAGCGACCTGTCTCCCGAAGCAAAAGCAGAAATGATTGCAGCGTGTGAAGGTCTGAAGGATATGGCTTATACAAAAGTAACAGATCCTTCTATCGTAGATCTGCTGTATGATGAAGTTGCTAAGGCTAAAGAAAAATTCCCTGAAGAAGGCTAATAGGAAAGGGGCGTAACTACTATGAAATGGTTTTTAGATCATTTGGAAGAATTCTTTATGATTCCACTGATTTTTGCGATGAGTGTCATCATCTTTATTCAGGTTATTTGTCGTTATGTATTCCATAACTCTCTGACATGGTCTGAAGAAATGGCAAGATATATGTTCGTATGGCTGGTATACTTTGCAGTAAGCTATACAGCAAGAAGAGAAAAACACATCCGTATCGATGCTGCTATCAATCTGTATCCTAAAAAAGCACGTCCTTACGTTGAAATCCTGAGCGAACTGATCGTTCTGGGCTTCTCCATCTTCATTGCTATTACAGGTGTAACAGTATTCCATAAGATCGCTTGGTCCGGTCAGATGTCTCCCGCTATGCGTATCCCCATGCAGTTTGTTTATGCTGCACCCATGATCGGTATGGCGCTGACAGCAATCCGTCAGATCCAGTGTATTGTTAGACGAGTAAAGGCATTGAAAAATCACGAGGAGGTGACTGAAGCATGACAGGTACAGTTGCAGCAGTAGTATTTCTTACATTGATCGCGTGTCTGGTGCTGACAGTTCCCATCGGTTTCTCCCTGGGTATTGCATCTCTGGGCTACATTCTTTACACAAAACAGTTGACATTCGGTTTCATTGCACAGAACATGGTAACCGGTTGTGACTCTTTCCCTACAATGGCTATCCCCTTCTTCATCTTCGCCGGTGAACTGATGGGCGGCGGCGGTATCTCCAAGAGACTGCTGAATCTGGCCAGCGTATTCTTCGGTAGAATCCAG
>NZ_JAFUMA010000050.1 GCF_017483025.1 Anaerotignum sp. | reverse complement strand
GTAGTAGGGGTCTAACCCTGCGGCGATGATTTGGTCTTTTGTCAGGCCCTGGGTCAGCTGGTGTACGATGGTCCCCATCATTTCCAAATGAGCCAGTTCGTTGGTATATTACTATTATCAATGATGGACGCAAAATGAAGGTTAAAATGTTCTGGATACCTTCGGATAAAGTGTAATCATGAAATCATCAGGGGAATTGTGCCAGCGTCCGTTGACTTCTTTGTGATATTCTATATGATCCAAAACATCTTTTAGCATACGGTTTTGTTCTGCTGCTGGAAGGGAATCATAGGTTTCCAACAGAGTTTTGATTTTCGGAAGTAAAGAAATCTGTTCGCTATTAGCAGTTTCCAAGGAACGGAGTTCTTTCTTCGTTTCTTCGATTTCGTTTGTGGTTGCAGTGATCTTCTCATTCAGAATTGCATTTCTTTTTGTGAAAACATCAGCTGAATAAATACCTTTTTCCAGAAGGTCAAAGGTGTTATCAAACTGCAGTTTCAGACCTTCCAGTTCCTTTTCCATTGCTTCGATGGAATTTTTTAATGCCATGATTTTTCCTAAAAAAGCATCAGAGGGTGTTGCAGTTTGTTCCCAGGTCGCTTCATGCTGTTTTACCCATTGGGAAAGACCGTCCAAAACTTTATTTTCGACCATATAAAGGGCGGCAGATATTTGAGGGCAATTATGTGTTGCGCAGATCAGGGAAGCTGGCTGGCCAGTTTTGTTAAAGGGGCGGCGCTGCATAAGATTTCCGCAGTAGGAGCATCTTACGAGACCAGCAAGAGGATTTTTGGAAGGACCGATATTTGTTGGATAGGTACGGCTTTTCATTTTTGCTTGAACAATATTCCAAAGTTCTTCTGTGATGATCGGTTCATGCAGACCGTCTGCCAGGAGATAGTTTTCTGAAATTGGACGAGAAATTTTGATTTTCCCGTTTTCTGTGGACTTTTTGCCAGGGCGGCGATTCCAGTGTATTTTCCCAATATAAACAGGATTTTGAAGCATACGGGTGACAGAGGATGTGGCCCAGGTTCCACCTTTTCTGTTTTTGATGCCCATTTCATGCAGGCGCTTTGCTACTGTTGCACGGCCTGTTTCTTTAGTGGTTCCATCTGGCTGCGGATCACCATAGGCATACAATTCGAATGCCAGCCGAACAGCGGCGGCTTCTTCGGGTTCGATTTCCAGAGTATATCCTTTTTCATTTTCCAATTTTACTCGACGATAGCCGAAGGGAGGAATATTCCCTGCGTATTTTCCCTCTCTTGCGGATGCTTCTCTGCCTCGCTGCATACGGCGCAGGATGGTTTTATACTCCCTGCGGGACATGAACTGCGAAAATTCGAAGTATTCTTCGTCAAATTCATCGTTGGGATCGTAGGTTTTTACCGGAGTGACGATTTTGGTGCTGCTATATTTAAAAGCGTTCAGGATGATGCCCTGATCCATGGTATCACCACGGCCAAGACGTTCCACTTCCATGACAAGCACACCATCCCAAAGGCCAGCTTCTATATCATGAAGGAGCTGCTGCATGACAGGGCGACCTGCGATCGTTTCGCCAGAAAGGATCTCTCTGTAAATCTTTGTGATTGACAATTTTAATTTTGTGGCCAATGCAAGCAAGGTCTTTTCATGCCGGGCGAGGGTTTCACCTTCGCCAGCAAGTTCTGCTTCTGCATCAGCTCTGGATTTTCTCAGATAGATGCAATATGCCATGATGGCCTCCTTTCTTTTCGACAGGTGGTTAGCCTATCGGTGGGTATTTTCCCCTCCTTTGCCGTTATGATAGCACAGAAAGAAAGAGGAAAAAAGCGAACACCGGAAATTTTCCAAAAGAAAAATCCCTGCCAGATGGCAGGGAGAGTGTTTTATGAAAATATAATTGAAAATACAAGAACAATGGCTGCCCAAATAATAATTGTAAGGGCTGTTGGGAGCAGTTTCTTATCTTCTCGGTTCGGTTTATCAAAGGAAAATACCTGCACTACAAGTGCTGCAACGAGAATAATTGCGAAATAGGCAGATAGACCCAGGAGAAGTGATATTCCCATCATTGAAAGCATTTCTTTGAAACCCATGGATTCATAAG
>NZ_JAFUMA010000049.1 GCF_017483025.1 Anaerotignum sp. | reverse complement strand
GACAGTAATTATAAAAAAATACTTACATTCAGGATTGACAGGATGAAAGGTGTTGAAGAACTGCAAGAAAAGAGAGAAGGGGAAGAAGAATACAAAAAGATAGATATTGATTCTTACAATCAGCGAGTGTTTTCAATGTTTGGCGGCGAGCAGAAGCGAGTGACAATGCGTTTTACAAATCGCCTACTGGATGCTGTTGTTGAAAAGTTGGGAAATGGTGCGAACACATATTACAGACCTTCTGATGATTGGCATTTCGTTGTGACTGCGGATATAGAAATCAGCGACCAGTTTTATGGATGGATTTGTGGGCTTTATAAGAATGTCACGATTACAGATCCCCCGGAAGTAGTTGAAGGGTTTAAGAATTTTTTGGAAGATATTTCATCCAGATATAAACCAAAAGATGATAAAAAGATAAAGAAAAGATGTAAAAAAGATGTAAAAAAGATGTCTGAAAGATATTGAAAAGATGTATAAAAGGGATAGGTTTTTGATAGCCTATCCCTTGTTTTTTTTATTTCATCCTTGCTAATGGACTGTAATTTTGATAGTTTTCGCAAATATCTTCGGTTGTCAGGTCAAGATATGCCTGTTCAGTAACCTCTACGCTGCTATGTCCTAAAATCTGAGAGAGGATATAAATGTTACCGCCGTTCATCAAAAAGCGTTTGGCGAAATTATTTCTTAAAGTATGGGGAGATACATTTTCGATTCCTGCCTTGGCACAGATTTTTCTGAAATTTTTTTCATAAACGCTATTGATGATAGGTTTTCCTTTTTGTGTAGAAAAGAGATATTGTGTGTTTGTATACATATCTCTGTATTTAAGCCACCGTTTCAGCAACAAAGCCATTTTGGATGAGTAGAAAACCGTCCTGTCCCGTTTCCCTTTCGTATTCTCCGCTGGAAGAAAAATGATTCTTTTTGTAAAATCAATATCTTCAATTTTTATAAGCAAACATTCAGAAATTCTCATACCTGTATCCATTAGCAGAAGGGTAATGATATAATCCCTGTATTCGCTATAAGATGCGAGATTAAATTGCTGGGTCAAAAGTTGAAATTGTCCATCTGTTATGAAGTCTTTTGCTTTTCGTTTGTTGGGGATCTGGTGGATCTTTTCCATTGGATTTTTTTTGATAATATCAAAGGCTACGCAGTAATTGAAGAAGGCTCTCATGTTGCGAATATAACTGTTAATGGTTACTGTTGATACTCTTTTTCCTAAATCAGTTCTGTTTTCTGGATGATTGAACGCTTTTGATCTATCATCCGCTGCTACGGTATATTTTCCTCTTTCTTGTATGAAACTGATATAATTTATTATGTTTTTTGCCGTACCCTTTTTAAAAGATGTGATGTTTAGATCAATAAGATACCGTTCAAATAGTTTTAATGTTTGTTCGTAGCTTTTGATTGTTTTAATGGATAAGCCTTTGGTCTGACAGTAAATAAGGTAATCCTCAATCTGAATAAAAGTTTCTCTCATAAAAAAAACCTCCTGATTCGTTGGTATTTACCGCACCCAACAAATCAAAAGGTTTATAGGTCTGAAAATAAAATGTTTATAGGTCTGGAAGTGTATTTATTGCCCCGAAAAGCCTATCAACATTTTTGTTTATAGGTTTGCCAAAATCGTGAAAACCCTGATTTTAAGCCATTAACTCGCCTTCATTTCCAGCCGTAATCTATCAGCGATCAACGCGATGAATTCGCTATTCGTGGGCTTTCCTTTGTGATTGTTCACCGTATAGCCGAACAGGGCATCAATGGCGTCCACCTTGCCTCGGTTCCATGCCACTTCGATGGCGTGGCGGATGGCCCGTTCCACGCGGCTGGGGGTCGTATTGCATTTCTTCGCGATAGAAGGATACAGTTCCTTTGTAATGTAATTGAGAACATCCATGTCGTTGACGCTCATAATGATGGCCTCCCGCATATAGTGGTACCCACGGATATGAGCAGGTACGCCGATCTCGTGCAGGATATTCGTTACCTTTGTTTCCAGGTCGTATGCCGCGGAATTGGCGGCAGAAGAGACGCTGGTTCCTGTTTTCAGCAGGGGCTTCTGTTCCTGCATCAGCTGGCGGATGCGCTGGGTCAGGGCGTCCATGTCAAAGGGCTTCACCATGTAATAGCCGGCGCCCAGATCCAGGGCCTTCTGTACCACCTTATCCTGGCTCAGGGCGGAAAGAATGATGGTGACGGGGCGGTTGGATTCTTCTACCTTCTGCAGTCGTTCCAGAACACCCAGCCCGTCTAAACGGGGCATGATGCCGTCTATGATAGCAACATCGGGGTGAAAGTCTCGAATTTTATTCATGGCATCGATGCCATCCATAGCCACAGCTACCACAGTGATATCTTCCTGTTTATTCAAATGATCGACGATGATGTCGCAAAAATCCTTATTGTCGTCCGCCAGCAAAACTTTTATTGTATTTTGATTCAAAATGATCCCTCCAGTTGTAGTTTCGTGAATGTTTATGCAGAACTTCCTTGCTTTTGGGTTGATTATAGTATAGAAAATTTTGGACGACAAGAACCATTCGTGAGACAAAAAAAGACCGAAAAATCAAGGAAAATTGCCATTTTGCCATTCTTTTTGAAACCGCGGGAAAATGCTGCCAAACGCCGTCGAATGGTGTCTGTCGAAACTGCATATTTTGGAGGAAAAACGCAAAAAAGGCGGACGAATTATTGGCGAAAAAATACCCATCGGATTTCCGATGGGTTGTTTTTTGATTATTTATTTGCTTTTCTTTCTGCAATGCGGTCTGTCAATGCTGCGAATTCTTCCAGACCCAGAGCTTCACCGCGGATGCGTTCATCCCAGCCAAGGCTCTGCAGGATTTCTGTCAGTTCTTCTTTGCTAAAGCCCAGATTGCCCAGATTGAACAGGCAGTTCATCAGGGTCTTTCTGCGCTGACCAAAGGCGCATTTTACGATGTGGAAGAACAGCTTTTCATCCACTGTTTTTACCTTTCTTTCGGGCAGCACCTTCAGTGTAATAACTGCGGATGCCACCTTGGGGCGGGGCATGAAGCAGGAAGGCTGCACGATCATATCCAGATTTGCGTCGCAGTAATACTGCACGGCAACGGAAAGAGCACCGTATTCCTTATCCTTGGGGCCGGCCTGCATACGTTCTGCCACTTCCTTCTGCACCATAACGGTGATGCTGTCCACATGGCGTTCATTTTCCAGAAGGTCCATGATGATAGGTGTGGTGATGTAGTAGGGCAGGTTGGCAACGACTTTGATGGGTCTGCCGTTATTTTTTTCTTGGATGATAGCGTCGATGTCTGTTTTCAGGATATCCTGATTCAGAATTTCGATGTTGTCATAATCCGCCAGTGTTTGTTTCAGGATGGGGATAAGGGTGTTGTCGATTTCTACCGCGACCACCTGTCTTGCGTTTTCTGCCAGCACCTGGGTCAAAGAACCGATACCGGGGCCGATTTCCAGCACGCAGTCGTCTTTTGTGACGCCGGCGCAGGAGGCGATGTTATCCAGAATATTGGAATCGATCAGGAAGTTCTGACCGAAGTTTTTCTTGAAAGCGAAGCGGTTGGCTTCGATGATCTCTTTTGTTCTGCTGGGGGTTGAAATTCTTTCTGCCATGTTTTTCTCCTTTTAAAAGATTGAGCCAAGTACGCCGAAGCTCAGTACGGAAACGATGATGCCTGCTGTCAGTACGCCGATGCAAATGACGGGGAATGTCTTTTTGGGGTCCATGTTTAAGAGCGCTGCGATGAGGGCGCCCATCCATGCGCCGGTACCGGGCAGGGGGATTGCTACGAAGAGATATACGCCCAGGTAGGCATATTTACGGATCTGCTCGCTTTTGGAATCCGCTTTCCGTTCGCACCATTCTACCACGCCCCGTAGAGGTGTTTTGCGCAGCACTTTGAAGATAAAACGGATGAACAGCAGGATGAAGGGGATGGGCAAAAGATTGCCGATATATGCGATGATAAATGTAGGCAGCCATTCCATACCCATGGCGAAACCGGCAATAATGCCGCCTCTTAGCTCCAGGATGGGCAGAAGAGAAACGATGAATACGATGATCTCTCTGGAAAGGGTGCCGGACAGGTTTTCTACGAACCAGTTTGCTAATGTCTCAGCCAAATTGATCTCCTCCTAATTTGAATTTTGGTATTTTAAGACATATTACTCCATTTTAATGAACTTTATAATTATACCTGAACATTGCCTGGGGAACAATAAAGAATTTATTAATTTCCCTTTGTTTCCCAGGATGATGTACTTTTTTTAGTAATTTCGGATATTTCCCCTTAATTCTATTGCAAAACTTTGGGCAATATGTTTCAATGAAGATGAGCGGGAGGGGACATTCGCACGTCCTCTGAGAACAAATGGGAGAATAACGCTTGTATACAGAACGGGGGAAACGGTATGACAGAGGAATTGAGAGCCCAGATGATGGGCGTAAAGCTAACGAAAAAGGAAAAACTTATCGCAGAATTTGTGCTGGATAATTTTGCGGAAGCCTGCTTTATCACTTCCACAGAAATTGCCAAACGTCTCCATGTCAGCGATTCTTCTGTGATCCGTTTTACCAGGACTTTGGGCTACAGTGGCTTCATGGATTTCCAGAAATCTATTCGCAAGACGTATACGGAGCGTATCAACAGCGTTTCTGAAAATATCACTATCCCTTCGGAACGACTGAAACTGAGCATTTCCAAGCTGGATCAGAGCGATATCATGGAAAGCTATTTTTCCAATGTGATGCAGAATCTGAAATCCTGTATCAATCATAACGATACCATCGCCTTTGAGCGTGCCGCGGGGCTCATCGCCGGCAGTAAGCGTAAATTCATCGTTACTTCCCGTGCCAACAGCTGCATTGGGGATATGATGCTTCTGCTGCTGAAACATTTGCTGCCCGATGTTTACGAAACATCCCATCCTGCCCTGAATGTTATCGACCATCTTTGTGACATCACGGAAAATGACTGCATCATCGCCGTCAGCTTCCCCAGATATTCCGAAATGGATCTTTTGGCGGCCCAGATGGCCTATGACGCAGGGGCAAAGATCGTTCTCATCACCGATAAGGCCAGCTCTCCTTTGGCTCAGTATGCAACCCAACTCCTTACCGTTAGTGTAGACAGCAATACATTCTTCAATTCCTATGTAGGCGTGTTGTTTACCATGGAACTGCTTTGTTCCTTCATCAGTAAGAAAATGGGGTATTCTACAGAAGCCAAACTGGAGCTGATTGATAAATACCTTTCCAAGGTCGGTCTGTTCTAAAGACATATTTTTTGCAAAGAGAAAGCGCGGTGCATTCCGCGCTTTTTTAATACCGATGATTCACGTATTCGTCGATCAGAGATTTTTTGCTGCCCTCCTGAAAGACCCCTTCTTCTCTCAAACATTTTAGAATGAGAGGGCTGGTGGAGTGCAGGATGATATTTTCCTCTTCGATGACAATCTCAAATAATTTCCCTTTTAAAAACTTGCTTCGCACCTTTACGAAATAGGCTTCTACACCCTTATAATCCAGCATGCGCAAAGCCGTCAGGGTAGCTTTATCCTTCTTGCTGTAGTAATAATTGCTTTTTTCGATATAGTCCTGTTTCAGTTCATAGTCCATATCTCTGGTGGTGCTGATGGTTTTGTTTTCCTTGGCCAGAGCGTTGTAATACTGATAGTTGAATAGGGCTTTTTCCAGCGTATCCATGTTTCGGAAAGGGCCGATATCCCCATAGACCACCGCTTCATAATTTTTCTGGAGATATTCCCGCTTGGTCATATCGCCCTTGGCGTATTGGTCGATCAGGCTTTGTCTGTATTTGAAATATTTCTGAATGGCGTTCATAATAAGGCACCTTTCCATCCTTTCCCGCTAGGCATGGCTTCTTCCGCCCTGTTACAATGGGGGAAAGAAGATAGAAGGGGAGGATATATATGCGGACTTTTTTGGATTACTATCAGCGGAAGATACAGCCGCAAATAGAGGAAATAGATCTATTTTTGAAAACGGAAGAACCACCTTATAACAGCGATATTGTGGCGGAACTTCTGGATATCCCATATGAGGAATGGGAGCAGCTTCTGCGGGAGGAAAAAATATCTTTTATTACCAGAGGGATATTTTTTCAACTGATGAAGCGGGGCTCTTCGCCCTTGTGCGGAATGTTCCGGCGGGCGGTGGAACTGGGGCTTCCTGTGGAATATACGGCGGAGACAGCCGCCTATATTTTTGGCTTGGAACTGCCAGCAGTGCGGGAAGCCGCGCGGACATCAGGCCGGAAAACATTTACGGAAGAAATGCTGCCCCAATTATTTTCAAAAATCTTTATTGACGAAATACGATATCCTTTGTAAGGTTTGCCGCAGTTTTTTCATCTGTCAGCAGTTCTGCCAGAGTCAGGGCAAAGGGGATGGCTGTGCCGGGGGCACGGGATGTTACCACGTTGCCGTCGATGCAGACTTCATCTGCTACGGGTTCCGCACCGATGAGGTGTGCTTCCATGCCGGGGTAGATGGTGGCATGTCTGCCCATCAGGATACCCAGGCTGCCCAGTACCATAGGCGCTGCGCAGATGGCGCAAACCCATTTATGGGCTTCATGCTGCTTTACCAAAAGCTCTGACAGACCCTGATGAGCCTGCAGGTTCAGCGTGCCGGGCATGCCGCCGGGCAGAACCAGCATGTCTGCGTCTTCGATCTCTTCGAACAGCAGATCAGCCTGATAGGTGATGCCATGGGCGCCAGTCACTGCTTTATCGCCAGTAACGGATACCAGCTTGGCATCCACGCCAACGCGGCGCAGCAGGTCAACGGGCGTTACGGCTTCCATTTCTTCAAAGCCTTCTGCAAGGAATACATATACTTTTTTCATAGGGAATCCCTCCTGATTATCTTAGTTTGTCCTAATATTTTTATTTTACAGGAAAAACAATGTTTTTTCAACCAAAGACAATTGACTATGGTATAATCAAAACAGGAGGTGGCTGTGATGTATCGGAAAAGTATGGAAAAGGATTGCAGGGCGGTTTATGATCTGATTTGTGATTTGGAAAAGAAGCAGCTGCCCTATGGGGAATTTGAAAAAATATATCTGAATCAGTTGCAGAAAGAAAATATGTACTGCCTGATAGAGGAAGAAGCGGGCAAGGTCAGAGCCATGCTGAACCTGCGTTTCGAGGAACAGCTCCATCATTGTGAAAAGATCGCGGAAGTGATGGAATTTGTGGTAAGTCCCGATTGCAGGGGGCAGAACGTGGGCAAAAAGTTGTTTGCGGAAGCGAAAAAGATCGCTTTGGAAAAGGGCTGCAGCCAGATCGAACTGGCGACCAACCAGCTGCGGAAGGATGCCCACAAATTTTATGCCAGAGAAGGCATGCACAATTTTCACTATAAATTTTCCAAACGGTTGATTGGTGAAGATAGTGAGGATAATATTCTGGGCAGATAATGAAGGAGGAAACCATGGAGATCGAACGTAAATTTTTAACAAAACACATCCCCTTTGACATCGCGGCGTATCCCTGCAAGCAAATTGCCCAGTCCTATATTTCCTTTTCCCCCACCATTCGTATTCGCCAGTCTGATGATAAATTTATCCTGACGGTGAAGGGAAAAGGGCATCTGGCGAGGGAAGAATTTGAACTGCCTTTGACAAAAGAGGACTATGACAAACTGATGCTGAAAACAGAAGGTACGCCTGTCATCAAAAAACGATATCTCGTTCCCATCGAAGGCGGGCTGACGGCGGAAGTGGATATTTACGAAGGGGAACTGGATGGGCTGATGACCACAGAAGTGGAATTTCCTTCTCTGGAAGCGGCGGAAAGCTTCGCTGCGCCGGAATGGTTCGGGAAGGATGTCAGCGAGGAAAAGGCCTATAAAAATACATCCCTTTCCTTATACGGGATGCCGAAAGAAAACTAAGAGAACCTCATTGAGGTTCTTTTTTTATGGTGTCCTTCATACCCTGTAACAGTGATGTCTATTGGAAAAAGACAAGCAGAGCGGAGGAGGAAGGGTATGTATAACAGACGATATGAAAAGGTATTCCTGATGCTGCGGCAGGAGGTGGCAGGCTATGCCCTCAGCAAACGCCCGCCCTGGGGCAGTTGTGTCATGGAATTGAAGAATGGCAAGGGAAAACTGCACCTGACGGTACAGGGTTTGAAGCCCCTGCGGGATGGCTATAGCGTTTATGCCATGGCAGGCAGTGAAAGCATCTTTTGCGGGGAACTGCGCCCCGATGGCAGGGAAGGCAAAGGGGAGATGAAATGGGAATTTGACCCTGATTCCGTGGGGGAAAATAAAAAAGCGGAAGATTTCCATACTGTTCTTATCCTTGCGGAGGATGGAAAGGGCGGCTTTTCTGCCCCATTGACGGCCTATTTTGCAGAGAAGAAAAACTGGAAGAAGGACTTTACGCCGAAGAAAAAACCAATCCGGCCTGTGGAAGAAGAAACCAAAATCCAGCCGGCGGAAGAGGAGATTACAATTCAGGCAGCGGAAGCGGTTCCGGTTTCTGCTATGACGTTGCCGCCGTTGATGCCAATCCTCGAAAAGCGGAAAGGAGCGGAAAAACCAAAGGACACCAACGCCAAGGTGGCTGAGGCACAAAAGAGCAGCTATCATGGCAGCTTTCAGGGGCTTCTGGCAAAATTCCGACAGGAATTGGAGAATCTGGAGGAGACGGGTATTCTGACAAAAGAGGAAACGGAAAATATCCGCAGCATGGGCGCGGAGCCTGCGCCACTCCCTCTGGAAAAAGAAGAACCTGTGGCAGAGGAAACAATGCTAGTTGAAGCGGAAAAAACGGTGGAACCAATGGCACAACCCATGCCGGAAATAGAGGAAAAACGGGAAAGTCTTTTTGCCAGAAATCGGGAATTGGAGCCATTTGGGGATGGGGAGCAGTGGAAATGCCTTTCTTTGGAGGAACTGACCCTGCTTTCTCAAATCCCCCTGAAATGGCAGCGGGAGTTTTTCTTCCTCCTGCCTTATCGCCGCTATCATCATCTCATTTTGCAGGAAAAGGCAGATGGCATTTGGCTGGGGCTGCCGGGATTTTATAACGAAACGGACGAAACCGATGCTCATTCCTTTGGCTTCAGGGAATTTCGACGGGTGGATGATGAATGGGGCTACTGGGTGGCTTTTTTGGAGCGGGAAGGTTGAAAAAACGGGAATTTCCATGTATACTCTAAAAAGATATTTTCGAAATTTTGCATATTGAAGGAGTATATATATGAGAGTCAGAAAGAAACCCTGGGCAGAACAGGAATTATTGGATAACACCCTTGTCATCAACGATGCCCCCGAAAAAAAGGGCAAATGGAAGGAATATTTCGGCAACGATAACCCCATTTACGTGGAGATCGGCTGCGGCAAAGGCGGCTTCCTGCGCAAAAATGCGGAAACCTACCCCGATGTGAACTTCATCGGCATCGAAAGACAGGCAACTGTGGTGGCTATGGCGGCAAGAAGAGCTGACGAAGAACTACCCAACCTTGCCTTTGTCTGGGATAATGCCAGCAACCTGTCCGACCTGTTCGAAGTGGGCGAATTCCAGAGACTGTATCTGAATTTCAGCGACCCCTGGCCTAAGAAACGTACGTACAAACGCCGCCTGACCTATCGTGGCTTCCTGCAGGAATACCGCCGTATCATGGGCGAAAATGCGGAAATTTTCTTTAAGACAGATAACAGAGGGCTGTTTGAATTTTCTCTGAATGAATTCTGCGCCGATGACTGGAAGCTGTCCAATATCAGCCTGGATCTGCACAATAGCGATTATGAAGGCAACATTATGACAGAATACGAAGAAAAATTCTCTTCCCAGGGCGCGCCTATCTATCGCCTGGAAGCAAGAAATCGCAAGTAATTGCGGTGTAGAATAAATAAAACAGACAAAACTCTTTCTTTTTGATATGCTTTTCCAGACCTATCTGGTGGCCGCAGGCGCAGGCACGCTGAAAGAAACCGTGAAACTGTTCAAACCACGCACATGGTGTGTGTTCTGTCCTATGGGCAGCATGACCCAGGCCATCTGCAAGATAAAAGCAAGATAAATAAAAAGCGACGTTAGGATATTTGCCTAAGTCGCTTTTATTTTTTATGTAATTATTCAGTTTCTTCTTTTTCCCCAGGGGCATCCTTATCCTCCATGGCAAGGGAAGCCAGAAAACTGCGGTAATACTGGTTCACATGCTTGCGCCAGTTGCGGCAGACCTGCTGTGCCTGAGATTTGGAAACCACGGAAACGCTAATTTCCATGAGGGTTGCGCCGCTGTCATCGCAAAGGCCGCATTTTACCAGATAATCCCCATTCAGTTCGGGGAAATAGTTGGCTGTCACGGCGTATTCCGCCTTGATGCGGCGACTGTTTTCGTGAACATAGATATTGATTTCATTTTTCACCTCGTCGGAGATACGGTTGATGAAGTAATTGATGACTTCCTCCCCGTCGTCCGTCAGGGTGTAGCGGGTGTTGTTCTGTTCGCGGGTCTTTTCCAGCCAGCCTGCGCTTTCCAGCTCCGCCAGGTATTGCTGTACGGAAAAGTAATCCATATAATTTTTTTCCAGCAGGAACTGGCAGATTTCACTGTTGGAAAGAGAGATGCCCATTTTCTGCAAGAGATGCAGGATGATAAGTTTATGCTCCGCCAGTTTTTTGGTGGAATACTGTATGGACATAAAAGGCCTCCTTCCAAAACGTGATTTTCTATCTTTTATCATAGCACATTTCCTGTTTTGTTGTAAACGGCATCAGTCAATTTTGCAATACATTCCCTGTCGGATGCCGTTTTCTTTCAGATATTTATGGATGCTGTTCAGCACATCCCGCTTGCGTAAGCTCCACAGGGGCGCCAGCAAGGTGTTTTTGTCACCGTCCCCCGTCAGGCGGTGGATGATGATATCCTCCCTCAGGTGGGCGATGCAGTCCCCCACAAGGGCTATGTATTCCTCTTTCGTCAGAGGAATATATTCTCCGGCTTCATAGATTTCCGCTAAATCGCTGTCGGAAAGGACATGCAGTAACTGCAGTTTGATGCCCTGGATGGGCAGGCGGTTGACGCAGTCGATGGTGTGAAGGAGGGTTTCCCGGTTTTCTCCCGGCAGGCCCAAAATGACATGGACGATGACAGGAATATGCCGTTCTGCCAAATCGTTTACAGCTTTTTCGAATACGCTTAGGGGATAGCCGCGGCGGATATATTCCGCAGATGTTTCATCGGCCGTCTGCAGTCCCAGTTCCACCCAGAGTTTTGTTTTGCCGTTCAATTCCTCCAATAAATCCAAAACATCCTCGGGGAGACAATCTGCTCTGGTGGCGATGGAAATGCCTTCCACCCCATCGCAGGCGAGGGCTTCTTCGTACTTCCTGCGCAGTTCCTCTACGGGGGCGTAAGTATTGGTAAATGCCTGAAAATAAGCTACATAAGCCGGGTCTTTCCACTTATCGGCGGTCTGGGCTTTCCCATTTTCTATCTGTTCTGTGATGGAAAGGGCGGCGTTTTCCGCGAAATCGCCACTGCCGCCTGCGCTGCAGAAAAGGCAGCCACGGGTGCCGCATTTGCCATCCCGATTGGGGCAGGTGAAGCCGCCGTCCAGAGATATTTTCGCTGTTTTACGACCAAAAACCTCTCTATAATATGCATTTAAACTGCGGTAGGGCTTGTTTTCCACGGAAACACCTCCTTATCGTATATTTCTTTGTCGTAATTTTTCGCAGAGGGTGGTCAGGGCATTCCATTGCCTGTCATCCTCCGCCGACTGATGCACCAGCAGGAGAAAATCTGCCTTGCTGCTTTCCAGAAAATTGCGGGTGCGTTCGGCTTTCGGTTCTTTGCAGGCGGAAAGGAAGAGGGAAAAGCTTTCCTCTGTTACCGCCAGGGGGATGCAGGTCTCTATCTTTTTCAAAATTTCCCCTACGGTATTTTCTCCGCAGGTTTGCTTTGCTAAGTGGTGATACAAAGCCCGGCTGTTGAGAAAAATAACGTTTGGGGCGGGAAACAGCTCCTGCCCGCCGATTTGATTCCGCAATAGAGATAAATAGCCGCAAAGATCTTTGCGGCTGATGGTCTGATGCAATGAGATCACCTCGAAACGATTAAAGTTGTCGTTCTGAGATAATATGTGCAGTTTGGGGAGTCTTTACGATAGCAAATTTTTACGCTTCCACCCACTGTTTCAGTTCTTCCAGCAAAGCTGCATTATGTTCAGGAGAAAGGATGCAGAAACGCAGGAATGTTTCATCCAGGAAGGTGAAGGAAGAAGCGTCACGGATGAGCATTTTTTTCATAATGCATTTTTCAAACAGATCATGGGCTGTTACCTTATCTGTTTTCAGTTTCAGCAGGATGAAGTTTGCTTCGGAGGGGTAAGCCTTGATGTTTTTCCAGGTGGAAAGTTCTGCAAAGGCTTTTCTTCTTTCATCGGATACCAGTTTCTGGGTCGCTTTATGGAAATCGAAATCGGTGAAAATATGCTGACCGATGAAATCTGCCAGACTGTTTACGCTCCAGGGATCGGAATTTGTTTTGAAGCGATCCAGGAATGCCTGATTGGAGGACATACCATAGCCCAGACGGATGCCGGGGGCTGCAAAGAATTTGGATGTGCCGCGGATGACGAAGAGATTATCAAATTCTGCAACCAGAGGGATGGAGCAGATTTCAGGCAGGATATCGGAAAATTCGATGTAAGTTTCGTCGATCATGACAGATGCACCGATCTTTTTGCAGTGTTCCAGAATGACGCGCATTTCATCCACACGAATGGCTGTGCCTGTGGGGTTATTGGGATTGCAGGCAATGAACATGCCGATATCGGGAGTCAATGCTTCCAGCAGAGCGGGCAGGTTCAGTTTGAAATTATCCTCTTCCTTCAGGGGAAAATATTCAAATTTGCCGCCATTCAGGGTCACTTCTCTTTCATATTCGGAATAGGCAGGGCCCATGATGATGGAATGGTCTGCATTGATGGTCTGGATGAATGTGGAGATCAGCTCTGTAGAACCATTGCCTACCACAATATGGGATGCATCCGCCCCTGTGTATGCGCCGATGGCTTTTTTCAGGGCTTTGTATTTTTTATCGGGGTAGGTACAGATGAGATGCAGATTTTCTTTCAGGGCTTCTTCTGCTTTCTTGGGGAAGCCAAGGGGGTTGATGTTGCCGCTGAAATCAATGATCTCTTCTTTGGGAATGCCGTAGGTGCGCTGAATGGCATCCAGATCGCCGCCGTGGGCGTGTGTCAGTACTGTCATGATAAAATTACCTTCTTTCAAAAATAAATATCATATATATGTTAGAAAATCTCGTCGATTTTCTCCTGTTCGATGATCTTGGGGCTTTGCTTCGTCACACGGGGATACATCAGGTAGGGATTGCCTTTGCCCTTTTCCAGAATATCCAAAGTCAGAGCCATGGATTTATTATGGGTAGGATAGAGCATCAGTCTGCTGCCGGTGTCGATGGGCAGTTCCTGCAGGCTTTTGCCGTTGGCCTTATTCAAAGAACGTTTGGAGCCCCTTGCAGAATATTCCATGGGGAAGCCGTTCTGATCGGGCACAGAAAGCATATAATCCGCCATTTCTTCCATACAGAAAGCAGCACAGAGGTCTTTGCAAAGGACGTTCACATCCATATCCTGTCCTACTTCGATGATTTTCCAAAGTGCATCGTTGCTGGTATGGGAGACCTTGATGGAAAGCACATCGGGCACGACCTCCATCAGGAACATCCTTTCCTGGGTACGCAGCTCTGCTTCCTGCAGGACAGCTTCCAAGAGCTGTTCATAGGGCAGGGTGCGGGGCATGATCTGTTTATCAATCTCTTTGGAGTCGGGGTCTGCAAAAAGTTCCTTGCCCAGTGCCGTCAGGCTGTAATAGGTCGGGGGTGTGAAAAGTTCCGCACCCAGATTATGTTCCATCAGCACCAGTGCCGCCAGATTGTTCACCAGAGTATAAAAGCGCATGGGGGTGAAGGCAATGGGGCGAATGAAGCGGAAAAATACGCTCATGGGGGTCAGGAACCATTTATCCAGCATAATGCCCGTAAACAGGAAGGAGGAAACGATGGAGCGCTCCTCTGCATTCAGGTTTTCCGGGGGTGTTTGCCAGATGGATTCGATATCTACGTCTACTTTTTTATAGAACTCAACAAAAATGCGGTCTACCTCTCTGGGGCTTTCCAGCATGTGATAGAAGAAATCCGGCGTTGCAATGCCTTCTTCCAGATCCATGGACCAGGTGAAGCGTTCCGACGCCAGAGTGCATGCTGTTTCCCCCAGCTGGAAGAGGATATCTGCTGTTTCCTGAGCGAAGAAGGACTCGCATTCCTCCGCAGGCTGTACTCGCTGGGTATGGATGGAAGGCATGGGTACGAAAAGACCATGGAGCCACGCCAGACGCATCAGGTATTCCAAGTAGAAATCTGTATTCAGGCTCAGCTGATCCAGGATAGCTTTTTTATCTTCTTTCAAAAGCAGACCGTTTTCGTCTGTAGCACGGTCTGGAGTACAGTAATTGACGAGGGCGCGCAGATCGTCCACCAGAGGGTGGCTCTCTGTGGAATAAGCCACCAGAGCAAAGCTGTATTCGGAGACAAATTCGGCATCTTCCTGTTCTTCCGCGGGTTTTGTCCGCATCACATAGGCATATTCAGTTTTATCTTCTGCGTCTTTTTTCAGATCCAGCTCCAAAATATTGGCGGGGGAGAGGATGGTCTCCTGAGCCAGAGCCGTATAATGCCATTTGCCGAAGGCCAGAGGGGCGATTTCCAGCAGCGGGCGGCGGCAGGGCGCATCCATTTTCTGACGCATATTTTCATAACCGTTCAGGAACAGCCCCAGAAGAGGTGCATGTTTTGCCTGTACGGGTCTTGCCTGTTTCATATTTCAAAACTCCTTTTGTCTGCGGGTTTTTGACCGCAAGCATAATCACTTTATTGTAACAAAAAAAGAAGGATTTTAAAACAGAAAAGGAGAAAAATTCACACTTTTGACGGAAAAAACAACAAAAACGGCTGAAAAAAACGAGAATTTTTCCAAACAATGACAAAAATTCATCTCTCGAGGACATTTTTTGATTTTTGTACTTGCCAAGGTTGAAATTTTATGATATAGTCCTTATGTCAAAAACAAATGTTTTTAAAAGAGAAACAGGAGGAGAGCCCCGTGAAGGAAGATAAAAATTATTATATTGTTGACAAAGCAGTGCTGCCTGAAATCTTTTTGAAGGTAATGGATGTAAAGAATCTGTTGGAAAGCAAAAAGGAAAAAACGGTACAGGATGCGGTCAATCGTGTCGGCATCAGCCGCAGTGCTTTCTATAAATATCGGGATGCGGTTCACCCTCTCTATGAAAATACAAGAGGCAAGACCGTAACGATCTCCATGAACCTGGACCATACCAGAGGTTTGCTGTCCTCTGTTTTGAACAGCATCGCTACAGAAGGCGCGAACATCCTGACCATCAACCAGACCATCCCCATCAATGGCATTGCCAACGTGACAGTGACCATCGAAACAAATGAAATGCAGGGCGAACTGAGCAGATTGATGACACGCATCGAAGCGCTGCAGGGCGTACAGTCTCTGAAGATCATTGCCCGCGAATGATATTTAAAACGAAGCAGAAGTAGGCTGCTGCGGCAGCCCAACTGTATTTCGTAGGGCTTTGCCCTACTCATACCATCAGGTTGTCCAATGCCTGATCGGATGTGCAAATAAATTTGCCCACACGTTCAGTCACATGACAACGCTTTAATTTTATGTAATAGGAGGGAACGACATGATTCACATTCAGATCCCGGCGACATCCGCGAATATGGGTCCCGGCTTTGACAGCATCGGCATCGCAGTACAGTTATACAACCACATTTGGGTGGAAGAACAGACTACCGGCTTGACTATCGAAGTCAAACGGCAACAGGCGATCCCCGTTCCCACCGATGAAACGAACCTCATCTACCAGACTATGAAATACTTCTACGATCAGAAGGGCCTGAAAATGCCCGGCATCCATATCATCCAGGAGGATTATATCCCTATGGTAAGAGGTTTGGGCAGCAGTGCGGCCTGCATCGTAGGCGGTCTTTTTGCGGCCAATGAGCTGGCAGGCGGTATTTGTGACAGAGATGAACTGGCACAGATCGCAGCCCAGTTGGAGGGTCACCCTGATAATTCCAACCCTGCTATCTTCGGTAGTATGGTCGTTGGCGCGCTGAATGAAAAAGAAATGAAACATGTGCGTTTGGAGTTGCCCGAGGATTTGATTTTTGCTATAATGGTTCCTGATTTTCCTGTTTCTACCGCAAAGGCCAGAGCAGTTTTGCCCGATGCCTATTCCCGTGCGGATATGGTGTTCAATGCATCCCGTGCGGCGCTTTTGATCGGCTCTATGATGGCGGGAAAATATGAGAATTTCGATATGGCCATGGAAGACAGAGTGCATCAGCCCTACCGTGCAGCGCTCATCCCCGGTATGGATGAAATTTTTGCTCATGCGAAGGACTTTGGTGCTGCGGCCAGCTATCTGAGCGGCGCAGGTTCCACTCTGATGGCGATGGTAACAAAGGATAAGGCAGAGGAATTCGAAAGAAAAATGTCTGCGTATTTACAGACCTTGGAACATAATTGGGAATTGACTTTGCTGAAACCCGATATGGAAGGCGTAAAAATCGATCGGGAGTAAGTTCCCCTTCGCAGATGGAATTCATCTGAATAAGACAGAATAACAGGAGGAAAAAATAATGTTGATTGTGCAGAAATACGGCGGTAGTTCCGTCGCAGATGCAGAGAGAGTGTTCAATGTTGCAAAACGCATCATGAGAACAAGAATGGAAGGCAATGACGTAGTGGTTGTGTTGTCTGCACAGGGCAAAACAACAGACGGACTGATCGCAAAAGCAAAAGAGATCAACCCGAAGCCCAGCCGCAGAGAAATGGATATGCTCCTTTCCACAGGGGAACAGCAGTCCGTAGCCCTGATGGCAATGGCGATCAGCGCCATTGGCGGCAGAGCGGTTTCTTTGAACGCTTCTCAGGTCGGTATCGAAACAACGAATACATACAGCAATGCACGTATCCGTAACATCAATACAGAACGTATCGAAAACGAACTGGATGAAGGCAGTATCGTACTGGTAACAGGCTTTCAGGGCGTGAACCAGATTGGTGATACAACAACACTGGGCCGTGGTGGTTCCGATACATCTGCAGTTGCACTGGCTGCAGCCCTGAATGCGGATATCTGCGAAATTTATACAGACGTAGAAGGCGTTTACACAGCGGATCCCCGCGTGGTGCCTGATGCGGCAAAATTGGATGAAATCAGCTACGACGAAATGCTGGAACTGGCATCTCTGGGTGCAAAGGTATTGCATCACCGTTCCGTAGAAGTAGCGAAAAAATACAATGTGAAACTGGTTGTACGTTCCAGCATGTCTGATGCGGAAGGTACAGAAGTTAAGGAGGACGTAAAGATGGAAAGAATGCTGGTTAGCGGCGTTGCAGCAGATAAGAAAGTATCCCGTATCTCTATCATGGGCATCAAGGATGAACCCGGTAAGGCCTTTGAAATTTTCTCTCTGATGGCGAAGGAAAAAGTAAGCGTAGACATCATCCTGCAGTCCACAGGTCAGGATGGCAGACAGAACATTTCCTTCACAATTGGCGAAGACGATCTGGATATCGCCCTGAGGGCTCTGGAAAAGAACAAAGCTCGCCTGACAGCACAGGAAATCATCCATGATGAAAATACAGCAAAACTGTCCATCGTTGGCGCAGGTATGGCTACGAACCCCGGTGTTGCTGCGATGTTCTTCGAAGCAATGTATGACGCTGGTGTAAATATCCAGATGATCTCCACATCCGAAATTAAGATCACAGTTCTGATCGCAAAAGATGATATCGATGCAGCTATGGTAGCGGTTCACGATAAATTCAAAATGGCTTCTGTAAATATGAGAAAAGCCGCTGACAACGAATAAGAATAAAAAATTGAGAAAAGACACTGCGAATGCAGTGTCTTTTTTGTTATCTGTGATATTCCTGCTGCAACACTTTTTTGTACAGGTCATAATGCTGTGTCAGGTCGGCATCGCCGTAGTAATATTTCAGTTCCAGAATCTTTTGACCGGAGATGAGATAAAGTTCTGTGACATCTCCTTTTTCTGCAAGGATGGCATAGTCGAAAGGGGTATCGTTCAATGTAGTGTAAGTCCAACCCTTTTCTTCGGCGCGCCAGGAAAGGTTAAAATATTCGTCCATATATTCTTTGGGAGAAACGAAGGAGGACAGCTTTTTATAATCGACCCAAAGAACAGATTCGTAGGGTTCTCCGCGGGAGTCGGTTTTTCCATCAATGCGTCCAGCCTGATTAAAGGAGATCTGCGTCGGTGCGCCGATGGTAATATCAGAATAAGCTATATTTGCCTCTCTTTCCCACCATTCGTATTTCGGCCTGTTGTCCCTTTGAAAGTAGCGGTCTAAATAATAAAAATCGGGGTCATTTTCAATCTCTGCCAAAGCAACCATGGGCAAGGGGTGCTTCAGTTCTTCGATGGGCTTGTCAGAATAGGAGACTATCCATGGTAGGAGAGGCACGACAAAGGACAGCGCCAGAAGAAAACAGCCTGCGTAATGCAATTTATGATTCCTTTGCAGAACAAAATCTTCCCAGTCAGTTTTCTGATGGAGAGGAATGCCTTCCCGCAGGTCATCCTGTACCCGTTTTAACCCAAGATACCGCTGAAAAGGGACTAAGAAACCGAGGACAGCCATGGGGATATTTTCAAAGGGCATTTCCATATCTGTGACCAAACGATATGCATTTCTCTGGCTCAGAGAGGAGACTTCGATGCCGATCATTACGAATAACAGGAAAACGGAAATGATATTCAATAGTTTTCCCAGTTTGGAAAAATTCCATTTGTTCATAGGTTCATAGAGCTTGCTTTCCTCTTCACCATCTGTATGGGGATTTTCGGCACCTTCTTCTGCGGAGAAGATATAAAAATACTGGCTCATGGTACAGACGAATCTCCATCCTTTTTCTTCGTATCGTTCCAGCTGGGGATTAGGCGGACAATTGTCGTGGTATGGATTTTTTGGTTCGATATGATAGAGCATCCTAAGAGGTTCTTTTACCGCAAAGGTAGCAAAAATGGTGTTTGTATCATATAGATACAGCCCTTCTGCAGACATGTCAGAAAACCAGCTTTCCAATGCGCCGATCTCGTACGGTTCCACGGGTATGAATTTACGTTTATAGTTCATCGGATCGCCCCCCTATCCTGTAAATGCCTCTTTTTTTCAGTATAGCAAGGGGAGGGGAGAGACGTCAATGAAACGGATAAAATGTAAGAGATTCGTAAGAAATAAAAAACAAGCACCAACCGATGTCGATGCTTGTTTCAGTCTTGCTTATTTTTTGCGGCATTCTCCGCAGGTGCCATACAGGATCAGCTGTTCCATTTCTACGTCGAAATCCAGATCAGGCACCAGTTTTTTTGTTACATCTATCAGTGCTTCCATATGCAGGTCGTCCACCCGGCCGCATACCTTGCAAACGGTGTGTGGATGACACTGTACCACAGCGTCATAGCGGGAGCTGGGCTCGCCCACGTTCAGCTCCTGCACCAGGCCCAGCTGCTTGAAGAAATCCAGTGTTTTATACACAGTCGCAAGGCTCATGGTAGGGTTGGTGGGTTCCAGCGATTTATAGATCATTTCCGCATTGGGATGCTCTGTGGTGTTGCAGAGCATATTATAAACGGCAATGCGCTGTGGGGTGACTTTCAGCCCTTTTTCTCTCAGAATCTGAGCAGTCTCTTTCATTGTTTACACCCCTTTCCAATTAATAACTATTGTTATTTAATAATAATACATATTCTTATCTACGTCAAGAGTAAAATCTACTAAAAAGCAAGGAATTCTGTATTTTTCAGGAAATGCAGGCTGTTGTTTTTTTGAATTTCCTGTGATATCATGTTTCAGAGAAAGGAAGGATAGGTATGCATATCGTTTTGCTGGAACCGGAAATTCCCCAGAATGCAGGGAACATTGCCCGCACCTGTGCGGTGACCAATTCCGTGCTGCATCTGATTAAACCTCTTGGTTTTTCTGTGGAAGATAAATATTTGAAACGAGCAGGTCTGGATTACTGGAAGCTTCTCGACATCCGTTATTATGAAAATTTTCAGGATTTCTGCGAAAAGAACCCTGATGCAAAAATCTGGATGGCTTCTACAAAGGCCCGCCATGTATATTCCGATGTGACTTATGGGGAGAATGACTATATTATGTTCGGCAAGGAAAGTGCCGGCATCCCCGAAGAGATTTTGATGGAAAATGAGGCTAATACTATCCGCATCCCCATGCTGGAAGCGGCGAGAAGCCTGAATCTTTCCAATTCCGTTGCCATCATCATTTACGAGGCCATGCGGCAGCAGGGCTTCCCCGGTATGCTGATGGAAGGACAGCTGCATCATCATAAGTGGGAATAAAAAAATGACACTCTCATCGAGAGTGTCATTTTTTTATTCCTCTGTTGTTTCTATTTTTTCCTCTTCGTGAGGAACGGGCGGTTCTGCCGCAGGGAATTTGATATATGCCTTGAAAAGGTCGCCTTCGATCTCCAGCGTGAATTTTCCTTTCTGCAGCCCTACCAGAGACTGGGCGATATTCAAGCCCAGGCCGCTGCCTTCCGTATGGCGGGAACTGTCACCCCGCACGAAGCGTTCCATCAATTCCTCCGCGGGGATATTCAGGGCATCCTTCGAAATATTTTTCATGGATACCGTTACAAAAGGGGATTCTTCTTTTATGTCGATATAGACCCTTGTGCCTGTCTGGGAGTATTTGCAGGCATTGCTCAGAAGGTTGCTGAAAACACGCCAGGTCAGGTTGCCATCCACCATGGCGAATACAGGCGTTTTGGATCCGTTTATCACAACTTCCAGCTTGGCTTTTTCCAGCTTTTCTTCGTATTCTGCCACAGCCTGCGCCACCAGTTCACCCATATCCGTAGGAACGAGGTTCACCTTCAGGTTTCCTGTAGAAGCCTTGGATGCTTCCACCAGGTCTTCCGTCAGTTTTTTCAGTCTTCTGGATTGTCTGTCCAGCACTTCAATATATTCCGCCGCCTGTCCTTCCAGATTCTCTTTTTTCAGCAGGTCAACGTAATTGATGATGGAGGTCAGAGGGGTCTTGATATCGTGGGAAACATTGGTGATGAGCTCTGTTTTTAGCCGTTCGCTCTTCAT
>NZ_JAFUMA010000048.1 GCF_017483025.1 Anaerotignum sp. | reverse complement strand
TCGTACACTCCTATGCTGGTGTGGACTGTGACGAATTTGTTTCCTCCAGAGCGGAATACGGCGCAGAACTGACTGCATCTGTAGAATCTGGCAATGTATACGGCACTCAGTTCCACCCTGAAAAGAGCGGCGAAGTTGGTCTGAAAATTCTGAAAGCATTTTGTGAATTGTAAAGGGGGCGGCAATAGAATGGAATTATTTCCTGCAATTGACTTGATCGGCGGCTGTGCGGTGCGTCTGGTAAAGGGCGATTATGCACAGAAAACCGTTTATAGTGATAACCCTGCGGAGGTTGCCCGTTCCTTTGCGGCGGCAGGGGCGAAATACCTGCATGTGGTAGACCTGGAAGGCGCCAAAGACGGTGGTACGCCCAATCTGGAAACTATTAAAAATATCGTGGAAAAGGGCGGCCTGCTGGTAGAAGTGGGCGGCGGCATCCGTTCGGAAGAAGTCATCAAAAAATATCTGGATGCCGGCGTGTTCCGTGTCATTCTGGGTACAGCGGCGGTACAGAACCCTTTATTCTTAGAAGAAATGGTGCAGAAATACGGCGAAAAAATTGCCGTTGGCGTAGATATCAAGGATGGCATGGTTGCCATCAAAGGCTGGACAGAAGTATCTCAGGAAAGCTGTTTCGATTTCTGCGAAAAACTGCAGAAGATCGGCGTGAAAACAATCATCTGTACAGATATTTCCAAGGATGGTCTGCTTTCCGGCACAAATCTGGAACTGTATAAAGAACTTTCTGAAAAATTCTCCGTGGATATCGTTGCCAGCGGCGGCGTGACTACATTGGATGATGTGAAAAAACTGGCGGATATGGGCATGTACGGTGCTATTCTGGGCAAAGCCCTTTACACAGGCAACATCGACCTGAAAGCCGCTGTGTAGCTGACGAAGGGAGGAAATAACGCATGATCACAAAAAGAATCATTCCCTGTCTGGACGTAAAGGACGGCAGGGTGGTAAAAGGCGTGAAATTCGAGGGCCTTTCTGATGTTTCCTCTCCTGTGGAACTGGGTAAATATTACAGTGACTGTGGCGCGGATGAGTTGGTATTTTACGATATCACTGCATCTGCGGAAGGCAGAGCCCTCTTTACAGATATCCTGACAGAAGTGGCCCAGAATATCTTCATTCCTCTGACTGTGGGCGGCGGCATCAATACGCTGGATGATTTTGACCGTGTGCTGAAATGTGGCGCGGATAAAGTCAGCGTGAACAGCGGCGCCATCCGTAATCCCCAGCTGATCGAAGAAGCGGCAAAGAAATATGGCGACCAGTGTGTGGTGCTTTCTGTGGATGTCAAACGCGTGGATGGCAAATTTATGGTATTTGCCAAGGGCGGCAGAGAAAACACAGGCATGGAGGCGCTGGAATGGATCAAACGCTGTGTGGATATGGGCGCTGGTGAAGTTGTGGTAAATAGTATCGATACAGATGGTGTGAAACAGGGCTTCGATATCGAACTGCTGAAGCAGGTTTGCGCACTGGTGAACGTTCCTGTTATCGCTTCTGGCGGTGCGGGCTGTATCGAGGATTTCGTGACACTGTTCAACGAAATTCCTGATATTGACGCAGGCCTGGCGGCTTCTATCTTCCATTTTGGGGAAGTAAAGATTTCCGACCTGAAAGATACGCTTGCCGAGAACAACATCATCGTTAGACGATAATAAAGGAGTATGACTAATGCTTAATATAGACGACTTGAAATTCGACGAAAGGGGTCTCATCCCCGCTGTCGTTGTAGATACCTACAGCAAAAAGGTGCTGACTGTGGCTTATATGAACAAAGAAAGCCTGCAGATCAGTATGGAAGAAGGCAGAACCTGCTTCTGGTCCCGTTCCAGACAGGAATTGTGGAGAAAAGGCGATACCAGCGGCAATGTGCAGCACATCGTTTCCATTGTGGCAGACTGTGACAGAGATGCTCTGACGGTGGAAGTGGTGAAGGAAGGCCCTGCCTGCCATCTGGGCACAGAATCCTGTTTCAATGACCTTGTATATGTGAACCCCGTATACAATCAGTTCTCTGTGGACGGTCTGTATGAAATGCTGGTAGGCAGAAAAGTAAACAAGCCAGAAGGCTCCTATACTACATACCTGTTTGAAAAAGGCATCGATAAGATTCTGAAAAAGATCGGTGAGGAATGTACAGAAGTCATCATTGCATCCAAAGCGGAGGACAGAGCGGAAACCATCTATGAAATCGCGGATCTTGCTTATCATGTAATGGTAATGATGGTGGAACAGGGGATTTCTCTGGAAGATGTACGCAAAGAACTGGCAAGCAGACATGTTATTGACCACAAGGTAAAACAGGAGAAGATGACAAAATGATCAAATTTCCAAAAATGAATTATCATACCCATACCACCTACTGCGATGGGAAGGAAAGTGTGGAAAGCATGATTCAGGCGGCAATCGCCAAAGATTTCGTGCGCCTGGGCTTTTCCGGTCACTGTTTCAATGATTTTCGCCCGGAGGACCAGGAGGTATGGTGCATGAAGTCTGCGGAGATACCCAATTATCAGGCGGAAGTGCGCGCCATGGCGGAAAAATACAAGGATAAAATTGAAATCCTCTGCGGCGTGGAACAGGATTTCTGTTCTTCTGCTTCTACAGAAGGCTTCGATTACGTGATCGGTTCTGTCCACTATGCGGAAAAGGATGGCATGTATTACTGTGTGGATGAATCTCCTGAAGTTTTGGAAACAGCCATCAGAGAAGGTTTCGGTGGTGATCCTTACGCTCTGACGAAGCGTTTCTTTGAACAGGAAGCGGAAGTGGTGGCAAAGACCAACGCTACATTTATCGGGCATTTTGATTTGGTGACGAAATTCAATGAAGGCAATAAATACTTCGACCCCATGGATAAACGATACCGTGATGCAGCCTTGACGGCTATAGATGCCCTCATCGAAACGGGATGCCCCTTCGAGATCAACACAGGCGGCATGTACCGCGGACTTCGTACAGAAGCATACCCTTCCATCCAACTTTTGAAAGACTTGAAAGAAAGAAATGGCCAGATCCTGCTTTCCAGCGACAGCCACGATGGGAAGTCTCTGGGCTTCCGGTTTGCGGAAGTAGCGCAGGCGGCGAAGGAAATCGGTTTTAAAACGGTGAAGATTCTGACGAAAGATGGTTGGGACGACTTTGTTTTATGATAAAAAAGCGATACAACATTTGTTGTATCGCTTTTTTAAACCTGTTAATTAACCTTCACAGCGCATAGATTCAGCTGCTTCGGGGTTCTTTTCGGCATATTCTTTTGCCATATCTGCCAGAGTGATGCCGTCAACCACTTCATCCAGTGCATCCTTCATCTTTTTCCAGATAGACAGGGAAACACAATGGTCGTAATTAGCACAGTTGGGATGGTCTACACAATCCACAGGGGAAAGGGAGCCTTCCAGCACACGCAGCACTTCCCCTACAGTGGTCTGTTCAGGGGGATTTGTCAGGGTATAGCCGCCCTGAGCTCCGCGGAAACTTTTTACCAACCCAGATTTTGTCAAAGGGTTGATGATCTGTTCCAGATATTTTTCAGAGATCCCCTGATCCTTTGCGATCGCTTTCAGGGGGATCGTGCCTTTGTCGTAGTTTAAAGCCAATGCCAGCATCAGGCGGATGCCGTAGCGGCCTCTTGTTGAAATTTTCATAAAGTCACCTCGCTATTTTCAAAACACCAATTGGTGCTGTTAGTGGGTTCGATTATCATTCGTTTTCCTGCCAGCCTTTGCAGATATCCACCCATTCGACGCATTTGCCGTACTGATAGAGTTCATCGCAGGTCAGTTCGATGGCAGAATTACTGCTACCTGCTGCGGGGAATACAGTTTCGAAACGCTGCATGGAGATATCAGCATAAGCCTTTGTGCCTTCGGGAAGGGCAAAGGGGCAAACGCCGCCAACAGCATGTCCAGTTGCTTCCAATGTTTCCTCTGCGGAAAGCATTTTGGCTTTCAGGCCGAAAGTGTCTTTGAATTTGCGGTTGTCGATTTTTGTATCGCCGGCAACGCAAATGACGATAGGGCCTTCCTTGCTCATCAGGCACAGGGTTTTTGTGATGCGGGCAGGGATGACGCCTGCGGCTTCCGCAGCCAGTTCTACTGTTGCGCTGGACTGAGCAAATTCGATGGGGTCTTTGGGGCAGTTCATATCTTTCAGATATGCACGTACTTTTTCGATAGACATTGGGTATACCTCTCCTTTTGTTTCCTTTGCATATTTCGAGGGTCTCATCTCCCGAAAATTTAATATTTTTATTCAGCATATCAGAAAAGTAGGAATTATGCAAGGAAAATGCATGGGAAATCTATCGGAAGAAATAAAGATTGTTTTTATAGCTGAAATATGATATAATACTTCAATAATATTGGTATCAATATGCAAAGTCTTAAAGAAAATTCTAACCATGCGAGAGACAGAGCAATGATGATACAACCATGAAGAAGTCTTCTTATATCCCCGTATAAGAAGGCTTTTCTCTTTCTTGACGGGGAAGAGCGTTGATGCTATACTCAAAAATGGCTTAAATAAAATGAAATTAAGGAAGTTTTTTTATGATTCGAAATATACTGGAATATCTGGAAAAGACGGCAGAAAGACTGCCTGATAAAATCGCATTTTCCGGGACAGAAGGGGATATCACCTTCGCAGGCTTGGAAGAAACTGCAAAGCGTATTGGCACATATCTGACCCGTTTCGGCGGGAAGAACTGCCCTGTGGCGGTGATGATGCAGAAAACGCCTGTTTCCGTAGCGGCCTTCATGGGCGCGGTCTACAGCGGCAATTTCTATACACCTATCGATGTGACTATGCCCAAAGAACGTGTGCTTTCTATCCTGAACACACTGAAACCTCAGGTGCTTCTCATCGATGAAAAGAGCAAAAAGGTGGCAGACAGCCTTGGTTACGAAGGGGAAATCGTCATTCTGGAAGAAATTCTGGAAACGGAAATTGACGAAGAAATCCTGAAAAAAATTCGTCTCCGTGCTATCGATACAGACCCTCTGTATGCCCTGTTCACATCCGGTTCCACAGGCGTGCCCAAGGGCGTTGTTATCAGCCATCAGGCAGTTGTGAACCTGACAGAATGGTATACAGAAGCCTTTGACATCACAGACAAAGAAATCATCGGCAATCAGGCTCCGTTTTATTTTGACTCTTCCGTAAAGGATATCTATGCAGTGCTGAAAACAGGGGCGCAGATGGAGATCATCCCCAAAATGCTGTTCTCCTTCCCTAAAAAGTTGCTGGAACATCTGGAAGCAAAGAAAATCAACTATATCGACTGGGTACCTTCTGCATTGGGCATCGTCGTAAATACTGGTGCGCTGGAAAATTTTCAGCCTTCCTATCTGAAAAAAATCATGTTCTGTGGCGAAGCCATGCCTACAAAGCAGTTTAATATGTGGAGGGCGAAATATCCTAATGCTATGTTTGCAAACATATACGGCCCGACAGAAACCACTGTGGACTGCACATACTATATCGTAGACCGTGAATTTGCCGACGATGAACCACTGCCCATCGGCTATGGCTGTCGTAACACAGACGTATTCATCCTCAATGGCGACAGACTGGCGGAAGAGGGCGAAAGCGGCGAGCTTTGCGTCCGTGGCAGATGTCTGGCACTGGGATATTACAACAACCCTGAAAAAACAGCGGAAGCTTTTATCCAGAATCCTTTGAATCCTTATTATCCCGAAAAAATTTATAAAACAGGGGATATTGCGAAATATAATGAACGTGGGGAAATCATTTTCCTGGCGAGAAAAGATCATCAGATCAAACATATGGGACACCGCATCGAACTGGGCGAGATCGAAACAGCTATCAACTCTATTGATGCCATCAACACGGGCGTATGCCTCTACGATAATGAAACACAGCGCATCCTGCTCTTCTACTGCGGTGGGGAAGAAGCTACACAGGCCTATATCCTGAAAAAACTGCGTGATAAGGTTCCCAAGTATATGTTCCCCAATCTGATGATGAAATTGGAAAAAATGCCCCAGACTTTGAATGGAAAGATAGACAGATTGGCTTTGAAGGAGTATTATGATAACGATGGAAAAAATTCCTGATGGAATACAATGGGCGGATCAAATTGCCCAGTACCTTTCCAAAGGGATGCGGACAAATTTTTACGCCTCTGCGGAGGAATTTCTACCGGAATTAGAGCAGATTTCAAAACTGGAATTTGATGGCGGATGCTATCTGTTTCATGAGAAGGAAGATCAGATAGATTTCTATTTCTTCATGGAGAAAGAAGCAAGCCCCATCGAAATCCCTGAAATGGACAAGCCCCTTGTTCTGGAACAGGTAGCGTTGGCGAAAAATCCTCCCGATTCAGGAGAATGGGAAGCCATCGGCTTCGAAAACTATCTCCAGAGAAAGAGACTGTTCCTTTCTGCAAAGAAAACAGAAACGGAACAAAGAGAAGTTTCTTTTGCAAAAGTGGAAGAAGCAGAAGAAATCCTCGGCATGATGGAGCAGGCTTTTGAGCCTTATACCTCCGCATTACCTGATCTGGAAACGCTGAAAAAAGATTTGGCAGAAAACCGTGTCATCGCTGTCAGAGAATATGAAAAACTTATTGGATTTCTGCGCTTCGGCAGGGAAAAGAAGGTGTCTGTCCTCTGGCAGATCGTCGTTTCTCCCGAAGGGCGCGGCAAGGGCATCGGCAATTCGCTGGTACGTGACTGGGTTTTTCTGGAAAGAGAAGAAGTTGCGAAATTCCAACTTTGGGTCAGGGAGGATAATCCCCCTGCATTGAAAATGTATGAAAAACTGGGCTTCCTGCCGGACGGCAGAATCGCACCGGTGTTGTTGAAAAAATAAGAGAGAGAAGAAAGGAAAAGAGATATGGAAGCATTATTGAAAATTCTGGCAGAACTGAGACCTGACGTAGATTTTGAAGAAAACACAGAACTGGTAGACAGCGGCGAGCTGGATTCCTTCGATATCGTTTCTCTGGTCGGCGAACTGTGCGATGAATACGACATCGAAATCGGCGCTGATGATATCGTTCCCGAAAACTTCAATTCTGTAGAAGCTATCTGGGCTCTGGTTCAGAAACTGCAGGAAGATTAAGAAGGAGTTTAGAGCGGTATGGCATTTACATCATTTCGATTTATCGTTTTTCTTGTACTGGCTGCCGCAGCATATTTCCTGACACCGAAGCGTTGCCGATGGGTAACGCTTTTTGTTGCTAACTATGTTTTTTATTTTATTTCCGGCGGGAAGATATTCATCTACCTGCTGGCAACGACGATAACGACTTATCTGGCAACGGTGAAGATCGGCGATATGGCGGCAAAAAATAAAATCGCCTTCAACGAGGCAAAAGCCGAATTGGATAAAGAGGGCAAAAAGGCTTGGAAAGCGGAATTTACCAAGAAAAAGAAACGCATCCTTATCCCGACGGTGCTGTTTAACTTCGGTATTCTGGCTGTTCTGAAATATTCCGGCTTTGTAACAAGCAACCTGAATACGCTGTTTGCAAAAATTGGCATCGGTGCGGAACTGCCTGTGTTCGAATTCCTGCTGCCTTTGGGCATTTCCTTCTATACCTTCCAGTCCATGGGCTATCTCATCGACGTATACAGAGAAAAGCAGGAGCCTGAGAGAAACTTCTTCAAACTGGCACTGTTCATCTCTTTCTTCCCCCAGATCGTACAGGGGCCTATTTCCCGTTTTGGCACACTGGCGGAGCAGCTCTTCCGTCCCAATGAATTTTCCTATACCCGAATCAAATTTGGCGTACAGCTGATGTTGTGGGGTGCTTTTAAGAAAATGGTTATTGCGGACAGAGCGGCGATTTTAGTAGATAATGCTTTTGGTTTCCCTGAAACCTTCGGCGGTACTTATGTAGCCGTAGCGGCGTTGGTTTACGCCATCCAGATTTACGGCGATTTCTCCGGCGGTATCGATATCGCCACCGGTGCAGCCCAGATTTTCGGCGTGACTTTGGATAAGAACTTCGAACGACCTTATTTGGCTACATCCATCCCCGATTACTGGCGCAGATGGCACATGACATTGGGTGCATGGTTCCGTGATTATGTGTTCTATCCTTTGTCCCTGTCCAAATTCTTTATGCGACTGGGCAAAAAATGCAGAAAGATCCTGGGCAATTATGTGGGTAAATTGATTCCAGTGCTGATTCCCCAGTTCATCATTTTCTTCCTCATCGGTATCTGGCATGGGGCAGAATGGAAATATATCGCCTTTGGTTGTTATAACGGTACCCTCATCGTTCTGGGTATCCTGTTTGAACAGCCTTTGCAGAACCTCATCAAAAAACTGGATATCCGTACGGAATGCTTCAGCTGGAGACTGTTCCAGGTGCTGCGCACCCTGATTCTGGTCTGCATCGGTAAGATCATCACCCGTGCCCCCGGCGTTAGCGCAGCAAAAAATATGATCGTCTCCATGTTTACAGAGTGGGATATGACCCCCATCTGGGGCGGCGGTCTTCTGACCATGGGTCTGGATGTAAAAGACCTGTGGGTATTGTTCCTGTCCTGTCTGGTGCTGCTTTGTGTCAGCCTGATGCAGGAAAGCGGCATCAAGGTAAGAGAAACTCTGGCGAAGCAGAATCTTTACTTCCGCTGGGTGGTTTATCTGGGTGCGGTGTTCTCCCTGATCCTTTTTGGCGTTTATGGCCTCAACTATGACGCCGCCGACTTTATTTACAGGGGGTTCTAAGTATGAATAAGAAAGAGTGTTTGAAAATTATGGTAAGATGCGTAGCATTTGTAGTGGTTTTTTCTATGCTGTTTTCCAATGCAACGAACCTGTTGATGCGCCACGATGATGAATCCAACGAGATCCATGCTTTCTACAGCGAACCCGAGGATACCATTGACGTGCTTTATGTAGGCAGCAGCCCCCTCCTCAGGGGTGTTTCCCCCATGGTGATGTGGGATGAGCATGGTTTTACAGGTTATGTTCGTGCATCCGCTCTGCAGGCACCTGCGGTATCCTACGGCTTATTAGCAGAATCTCTGAAATACCAGAGCCCTGAACTGGTCGTTCTTCTCTGCGATAATATTTTCCTGGACTATGATTATGCGGAAAGAGAAGGGGACTTGCGTCGTGGTTTGGATGGTATGAAGATGTCCAAATACAAACTGGATATCATCCGTGAGGTCACAGCGGCGGATGAAAGACAGTCCATGCTGTCCTATGCTTTCCCTCTGATGCGCTACCACGACCGTTGGAAAGAAATCAACCTGGCGGAGGACGAGCCTGAACCTCTGCTGGAACATTCCTTCAAGAAGGGGAATGTGTATCTGAGAGACATTTCTCCTCAGGAATATCCTGAGAATTTTATGATTCCCACAGGTGAAGCGGCACCTGCTTTCAATGAAGATGCCCAGAGCTATATCGAAAAATCCATCGCCCTTTGCAACGAAAAGTACATTCCTGTGGTTCTGCTGCACTTGCCTAAGATGGCATGGACATATGAGCAAAGCGTGGCTGTGGAAGAATTTGCAAATGCAAACGGCGCAGTATACCTCGACCTTGACCGTGAGGAATACAGAAGCCAGCTGGGCTTAGACCCCGCTGTGGATTATTACGATCAGGGGCATATGAACCTGACAGGTGTTATCAAGGTTTCCGACTGGCTGGGTGACTGGCTGGATGCAACCTATGACCTGCCTGACCATAGAAATGATCCGGCCATCAGCGAAAGCTGGAATGCGGATTTAGCATTGTATAAAGAAAAAACTGGATTGTAATAAAAAAGCAGACCTTTCGGTCTGCTTTTTTATTTTATCTTTTATGATTCTTCTCTTTTTTTGCAATTTCGATATGCACTTTTTTATTTTTGATCTTCGCATTTTTCATGCCGTGCAGCACGTCACGCACGAATTCGCTGGGAACATCCACGAAAGTATAATCATCATACAGATCGATAGCACCCAGAGTTTTACCGGGAACACCTGCTTCGT
>NZ_JAFUMA010000047.1 GCF_017483025.1 Anaerotignum sp. | reverse complement strand
TTCCCCCGTAGCTGCATTGATGATGATAGCGCCTTTGATATCCGTGCCGCCGAAAAGACCGATGGTCTTATCTTCCACAGCGCATACCCAGTAAGGCTCACCCTCGTCGTTGATCTCAAAATTATAGGAATGGATCATGGCTATGGGGTAGCGGAAGCGGATATAGCGATTCAGGTTGCGACCAAAATGTTCAAAGGGAGAGATCTTGATGCCCTCTTCCAGCTTGATCAGGTCTACATCCTGGGTGGTCATATCAATGCTGATATAAGCAGGGACGCCAGTGCCGCGGTTGGTGAACCATTTGATGATATCGCCATACTGCAGGGGCGTTACACGGACAGGTTTGCCCTGATAATTGATCTGATTGAAATAAGGGCTCACTTCATACTGAGAGACCATGTCCACCATGCTGCCCATTTCTCTTTCCGCCAGCTTTGCCGCAGAATCCTTATCCAGAATGGGGATCTGGTCATAATTGACTTCATGGATATCGTTGGCAAAATCCCCCGTCTGCACATCCAGCAGCTGATGGTACGCAGATGCCCGCAAAATGGGAGAAGACAGCAGTGTGCCTACGCCATAAACAACGCACAGGGCAAGGGGAAGGATCAGCAGACGTTTTGCTGTTTTCCATCTTTCGCCCCTTTCCACCACGTCACCGTTCCTCTCCAGAAACAGCACCTTGAAAATAGGCCAGAAATTCAGCACCAGCCCAATGGCAATAGCAACGACAAAGAATACCCAGCTCTCTTCGGAATGGATATTCAAAGCAGGCAGATAATAATAATACATCCCACCCCAGATGAGCAGGGTCAGGATAAGCAAAATCCCACGTGTTTTTTTCACAATTTTTTCCTCCGTTCACAGAAAATTAAGAAATATGGCGGCTTTCTCCTCTTTACATCTCCCCGCCAATTGAATATACTATACTATAAATCCAAAAGATTGTATAGTGACAAAACTGACCGTTTCCTTATGAAAACATGAGGGAGTGATACCATGAAAATAGAAAGAATCAGCGAAAATCAGCTGAAACTGACGTTAACAAAAGATGACCTGAAGGAAAGAGATATCCAGCTGGAAGATCTTATCACACCATCCGAAAAGACTCAGAAGCTCTTCCGTGATATTATGGAACAGGCGCTGGATGAAGAAGATTTCATTTCCGAAAACACACCTCTGATGGTGGAAGCTGTTCCCGCGGGGACAGATGGCATTATGATCATCGTAACAAAGGTAACAAGCAAGGACAAGAGCGCCAAAAACGGGGCGGATCTGTTGCATCAGGCACAGGATATGCGCCGCTGGAAGAAAAAGCCCATGGATACCCTGGAACATGCGGAAGAAAAGAACTCCGATATCCTCATCTATTCCTTCCCCGAGCTGGATGACGTCATCCGCGTGAGCCTCAGACTGGATGGCACATTCAAGGGCGAAAGCGCTGTTTACAAGAACGAAAACAAGTATTTCCTTGTACTGCAGGGGGATACATACACTGCAGAGGAATCCTCTGAAGAACTGGAACTGGTATTGAAGGAATACGGTCAGAAGCACGTACCCACACCTTTGGCAAAATATTATCTCCTGGAGCATGGGGAAACCATCATCAGGGATAAGGCCGTGAAGGCGCTGGCAAAGACTTTTGGGTAAATAAAAGAAGAAGCACTCAAGGAGTGCTTCTTTTTTATTCCGCTTCGATATCTTCCAAAAAAGCATACAGCCCTTTCAATCTGCTCCATTCCTCCGCCAGATATTGGGGCAGTTCCGGCGTAAAAAGGATATCCTCCATGGCGCTTCTGGTGCAGATAATGATGTCCTTCTTTTTATACCAGCTTTGGGCCAAGGGGTCCAGGCTTTCATTCCTGATCTTCTTATATTCCTCCCCTTCCAGCTGGAACAGGGGGTCTTTGTCGATTTTTTTCGCTAAGCGCTGAAAGGCCGCGGGGTTGCTGTCGATCTTCTTGCGATAGGCCGTCAGGAAGGCAGGCGTTGCGCACCACATGCCCACTCCATGGGTAAAGCCTTCGGGGTCCAGTTCGAAATAGAAAGAGGGACGCAGCTTCCATTCTGTGCCGCGGAATTTTTCATCATACAGCACGATCCAGCGATTGGCGCGGTAAGGACTTTTATCCCTGGTGTAACGGATGTCACGGTTGATACGAGAAACGGAATATTTCATCTTTTTCCCGCAGAACATGGGGCTCAGTTCCGCCAATTCCGCCGCAAAGGCATCGAAAGGTTCCTTCAGCACTGCTTTGTAGCGGTCGCGGTTCTGATCCATCCATTCCTTGCTGTTATTCATGCGCAGTTCCCACATGAAATCTATGGTTTCAGGCTTGAAGCCTTCGAATTTTTTCATCATATCACCTCAGCATCTATTTTACCACAAAAAAAGGAAAGCCTCAAACTCCATGAGTTTGAGGCTTGATTTACTCCGCAAATCTTTTTTCGCCCTTCGCCTTATCTGTCCCCGCAAGCGGTCACAGATATACGCGAAGTTCCGAAAATCTTTTCTCCGCTTTTATCAAAATTCCATCTTATCTTTCAGATAACCAACCAGATCAGCGATAGGCATTCTAACCTGTTCCATTGTGTCTCTGTCACGAACAGTTACACACTGGTCTTCTACGGATTCGAAGTCATATGTGATACAGAAAGGTGTACCAACTTCGTCCTGTCTTCTGTAGCGTTTACCGATGGAACCTGCATCATCGTAATCGCAGTTGAATTCTTTCGCGATCATAGCATATACTTCGCCAGCCTGATCGTTCAGTTTTTTGCTCAGAGGCAGTACAGCCGCTTTGATGGGTGCCAGAGCGGGATGGAAGTGCAGAACTGTTCTGACATCCTTTTCATCGATCTGTTCTTCATCATAAGCATCGCACAGGAATGCCAGTGTCACACGGTCAGCACCAACGGAAGGTTCGATGCAGTAAGGAACGTATTTTTCGTTTTTCGCCTGATCGAAGTATGTCATATCTTCGCCGCTTGTGTTCTGGTGGCATGTCAGGTCATAGTCTGTTCTGTCAGCGATGCCCCACAGTTCGCCCCAGCCGAAGGGGAATTTGTATTCGATATCTGTTGTGCCTTTGCTGTAGTGAGACAGTTCTTCAGGAGAATGGTCTCTCAGACGCATTCTGTCTTCTGTCATGCCCAGGTTCAACAGAAAGTTTTTGCAGTATGTTCTCCAGTAATCCAGCCATTCCAGATCTGTGCCGGGTTCGCAGAAGAATTCCAGTTCCATCTGTTCGAATTCTCTTGTTCTGAATGTGAAGTTACCGGGTGTGATTTCGTTACGGAAGGATTTACCGATCTGACCGATACCGAAGGGCAGTTTTTTTCTTGTTGTTCTCTGTACGTTTTTGAAGTTTACGAAGATACCCTGTGCTGTTTCGGGACGCAGGTAAACAACGTTTTTCGCATCTTCTGTTACGCCCTGGAATGTTTTGAACATCAGGTTGAACTGACGGATATCTGTGAAGTTATGGGCACCGCAGGAAGGGCATGCAACCTGATTGTCATCGATGAATTTCTTCATTTCTTCGTTGCTCCAGCCGTCAACTGCAACTTCGGGCATATCATGTTCTTTCATGTAGTCTTCGATGATTTTATCTGCACGGAAACGTTCCTTACATTCCTTACAGTCCATCAGAGGGTCAGAGAAGCCGCCAACGTGACCGGAAGCAACCCATGTCTGGGGGTTCATCAGGATGGCACAGTCAACACCAACGTTCATGGGGTTTTCCTGGATGAATTTTTTCCACCATGCTTTTTTCATGTTGTTTTTCAGTTCAACACCCAAAGGGCCGTAATCCCATGTATTTGCCAGGCCGCCGTAAATTTCGGAGCCGGGGTATACAAAACCTCTGTTTTTAGCCAATGCTACGATTTTTTCCATAGATTCTACTGCCATAATTTTTTCCTCCTTTTCTGTGGGGTTCCACCCCACCCCCCGTCAACTTTCTTGAAAGAAAGTTGAACAAAGAACTTTATACGAAATCAAACTGCGTTTGATTTCAAAATGATAAGATACATTGCAAGGGACGAATAAATTAAAAAAAACTTTCATCACTTGCTATAAAGCAAGGGACGAAAGTTATATGATCTTCCGCGGTTCCACCCTCGTTGACTGATTGCTCAGCCCTCTCTTGTGAATACTGCTCCAAAGCGCCCTTCTCTGTTTCCGATTGCCACCTCGCACCGACCGATGGCTCTCTGAAAATCCTCCGCAGATACTCCTCTTTTTCAACGCAGTGTTTTTATGAAGTTGAGACTTATGATAACGCTTTCCGCCATCAAAGTCAAGGGGAAAACTTGTACGATTTTCCATCCAAAATCTTTCGGACGCGCACAGATTTCCACAAAACATGAACGAAAATTCAGTGACTAAGCAAAAAAATCGCGGGTCTTTAATCGCAGGTCCATATGTATATCCATATAGTTCTGCAGGATGACTGTCATCTGTTCCAGCGCTTCATCGGAAAGATTAAAGCCGAAAACAGCCTTACCCTCTTTCTCCAAAACATAGGCAAAGGCCTTCCGTACCGCATCGTAAACAAGAATACTATTCTGGGTGCGATGCGCCGCGCAATAAAATGCCCCTGTTCTGCCGTCAAAATAGAGGTTGCCCTCGCTTTTGCCGCAGATATTACATTCCTCCGGCGCAAAAAGCCCGTTGATCTGCAGGAATTTCAGCTCAAAAATACGGGAGATCAGCTTGGGCGGCAAAGTCCCCTTATCCATGACCAGAAAGGCGTAGTACAACAGTTCCAGCACCTCATCCTGCTCCATGCCGGCAGGGCAGCTCCGGTCTACCAGTTCCGTCAGGTACATAGCTTCGGAAAATTTATCAATATCCATCCGCAGGCCATAAAAGCTATTCAACAGCTCCGCCTGGGTGATGGAATAAAAACCGCTGCCCTCAAAAACAACAAAATCGGCATAGCAGAACAGCTGCGTCGCCGCCAAAAGCCTGCTTTTCGCATTTCTTGCCCCACGGGCGGAAAGGACAACCCGCCCCACGCCCTTCGCCAGAAGGACGATCTGCTTGTTGCTTTCGCCTTTTACCTGTTCCCGTATGACAATGCCGCGCAGCTTTTCTGTTCCCATAGCCGACCTCGTTATATTCGTTCAGTTTCAATAAAAATTCTTGTATCTTGACGTTTCCTCTATGCGGCGGCGAGGGTTTTCCGCCTGTTCCGCTGTGTATTTGCGATAGCGCAGGTAATCCTCCACCTGCCCTGTCTGCAAAAATTTCTGCCAGTAGTCTCTTTCATTTTCCTGCATCATCCCGTCCCCTTTCTATGAAAATAGGATGCGAAAAAATATATTTAACATACTGTTATTTTATTTCCATTCGCGGGGCTCTGCCCCAACACCCCGCAAGCCTTTGAAAAGGCTTGACCGAAACTTTTATTTGCCTTCGGCACGACAATTAGATATTACGTTTATCGTAGCCAAAGTTTTTCAGCAGGAAATCGCTGTCTCTCCAGTCTTTTTTCACTTTTACCCACAGCTGCAGATAAATGGGAGAACCCAGCAGTCTCTGCATATCATATCTTGCAGTAGAGCCGATGCGTTTCAGCATAGAGCCCTGTTTACCGATGATGATGCCCTTATGGGAATCTCTTTCGCAGTAAATGGTCGCCTGTACGTCTACCATATCCTGATCGGGGCGTTTCTTCATGGACATGATTTCCACAGCAATGCCGTGGGGCACTTCATCCTGCAGCAGGTACAATGCTTTTTCACGGATGATCTCCGCTGCGATCTGTCTTTCGGGCTGATCTGTCACCATATCGCCGGGGAAGTACTGAGGGCCTTCCGGCAGATATTTTTTGATGACTTCCAAGAGTTCCCCTGTGTTTCTGTCCTTCATAGCAGAAATGGGCACAACTTCCGCAAAGTTATGCAGCTTGCTGTAAGTGGCGATGACTTCCAGCAGGGTATCTCTTTCCACTGTGTCGATCTTATTGATCACCAGCACAACGGGTGTTTTTACGTTTTTGATTCTTTCCAGAACATACTGGTCCATGGCCTGGATTTCTGTGGTAGGCTCGATCAGCATCAGCACCAGATCCACTTCATTAAAAGTTGTTTCCGCAGAGCGCACCATATATTCACCCAATTTGGATTTGGGCTTATGGATACCGGGCGTATCCAGGAATACGCACTGGAAATCATCCTTTGTCAGGATGGAAGTGATTTTATTTCTGGTTGTCTGGGGTTTATGGGATGTAATGGCGATCTTTTCCCCGATCAGGCAGTTCATCAGCGTGGATTTGCCCACGTTGGGTCTGCCTACCAGAGAAACAAAGCCGGAATGGAATTTTTTCATTCCATTTCCACCCCTCTTTCCTTCAGCATTGCTTCCTGTTCTGCCAGGAAATTCTGGTCTTTTGCTTCCCAGTCCTTTGCCATATCCAGCAGCAGTACATACTGCAGCCATCTGTCGTTCTTTGTATCGATATCTTCCTGAGTCAGGCCTTTGATCAGGCACAGCGCCTGATAATATTTCATGCCGTTTTCCGCTGTCATATATTCTGTATGCATGCCCAGAACCACATGGATCTTATTTGTATTGGGCAGACGATATCTTCTGATCTCTTCCTGGAAATCTGTTACATCCTGACCCATCAGCTTTGCAAATTCATAAGCCGCTTTGTAATGGGCAATGTATTCGCTTTCTGTGATTTTTACACGGAATGCGCCCCAGTGTTCTTCGATATACTGCACAACCTCTTCCATTGTTTTTGCATTGGGTTTCAGTTCGATGTCAGCAAATTTTGCTTTCAATGCATCAATACCGCTCATATTTTTTCCTCCTAAAATATTTATCTTATCCTTGATTTTTCAATTCATCCCACTTTGCACGGATGGCCTGCATATCTTCCCATGCAGGGCGTTTTTTTGTTTCATCCCGAAGCAATGCCGAGGGATGGTACGTTGCGATCATATGATATCCTTTTCTCTCGATCCATTGGCCTCTCTGCCGTGTAATTTTGAAATCGGGATCGATGATGGTGGTGGCAGCAATTCGCCCCAGACAAACGATGATTTTTGGGCGTATCAGCATCAGCTGATATCTGAGATAATTCAGACATGCTTCCTTTTCATCGTCATGGGGGTCACGATTGCCGGGCGGGCGGCACTTCACCACATTGGCGATATATGCGTCCTCCAGAGAAAGGCCAACGCTGGCAAGCATTTTATCCAGTAATTGTCCCGCAGGGCCTACGAAGGGCAAGCCCTGCAGATCTTCCTGCTGACCCGGGCCCTCCCCAATGAACAGGATATCCGCGTTGCGGTTGCCTTTGCCGATGACCACATTGGTACGCATTTCCGCCAATCTGCACTTATGACAGGAAAGGCACGCGCCTTCTAATGTTTCCCAGCTTTTTTCCGCCATAAAAATTCCACCTTAACCTTACTTAATATCTTTACTGCTAAATCCGCAAGGAAGTAACTCTCTAACTGAATATGTTACCATACCCTTTTCCTCACTGTCCAGAATGACTTTGCCATCGGGCAGGAATTCAAAGAGCACCTGTCTGCAGATGCCGCAGGGAGAAGCGTAGTCCCCGCTGCTGGCAACGACAGCGATTTTTTCGAATTCTCTGTAGCCTTCGGAAACCGCCTTGAAAATGGCTGTCCGTTCGGCGCAGTTGGTTGCACCATAGGATGCGTTTTCGATATTGCAGCCCTTGAAAACGGTACCATCCTTCGCCAGAAGCGCCGCCCCAACCTTGAAATGGGAATAAGGCACATAGGCATTCTGCATGGCCTCTTTTGCCAGTGCTACTAACTCTCTATCTGTCATAGGAATTCCTCCTTATGATTTTATTTTCTGGGGAACCCGGCCTGAATGAGGATTTCCTTCTGTCTGCGGAACATTTCCGCTTCTTCTTCCGGCTCCATATGGTCATAGCCCAGAAGATGAAGCATGCTATGGGCTGTCAGGAAGGCGATTTCCCGTTTCAGGGAATGGCCATATTCCTCCGCCTGTTCTCTGGCACGTTCCAGAGAAATGATGATATCCCCCAGGATAATTTCGTCATTTTCGTTTACCTCTGCTTCTTCCCCTTCTTCAAAAGTCAGCATAGGAAAGCTGAGGACGTCTGTTGCTCTGTCAATATTTCTGAACTGCTTATTGATCTGTCGAATTTCTTCGTTATCCACGATGGAAACGCTGATCTCGCAATTTTCGTCAAATTCCTCATATTTCAAAGATTCTGCCGCCGCCTTCTGGATGGCTTCTTCCAGTTCTGCGGAAAGCAGTTCTTCTGTTCTGTTATCGATCAGTAGATTCACTGTTTTCTTCCTCTCTCTTTTCTTCTACAGCGCCTTTCTTTGCCGCTGCGTCGATCTCTTCCTGTTTGGGGTATGCCACCCGTTCGTGATACATGCCGTGGAATACCTTCAAAAATGCTTTGCGGATGATCTCCAGTTCATGGATGCCAAGACCGCTGTGATCCAGCTGTCCATCGTCCAGCTTATCTTTGATGAGGGTCTTTACCACGCCTTCTGCTTCTTCCAGCGTCTTTCCGCTGCCGAGAATAGAACGCACCGCCGCTTCCACCGTATCCGCCAGCATGACCACGGCAGATTCCCGGGATGTGGGCACAGTGCCCTGATAGCGATATTCCGCTTCGGTCACGTTTTCCGCCCCATAGGCCTTCAGCGCCTTGAAATAGAAAAACTTCACAAGGCTTGTCCCGTGGTGTTCCCGAATGACATCGATGATGATGCGGGGCAGACCGTATTCCAGACCCATTTCCACACCGTTTTTCGGATGCTGGGTGATGATCTTCGCGCTGGTTTCCGGCGCCAGATCGTCATGGGGATTATAGCCGGACTGATTTTCGGAAAACATCTGCGGATTCTTCAATTTACCAATATCGTGATAATAAGCGCCGGCACGGGCCAAAGCCGTATTTGCGCCAATTTCATAGGCCGCAGTCTCCGCCAGGTTGGCAACGATGAGGCTATGGTGATATGTACCAGGCGCTTCCAGCATCAGGCGGCGCAGCAGCTCATTGTTGGGGTTCGTCAGTTCCAGCAGGCGCAAGGGCGTATTGGCTTCAAAGGTCGCTTCCCAGAAGGGCAGACTGCCCACAGCGATCACGACGGAAACCAGGCCCATCACTGCTGCAAACAGACACTTCAGCATCAACCCCTGGGAATAGCCGCCATCAAAGAACAGCCCAACGCCAAACATGGCGATCAAGCTGACGATGCCCATAGCCACCGCAATGGGAACCATCCTCTGCCGCTTGTCCGTTTTCTGGATCAGCAGGGCGCCAAGGGTGCCCACCAGCAGGGAATACATCAAAAACTGTACATCGCCGTTGAAAATGAAACAGCCAATGATACAGAACAACGTATTCATAACCAGAGCCACACGCCGCCCCGCCAGAAGGCTTGCCAGCATGGCAAACAGCCCCAGAGGGATCAGTGTAAAATAAGGGATATTGGCCATCAGCCGCAGCAAAATGATCATCAGCACATAGACGCTGAAAAGCATCTTTACTTCATTCTTTTTCAGCACAACGGCCCCTTTGCTCCATGTAAAGAAGAGATAGAGTGCCACAAACAACAGCCCTACCATCAGCATACTGCCCATAAGGGGCAACGCGCTGCTTCTGTAATCGGCACCGCCGATCAGATTCAGGCTCACCAGTCTGTCGTAGATATCCTGAGTGATGATCTCCCCTTCATCTACGATCTTCTGATTTTTGCGGATCATCACATCATCCACTTCGGCACGCTTTTCTTCCCGGGCGGCTTCCATGGCTGCTTCATCGGGCAGGAGGTTCGGTTCCAGCCCTGCTTCAAAAATAGAATTTGCCATTTCCTTCAGGGAACTGCTCCACGCAGTGGATGCAAAGGCTTCGTTCGCCTTCGCTCTGCCCTCTTCCAGCGCATCAGCGGTGATGCCCTCTGCATAGACCTGATTCATGGCCACCAGGCAATCCTCCGCAAACAGGATACGATTCACAGAATCCAGCCCGGCGTAGGCATTCAGTTCTTTCTCCGTCAGCAACACAGGCAGCTTCCAGGGGGCCGCCTGGGCTTTTTCATAAAAGCTGTCCGCTTCTTTCAGGGAAGCAAGGATGCTGTTCAGATCTTCAAACAATTCATTCACTTCCGTGCGGCTTTCCTCTTCCACCACGGAATCATGCTTATAAATAGGGGCAACGCTGTCCGCTGCCGCTTCTTTCAGTTTGTTGGTTGCCACTTCATCCACAGCATCTGCTTCCGCCACATAACGCTTTTCCGCCACAGAGCCCACCTGCACCATATCCAGCTCCTGCACATAGGAGCCTGTGCCGATGCAGAACAGGGTCAGGATGAAGGCAACCGCAAACATCAATCCCTGCTGGGATTTTTTCTTCGCATTATTTGGGGAAGCGTCTTTCTTTCTTGCCATCCTGATCGCCTCGTTTCTTGTTTTCAAACTTTTCATATGCAAGGATGATTTTCTGCACCAGGGGATGGCGCACAACGTCTTTATTGGTCAATGTGATCTGGCCGATGCCCTCGATGCCGGAGAGGATCTTTGTTGCTTCCATCAGGCCGCTTCTTTTACCTTCCCCCAGGTCGATCTGGGTAATATCGCCGGTGATGACCGCTTTAGAACCATAGCCGATACGGGTCAGAAACATTTTCATCTGCTCCGGTGTGGTATTCTGGGCTTCATCCAGCACGATGAAGGCATTATCCAGTGTTCTGCCGCGCATATACGCCAGAGGGGCAACTTCTATGAGACCCTTTTCCATATTTTTCATAAAGTTTTCCGCACCCATGATCTCGTACAGCGCATCGTACAAAGGACGCAGATAGGGATCTACCTTCTGCTGCAGGTCGCCGGGCAGAAAGCCCAGCTTTTCCCCCGCTTCGATGGCAGGACGGGTCAGGATGATACGATTCACTTCGTTATTTTTAAATGCAGTGATGGCCATTGCCATGGCAAGGTAGGTTTTCCCTGTGCCCGCGGGGCCGATACCAAATACGATGGTGTTATTTTTGATCAGGTCAACGTATTTCTTCTGCCCCAGAGTTTTAGGCTTCAAAGGTCTGCCGTTGACGGTAATGCAGATCAGATCATCATATACCTTTTCCAGCTCCTTCAGGTCTGCTTCTTCAGCGGAGGAGATGAAGTATTCCAGATTCTGTTCTGTGATCTCTTCGCCCTTTCTTGCCAGAGCCGCCAGGGAATGCATGATGTTCCATGCTTTATGCACGTTCTTTTCCTCGCCAGAAATTTTCACATCATCGCCACGGTTGACGATGCTGACACCGCAGGCCTTTTCGATTTTTTTAATGTTCGCATCGAACTGCCCGAAAACAGGCAGGATGATACGGTTATCCATCTGCATGGTTCTTTCAAAACTCATTCGCGCTTCCACGCTCCTTTTCTTGTGTTCTCAGTTGTTTTTCGTCTATTCTTTCCGCCAGGGTTACTTCCGCTTCGGCGCGGACACCATCGGCGTATTCTTCAAATCTGATTTCTATATTCTCTATTTTACCGTATGGGGACAATAAATTCTCTGTCTTTTTTCTTAAATTTTCTTCCAAAATCGACTTTGCCTCGTCAACAGTACGTTCCTTTTGCGCCGTTTCGCAGGCTTTCCAGATTTCTTTTTTCATTTTCAGGGGCAATTCAAAATCCCCCAGCGCCAGAGGCGTTTCTTCCAGCACTGTCTTTTCCCACTGCCCGTCACCGCTGGGCCGAATAAAATCCAGCTCCTTTTCGGAAAAAATCAGGCTGTAATTTTCCTTTTCCAAGCCACTGTAAATCGTTTCTTCATATTGCAGGGGCATTTCTTCCGTCAACCGCTGCCAGATGCGGGCCATGACAGCCCCTTCCGCCGCGGTATATTCGGTATGCTGTTCCTCCCCCTCCAAGCCAATGAGAAGCTCCGAGGAAATCAGGATATCCCCCTTTTTCACCACATCCCCCGCCGAAACCAGCGGCGTTCCCCGCTCGGCAGTGATCTGAATAATTACGCCATCGGCAGATGCGATAATATCACAGGGAGTCTCCTTTTCCACCAGTTCCACCTTTTCGATGGTCTCCGCCAGCTTCACCGTGGCATCCGTTCCCCGGATACCCACGCTGACCCAGGAGATATCAGCAAATTGCTCCAGAAGGCTATTCGTAACGGCTTCCGTATCCACGTTCCGCTTCCATGCACCGGGCCTCAGGCCCATTTCCTCGCAAAAGGAAAGGATGTCTTCCTTTGCAAGGCGTTCATTTCCTTCCACCTCCACTGTCCAGACGAAGGAAGAAAGTATGTATAGCCCTGCGGCAAAAAGCAGCACGCCTGCCGTCCATACTTGTCTCCTGCGAAACCGCCCCAAAAAGGCAGGAAGGCCGCCCCAGCCAAGGACTTCGATGGTACAGCCCGTTTTCTCAGCGCAGGCCTCCAGAGTATCCAGACTGCCGCCCGCCGCTTTCATGGTCATGCCCGCCCCCGCCTGGGCCACATCCCAAAGATAGACCCCGCGAAAAGCTGCCATATTCATGAAACGTTCGGCAGAAAAGCCCTTCGCCTTTATTCTAACATATCCACGTAAATAATACCATAACGCCAAGAACAAAATCCTCACCCCTGTCGTTCTGCCTGTCAGGTCAAAAATTCCATTTTCTCCACTCTGCCTGTCACCACCATGCATTCAGCAGAAAGCTGCTTTAAGCAGAGATCGCGTCCTGTCAGGCGCAGGACCCCCGCCGCCGTAGAGATGCGCACCGTTTCTTCCCCATATTCCAATATCCCTTTATAGTTTTCTATGGATACCTCTTCCCGCCCAATGAAGGAGATCAGAGGAAGATTCAGCATGATCTCTTTAGGCAATTCCAGCGCTTCTGTCATGTTTTTTCTGAGTCCCATGCGCACCACCTCAAAGCCATTTATTCAATCTATGCCCCAATGAAAAAAACTAGACTTTGTCCAAAAAAAGCACAGAAAAAGCGGAGCATTTCGCTCCGCCTTTTCTGTTGTTGTCTGCACTTTATTTCTTTTGTATGGAGGTTGATTATATTACCTTTCTCTTTTGTATAGGGGTTGATGATCTATCATCATTCACCGATCGCTACCATGCCTTCGGGAACTGTCATGCCCAGAGCTTCAACGATTTCGGGATTGTATTTTTCTGTGATACCATCGGAAACATATTCGATAGGCATTTCAGCGGGGTTAGCACCGTTTACCAGGATTTCATAAGCCATTTCAGCTGCTTTTACGCCCAGGTCGTAGTAGCTGATGGACAGTGTAGCGATACCACAGCCGCTGCAGATGCCTTCTTCGCCGGCGATTACAGGGATACCAGCGGGAACTGCTACGTTTTTGATGATTTCTGTGTTGTTAGCCATTGTGTTATCTGTAGGAACATACAGAACGTCACATTCGCTGACTGCTTTTGTTACTACGGACTGTACTTCGTTGGAATCTGCTGCTGTGTATTCAGCCCAAGCTACGCCTGCTTTGTCCAGTTCAGCCTGTGCCAGCTGAGACTGATAGATGGAGTTAGGTTCTGCGGAGCAGTAAACGATACCAACTTTTGTTACATCAGGAACCAGTTCCAGCAGCATTGCGATCTGCTGATCAATGGGAGCCAGGTCGGATGCGCCTGTTACGTTTTTGCCGGGTGCTTCGTTGGAATCAACAACACCAGCTGTTACATAGTCTGTTACGGATGTACCAACGATGGGAATATCGCCTGTTGCAGCTGCTGCGGACTGCAGTGCTGTTGTTGCGTTTGCCATGATCAGGTCAACTTCGTTGGAAACGAATTTTGTTGCGATCGTTGTGCAGTTTGTCTGTTCACCCTGTGCGTTCTGGTAATCGAATGTTACGCTGTCGCCCAAGAGTTCTGTCAGTTTATCCTGGAAGCCCTGTGTTGCTGCGTCCAGAGCGGGGTGTTCCAGCTGCTGAATGATACCAACTGTATATGTTTCGCCGCTTGCCGCATCGTCTGCAGGTGCTTCAGAGCCGCCGCAGGCTGTCAATGCCATTGCTGCAACCATCATTGTGGCTACCATTTTCATCCATTTTTTCATAAGAATCTCTCCCTTTTCTTAAGTCTTCCACTTCGTTTGATATTTTTCGCTTCGGCGCATACTTGCGCATATGCGTTGCATCGCTAAAGTCATTATAGCACTCTGTCATACAATGTCAAGAAATTGTTCTTAGATTTATACAAGTTTTTTGTATACATTTAACAAGCGTTTTTATATAAAAAAGCACCCTTTCGGGTGCTTTTATTGCAAGTATTTAGCCTAAGAGAGCTCTGTCGCTGACAAATTCTTTACCACTGGCAACGGTAAACTGTTTCAACAGATCGTCTACGGTCAGGTTCTTCTTTTCCTCGCCTTTGATATCCAGAATGATCTGGCCGTCCCACATCATAATCAGACGATTGCCGTGGGCAATGGCATCCTTCATGTTATGGGTTACCATCAGGGCTGTCAGCCCGTTTTCCGCAATGATCTTATCGGAAAGCTCCAGAACCTTCGCCGCTGTTTTAGGGTCCAGGGCTGCTGTATGTTCATCCAGCAGGAGCAGTTTAGGCTTTTTCAATGTTGCCATCAGCAGTGTCAGTGCCTGTCTCTGCCCGCCGGAAAGCAGACCTACTTTTGTACGCATACGATTTTCCAGACCCAGATCCAGCATCTTCAGCAGTTCAAAATATTCTTCTCTTTCCTTCTTTGTGATGCCCCATTTCAGGGTACGTTTCTGGCCACGGCGTTTTGCAATGGCAAGGTTTTCTTCGATTTCCATATCTGCCGCTGTACCATTCATAGGATCCTGGAATACACGGCCCAGATAGATGGCTCTCTTATGTTCGGGCAGTTTTGTGATGTCGATGCCGTCGATAATGACAGAACCGGAATCCAGAGGCCATGTGCCGGCAATGGCATTCAGCATAGTAGATTTGCCCGCACCATTACCACCGATGATCGTTACAAAATCCCCTTCTTCCAATGTCAGATTGACACCGTTCAGGGCTCTTTTTTCATTGACAGAGCCGGGGTTGAATGTTTTATAGATATTTTTCAGCTCAAGCATTTTCGCCGCCTCCTCTCTTCACATGGTTGGCAGCATATTTGCCTTTCAGATGAGGCACTGCCATGAACAGGGCTACGATCAGGGCACTGATCAGCTTCATATCTGTTGTTTCCAGACCCAGCCACAGTACCACTGCGATAACAACGAAATACATGATAGCGCCGCCAACAACCCCTACCATACGCAGCGCATAGTTGAAGTCGAATTTTTTGAAAATAACACCGCCGATGATAACAGCCGCCAGGCCGATAACGATAGCACCACGGCCCATGTTAACGTCTGCGTTGCCCTGATACTGAGCATACAGGCCGCCCGCCAGACCAACCAGACCGTTGGAGATCATCAGACCCAGGACCTTCATGGAGTTTGTATTGATACCCTGGGCACGGGCCATTTTTTCATTGTTACCTGTTGCACGAAAGCCACGGCCGACCTCTGTGCCGAAGAAGCTGTACATCAGACCAATCACAGCCGCACAGAAAACGATAGAAACAATGATCGCATGGGGGATATCTCTCAGGCTCAGGATCAGGTCGTATTTATCTACGCTGATGGCCTGGTTGGATTTGCCCATGATTCGCATATTTACGGAATACAGCCCCAACTGTGTCAGGATACCGGCCAGGATGCCGGGAATACCAAAAGCAACGTGGAACACGCCTGTTGCCAGACCGGACAGCATGCCGGCGATCGTTGCTGCCACCAGAGCAACGCCTACGCTGTGGCCGGAAAGCATCATCATAACTGCAACAGCACCGCCTGTCGCAATGCTGCCGTCAACGGTCAGATCTGCAAAATCCAGTACTTTAAAAGTGATGTAAACGCCGATGGCCATGACGCCCCAGATCAGCCCCTGCGCCACAGAGCCAGGAAGGGCATTGAATAATGCCATAATGTTCATAAAAAAACCTCTTTCTTTATTATTTATTTCTTTTCACAGGAATAAGCGGAGCCGTTCAGCTCCGCTATATTGATTCTCCTGTGTAAAATTCCATTTTACTTAAGATAATCATGCAATGGGTTCCATCCCTTCGGGAATTGTTACACCCAGTGCTTCAGCGATTTCAGGGTTGTATTTAGGCACGATACCATCTGTCATATATTCGATGGACATTTCTGCAGGGTTCGCACCATTTACCAGAATATCGTAAGCCATTTCAGCCGCTTTCTGACCCAGGTCATAGTAGCTGATAGCGATTGTGGACAGCGCGCCAACCTGGCACATTGCTTCTGCACCTGCTACTGTAGGAACGCCTGCGGGAACTGTGATGTTCTTTACGATTTCCATGTTGTTTGCCAGTGTATTGTCAGCCAGGATGAACATCGCATTGCAGTCAGCAACAGCGTTTGTTACGATGGACTGGATTTCGTTGGAGTCTGCCACTGTATATGCTGCGTAAGGAACACCCAGAGTATCCAGATAAGCTGCTGCCAGGTCATACTGGAAGATGGAGTTGGGCTCTGCGGAGCAGTATACGATCGCTACTTTTGTATTTTCGGGATCACAGAACTGCATCAGAACGTCTACCTGTGCTTCTACGGATGCCAGGTCGGAAACGCCTGTTACGTTTGTACCGGGTGCATCATTGGATTCGATAACGCCAGCTGTTACATAGTCTGTTACGGATGTACCTACGATGGGGATATCTGCTGTTGCAGCCGCTGCTGTCTGCAGAGCTGTTGTTGCATTTGCCATGATCAGGTCTACGCCGTCAGAAACGAACTTTGTGGAGATGGTTGTGCAGTTTGCCTGTTCGCCCTGAGCATTCTGATAGTCGAATTCTACATTGCCTTCGCCCAGCAGTTCTGTCAGCTTATCCATGAAGCCGTTTGTTGCTTCGTCCAGGGAACCATGTTCCATCTGCTGGATGATACCGATCTTATATACATCGCCGCTTGCAGCTTCTTCTGCAGGTGCTTCAGAGCCGCCGCAGCCTGTAAATGCCATAACGGCCACCATCATAGCCGCTGTCAGGCTCATCATTTTCTTCATTTTCATATGTATCCTCTCCCTTTTGTTTTTCATTAGATGAAAAATTTTTCTATACTTTCGACAAGCGTCCGTATAAAAATACATCGTAAAATGAATTATATCACTCGTAATTTCCTTGTCAACATCAAATCGAATATTTCGATAAAGCGCATCGAAATATCTGCTGATTCGATTTAGTGCCAAAAAGCAGAACAGCGTCACAGCAAAAAGAAAGGAGCCTCTCGGCTCCTCTCTGGAAGGATCTTCTCCATTATTCAGCTGCTTCCACAGCTACCATACCTTCGGGTACTGTTACGCCCAGTGCTTCTGCGATTTCAGCATTATATTTGGGTGTGATGCCTTCAGATACGAATTCGATGGACATTTCAGCGGGGTTCGCGCCGTTTACCAGAATGTCGTAAGCCATTTCAGCTGCTTTTACGCCCAGGTCATAGTAGTCGATAGACAGTGTGGACAGCGCGCCAACCTGGCACATGACTTCTGCACCGGAGAAAGAAGGGATACCTGCGGGAACTGTCACGTTCTTCACGATTTCCATGTTGTTTGCCAATGTGTTGTCTGTAGGGATATAAACAGCGCCACATTCAGCAACTGCGTTTGTCATAACCGCCTGGATGTCATTAGAATCTGCTACAGTGTAAATAGCATAGTCTCTGTTCAGTTCTTTCAGGTATGCTTCTGCCAGTTCAACCTGGTAGATGGAATTTGCTTCGGAGGAGCAGTAAACAACTGCGATCTTTGTGTCATCTTCACAGAACTGCAGCAGAACATCGATCTGTGCGCTGATTTCGGACAAGTCGGAAACGCCTGTTACATTTCTGCCGGGTGCTTCGTTGGAATCAACAACGCCAGCTGTCACATAGTCTGTTACGGATGTACCAACGATAGGGATATCGGCTGTTGCAGCCGCTGCAGCCTGCAGTGCGGATGTGGCATTTGCCATGATCAGGTCAACGCCGTCGGAAACGAATTTTGTTGCGATGGTGGTGCAGTTTGTCTGTTCACCCTGGGCATTCTGATAGTCGAATACGACATTTCCTTCGCCCAGCAGTTCTGTCAGCTTATCCTGGAAGCCCTGTGTTGCCGCATCCAGAGAGCCATGTTCCATCTGCTGGATGATACCTACTGTATATGCGCCTTCTGCTGTTTCTTCTGCGGGTGCATCAGAGCCGCCGCAGGCTGTCAGTGCCATTGCTGCTGTCAGCATCAATGCTGTCAGTTTGGTCCATTTTTTCATAATTCGCTTCGCTCCTTTTCCATTGAAATAAAGTGTACATATTGTCTTACAAATCAACCGTAAGGAGATTATAGCACCCCATTTTTGAAAGTCAACATAAAATCGAATATTTCGATGCAGTGCATCGAAGAAATTGTTCATTCGATTTTAGCAGTGTAACGCATATACGCAAACAAGTGCAATTTGCATGAAAAAAACCACAAGGTCTCCCTTGTGGTTTTGTTGTTTTTGATCATTACTTGCCCTGGAGCATTTTTTTCACAAGACCGCCGACAATTTTCATATCTGCACGACCTTTTACCTTGGCTGTCACGATACCCATGACTTTGCCCATTTCCTTGATTGTGGAAGCACCGGTTTCAGCGATCGCATTTTTTACGATCTCCTGAATTTCTTCTTCACTCAACTGCTCTGGAAGGTAACTTAACAGAATTTCGATTTCTTTATTGAGTTTTTCGATCAGATCTTCTCTGCCGCTCTTGATGAAGTCGGGCAAGGAATCCCTTCTGCTCTTGAGCTGTTTGGAGATAACTTCGATGACACCTTCATCATCCAGTTCAACTTTGTTATCTTTTTCGATCTGCAGGATACCGGAACGGATCAGCTGTACTGTATCCTTCTTGATTGCATCCTTTTCTTTCATAGCAGTTTTCAAATCTGCAAAAAGCTGCTCTTTTAATGACATATAATCATCCCTTTTCGCCTTAGTAAAATAAATTATCTGAATTTACGTTTTCTAGCGGCTTCGGATTTCTTTTTGCGTTTTACGCTGGGTTTGTCATAATGCTCTCTTTTGCGTACTTCGCCCATGATGCCATCTCTAGCACATGTTCTTTTGAAACGACGCAGTGCGCTGTCCAAGGATTCATTTTCTTTAACTTTTACCTCTGACATTGAATTTCCCTCCCTCCCAGTGCGAGATTCGTTGATAGCAAGAAAAGTGCTTTTGCGCCTTTTTTTACCATACATCTAAGAATTATACACAAAAATTCTCGCAACGTCAATAAGAACAAAGAGAAATTCTTAAGAAAAATCATGCCAAATCTGCTTCAGCCACAGGTTTTTCTGTATTTTTTTCGATACTTTCTGTTTTCTTTGCCGCCTTTTTCACAGGTGCCTTTGCTTCTGCTTCCCTCTCCAGCACGACCATACCCAGAGGAGGTACATCCAGATTTACGCTGAACGGGCAGCGGTTGCAGGGTACCTTTTTGCTTTCCAGAGGCCCTTCATTGAGAACATTGCTGCCGCCGAAGCGTTCTGCATCACTGTTCAGAACTTCCTTATAAATGCCTTCTTTGGGCACGCCCAGAGAGAAGCCGTTATGGACAACGGGGGTGAAATTGCAGACAAAAATCAGTTCCTTATCTTTGCTTCTGCGAACAAAGGATACGACAGAACTGTCTGCATCGTCACATTCGATCCATTCGAAACCATTGGGGTCGAAATCGCCTTCCCAGAAAGCACTTTCCTTCGCATAGAAATGGTTCAGTTCCTTCACATAAGCCTGCATCTGCTGATGGTCTGCATACTGCAGCAGGTGCCAATCCAGAGAACGGGCTTCGCTCCATTCCTGATACTGACCAAATTCCCCGCCCATGAACAGCAGCTTCTTGCCGGGGTGGCCCATCATAAAGCCATAGGACAGGCGCAAGTTTGCGAATTTCTGCCAGGTATCCCCGGGCATTTTGCCGATCATGGAACCCTTCATATGTACTACTTCATCATGGGAAAGCACCAGAACGAAGTTTTCGGAATAGTTATAGGCCATACCAAAGGTCAGCTTATTATGATGATATTTTCTGTGGATGGGGTCTTTCTTGATATAGAACAGGAAATCGTTCATCCAGCCCATGTTCCATTTCAGGCTGAAGCCCAGGCCGCCTTCTTCAGCTCTTCGGGTAACGCCGGGCCAGGATGTGCTGTCTTCTGCGATCATCATAGCGCCGGGTTCTCTTTTTTCGATGATGGAATTCATGTGTTTCAGGAATTCGATGGCATCCAGATTTTCACTGCCGCCGTATTTATTGGGAATCCACTGGCCTTCATCCTTGCAGAAATTCAGATGCAGCAGCGATGCAACAGCATCTACGCGCAGGCCATCGATATGGTACGCCTGCAGCCAGAACAATGCATTTGCCAGCAGGAAGTTGGCAACTTCTTTTCTGCCATAGTTAAAGATATAGGTACCCCACTGAAGATGTTCACCCAGGCGGGGGTCCTGATGTTCATACAATGCCGTGCCGTCAAAACGAGCCAGACCGAAATCATCCTTGGGGAAATGGGCAGGCACCCAGTCCAGAATAACAGCGATGCCGTTCTGATGGCAGGTATCGATGAAATATTTGAATTCATCGGGGTTGCCATAGCGGCTGGTGGGGGCATAATAACCTGTTACCTGATAGCCCCAGCTGCCATCAAAGGGATGTTCTTCCACAGGCAGGACCTCGATATGGGTATAGCCCATTTCTTTTACATAAGGAATCAATCTATCCGCCAATTCTGTATAGGTCAGGAAACGATTTTCTTCCCCTCTCATCCAGCTGCCCAGATGCACTTCGTAAATATTCATGGGAGACGTTTTGAAATCGTATTTCTTTCTGCCTGTCATCCAGCGGCGGTCTTTCCATTTATAGCGTTTCAGAGGGAACAGCTTGGAAGCCGTATTGGGTCTCAGCTCGGAATAAAGGCCGTAAGGGTCGATCTTGTCCACGTGTCTGCCGTTATTCTGTACCACATGGAATTTATAGGCATCCCCTTCCGCCAGGCCGGGAATGAAAATTTCCCAGATACCGGAATTGCCCAGTCTGCGCATCAGGTGTCTGCGGTAATCCCAGTTATTGAAATCGCCGACAACGCTGACCGCCTTGGCATTGGGCGCCCATACGGAGAAAGCCGCACCTTTGGCCCCCTGATGGGTCATCAGTCTGCCGCCCATTTTTTCGTAAATTTCATAATGGGTGCCTGCACCGAAAAGGTGTCTGTCAAATTCGGACATGGTAGGCTCGAAGGAATAAGGATCATAACCCTTCCAGCTGTTGCCGCTATAATCTGTATATTCCAGCTGATAGCGGAACCATTCTTCCCTGTCCTCGATGGTCACTTCAAAAAAACCATCCTGATGGAGCAGTTCCATGGGATATTTTTTGCGTTTATTGGCATGGTCGATGACGGTGATCGTTTGGGCACCGGGCGCAAAGGCACGGACTACGACCATTTTTTTACCGTCCTGTTCGATCTCATGCATTCCCAGCACCGTATGAGGGTCCCCATGCACCCCGTTTACGATATGGAAAATATCATAAAGTTTTGTGGTTGTGAGCATTGTCTCATCCCCTTTACTTAAATCTTCTTTTTATCGAAAAAGTCTCAAAAACTTCATCTTTTATGAATTATGTTATATATATGTTATTCTACCACCATTCCCCTTTCATTACCAGTCCAAAAACAGAGGGGAAATCTGTCAAAATTCTCCAGTATTTCAGATAATGAAAAGCCCTGCAGACATTCCCGCCCGCAAGGCTTTCTTCTTATTTTATATACCTGCAATATCCAGCTTCCTTACCAGAACGGAAGGAGAACCTACCCCACCGGAACCAAAGTAAAGGTCATCCGCCAATTCTTCCACGCCTTCCAGCAGTTTATAGAAATTACCTGCAATGGTGATCTGTTCCACAGGCTTGCCGATTTTCCCATCTTCCACGCGGAAACCCTCCGCAGAAAGGGAAAAATCACCGGAAACGGCGTTGGTGCCTGCATGAAGGCCCATCAGGCTGGTGATGAAAAGGCCATCGCCCATTTCTGCAAACAGTTCTTCCCTGCTTTTTTCGCCCTTTGCCAGATAGAAATTCGTCGTGCCTGTTTTCACGGAGCCCGTCAGTCCCGCTTTGAAGCCATTACCAGTAGATTTGACACCATCTTTTCTGGCTGTCTTCCTATTATAAAGGAGGGTTTTCAGTACGCCATTTTCGATGACGGCTTTATTTTTCCCGGAAACCCCTTCGCTGTCGAAGGGTCGGGTGCCATAGCCGCCTTCCAGAAGGGCATCATCTCTTAAAGTCACTTTATCAGAAGCAATTTTCATGCCTGTTTTCTCATTTAATAAGGAAAACCCTTTCTGCACATTTTCCGCAAAGAAAATTCCCGCGAAGGCCCCCAGTAGGGAAACCATGGCTCTGCCATCCAGAATGATATCATATTTGCCGCTGGGCACAGAGGATGCACCCAGATGGGCCGCCGCTCGCTTTGCCGCTTCACGGCCTGTTGCTTCGGGGTCGAAATCGTTCCAGTCCTGGGCCTTCCAGAAATAGGAGCCTGTTTTCGTTTCCTCTCCTTTTTTTGCAATGGCAGAAACGTATGCTGTCGCAAAGTTTTTCGCAAAAGAAACATCCAGACCTTTTGTATTTTTGATGGCGATTTCCGCAAGGGCAGTGCCCAAAGCGCAGTAATCCAGAGATGCTACTTCCTCCGCGCCGGCCAGTGCCGCCTGTTCCATACGCATGGCTGCGTTGATCTTATCCTCCACTTTCAGCTGTTCCAGTTCTTCATTCACGCCTTCCAGTTGGGGATAGGATGCTTCCCCTTCATATAAATCTTCCATATCCTCGGGGGAAAGGAGGGCCGCATTTTCCTTTGCCGTTTCCACCAGAAAAGGGATGGCCGCTTCCGTCAGCCGTTCCGTATAGGCATAGCCTGTCCGTCCGTTGATATTGCCGCGAAACGCCAGACCTTCCTCCTTGCTGTTTTCATAATTGGCAACTTCCCCTTCCAGAATCAGCACCTCAAAAGCCTTGCCGCCGCGGTAAAACACTTCGCACTCCGCAAAGCCTTCCTGTTTCCCAAAGGCAAGCACCTTGTCCAAAAATTCTTTTCTTTTCATCATGCTTACCCCCTTCCGCCAACGGTCATACTGCTGACACGGATCATTGGCTGTCCCACATCTGTAGGGATAGAGCCGCTCTTGCTGCCGCACATGCCCTGAGCCCGTTTCAGGTTATTGCCAACCATATCAATATCCCGCAAAACCTCTGCGCCTTTGCCAATGAGGGTCGCCCCTCTGACAGGCTCAGCGATTTTACCATTGCGGATCATATATCCTTCCAGAACGGCAAAATTGAAGGAACCCGTTGCAGGGTCTACACTGCCGCCGCCCATCTGCTTCGCATAAAGGCCAAATTCCGTATTGGCGATGATTTCCGCAGGGGTACTTTTGCCATTATCGATGAAAGTATTGGTCATACGGCTGGTGGGGGCATAGCGGTAATCCTGTCTGCGGGCGGAACCTGTGATGGATGCGCCCATGCGTCTGCCGTTCAGTCTATCCACCATATAGGAATTAAGAACACCGTCTTTGATCAGGATATTTCTCGCCGTAGGCGTGCCTTCGTCGTCCATTTCCGCAGAGCCCCAGCCGTTTTGGATGGTGCCATCGTCAATAGCCGTTACCAGAGGGGATGCGATGAGCTGTCCCATCTTACCTGCAAAAACGGAAGCATTTCTCGCCACGGAAGTTGCCTCCAACCCATGACCGCAGGCTTCATGGAAAATAACCCCACCGAAGCCATTATCGATCACAACGGGCATTTTCCCTGCAGGGCAGGGTTTTGCACCCAGCATGGTCACAGCAATACGAGCCGCTTCCCTTGCTGTATCCTCCACATCGATGCGGTCGAAGAGTTCAAACCCTTCGGAACCGCCGGGCCCCAGATGACCACTCTGCTTTTCCGTTGCGGAAGAAGCCACTGCTTCCACCGTAAAACGGCTGCGGGTGCGGTTTTCTTCCCCCCAGACCCCTTCGCTGTTGGCCACCAGAACGTGTTTCATCACTTCCAGATAGCCGGCTCTGGTCTGTGTAATAAGGTCGTTATAATTTTTCGCCGCTGCGGATGCCCGTCGCAGCTGTTCCGCCTTGGCGGTTTTTGCAATGCTTTCCGGCAGGATACGGATGGGGTTGATACATCTTGCCGCCATTTCCTTCCAACCCTTGATGTTGTAGATGCGGTCGCCCTTCATTGCCGCCGCACCTTCTCTGGCGATGCGGATGAGGTTTTCCTCAGAAAGGTCGTTGGTAAAACCATAGATGGCCTGATTGCCAAAGAACAGGCGCACCCCTGCGCCGTAATCCATGCCGCCCAGAGCCGTTTCCACCCTGCCGTTTACCATGGCGATGTTGCTGCGCTTCGTCTCTTCCGCGTAGATTTCCGCAAAATCCGCGCCGCTTTCCAGGGCCGCTGTCAGTATATTTTCCACTGCTGTTTTTTTCAGCATATCACTCACTTCCTTGCTTTTCTGTTTCCTCCAAGTACAGGCTGACCGCTTCCAGATAATGCAGGATGCTGCCTGTCTGCTGGATGCTGTATTTTTTATCGAAGGCAGCATAGGGGATGGATTTGCGTCCGCCCTTTGCCGCATTTTCCCAATATATCTTCAGTGTTTCAAAGGGCAGCAGATAATATTCATCCACTGCAGAAAAATGTACCAAAAGAAAGGAAAGGCCCCGCTGCTCCTTAAATTCCTCCATAAACGCCATCTGATGCTCATGGATATTCTGCAGGGGCAGGCTTTTGCCCGCCGTTTCCTTGGCATCGAAGGCCACGGGGATGCCCTGGGCTACGCCGATATAGTCTACAGTAGACTGCTTTTCGAAATAGGCCAGAGTAATCGTTTTCGATTCCCCATCCATCTTTACAGGGGTGATAGGCGTAGGAATTTTCTGGAACAGGGCCAGTTTTGACTGCCGATAGCGTTCATTTGTGAAATTGATGATCTCTTCAAAGGTGCTGCCCCGCAGCCCTCTGGAATTCCAATGGGCCATATTCCTGCTCCTTCCCTCATTTTTGTATATACGGAGTTATTTTACCATAGTTTACATTATTTTGCTAGGGCGCTTACCTTCACGAAAACGATTCCCGCCTGTTCCAGTTCCGGAATCAGTTCCTTGATGGCACGGGCGGTCACTTCCCCGCCCTCGGGGCCCACGTGGCCAATGGCAAGGGCTTCGCCTTTTTCCAACGCAACTTCCGCCGCCTTGCGGAGATTGGATTTTACCACTTCCAGAGAATCGGTGCTGTCCAGAAATACGTCCCGCCCCAGGAAGGTGACGCCTTTTTCCCGGGCGATGGTTTTCCCAAGGCTATTTGGCGTCGTCATGCTATCCACAAAAAGGGCGTTTCTTTCCTTTAAAATATCCATCACAGCGGAAAGGGCAGTTCTATCCTCCATGATGGCAGAACCCATGTGGTTATTCAGCCCTACGGCATCGGGCAGGATGGAAAAGGCCTCATTGACCCTCTCTTTGATTTCCGCTTCGCTCATCTCTCGAAAGATGCCCTTTTCCCCGACCCATTCTCGTTTCCCTGTCAGGGATTCCATAGGCATATGTATGAAAATTTCCTTTCCCGCCTGCCGCACCGCTTCCACATCGGCTTCTGTGCAGGAAGAGAAAGGCATCACTGCCGCTGTAAAAGGGATTTCTAAGGCAAGCATTTCTTCCGTCCCTTCGCCGCAATAACCAAAATCGTCAATGAGGATGGCAAGCTCCCCTCGCTTTTCCCCGCTGACCGGTTCTGCCTGTCTTGCCGCAACTGTTCTGCCACCCAGAAAGCACATCCCAAACAACACCAGATATTTCACACCCGTTTTCCAGTTCTTTTTCATCCAAATCGCCCCTATCCTTTCGTTACTCTATACCTATCCCCTTTCTTTGTCCCATATGTAAAAAAAGAGCATTGGAAAAATCCAATGCTCAAATTTTTTATTTAAGAAACCATGCCTTTTGCCTTCCAGCCCTTCAATTCTTTTACCAGAAGAAGGACTGCCAGCAGGAAGGTCAATACATCGGCGATGGGAGCCGCCCCCAAAGCGCCATCCATCCCAAAACGGGCAGACAAAATCAGCGCCAGCGGGATGAGGAACAACACCTGTCTGGAAAGGGACACGGTCAGCGCCTTCACAGGACTGCCGATGGCCTGGAAGAAGGACGCCGTTACGTTGGGCAGGCCATAGACGAAGAAGCCCAGCATATACAGACGGAAACAATGGACCGCAAATTCCTGATACAACGGTTCATCTTCCACAAACATAGACGCCAGCAGGCCGCCGCCGAAATGGAATACGGCAAACCACACCATAGAAATAACGATAGAAGCCTTTGCCGCCACTTTGATGGTCTGTTTAACGCGTTCGAACTGCTTCGCGCCAAAGTTGAAGCCATTGATGGGCTGGGTGCCGGAAGCCAGACCCACAAACATGGAGTGGGCGATCTGATAAATTTTCATCATCAGGCCATAACAGGACAGAGCGATATCGCTGCCATAAATGGTCTGGGCGCCATATTTGCGCATCAGGTTGTTCATCACGATCTGGGTCGCCGCCGATGCGGTCTGGGTACAAAGGCTGGGGAAACCCAGCTTGAAAATATTCTGCACCGTTTTGCCCTGCAAAGGGAGATTTTCTTTTTTCAGATGGAAATGCTGATAGCGTGGCAGATATGCCAGGGCGATACAGCCGGAAACGATCTGCCCGATGATGGTAGCCAGAGCCGCCCCCGAAATGCCCCAATCAAAGCCAAAAATGAAGATAGGGTCTAAAATTACATTCAAAATTGCACCGATCATCATGCTTCGCATCATGTACTGAGGGTTGCCGTCGGCACGGATGATGGCCGTAAAAGCCATATTACACATGGCAAAGGGCTGCCCGATCAGGGTGATGCTCATATATTTCGCCGCTTCCTCCACGATGGTGGGGGATGCGCCGAAAAATACTACCAACGGCCTTACGAAAATCAGCCCAAAGACCATCAGCAGAAGCCCTGCGCTCAGCAAAAGCACAACGGCATTGGCGAAAGTCCTGTCGGCTTCGTCCTGTTCTTTTCTGCCCAAATGCAGGCTGATATTTGCCGCGCAGCCATCCCCGATGAGCAGGGCCATTGCCGCCGCAATGATGCCCAAGGGGAAGGTGACATTGGTGGCTGCCACACCGGCGATGCCCGTAGCATGGCCGATGAAGATCTGGTCAACGATATTATAAAGGTAGTTTACCATCAGGGTCAGGGCCGTTGGAACGGAAAATTTCAGCAAAAGCCGCCCGATGGGGTCTGTCCCCAGGATATTCTGTTTTTGTTCAGCCATGCCGCTCCTCCTTTCCCATGCCTGAAAGAGAAGCCCCAAGTCTCTCTTCAGACTTGAGGCTTTCGGTCTTTTTCTTACTGGCCTACAGGCTTGCCGCAGGAACCACAGAATTTCTGGCCTTCTGCCAGCACTGCGCCGCAATCTGCGCATACAGGAACAGGATCTTTTTCAATGCCTGCTTTTTCCGCCGCCTGTTCTGCTTCTGCCGCTTTTTCCGCTGCTTTGCGTTCTGCTTTTTCTGCTTCGCGCTCTGCTTTTCTTGCTTCGCTTTCCGCTTTGATCTGGTCGATCTGGGCTTCATATTCACGAATCTTATCCTGGGCAACTACGATCTTGTCGCAGATCAGCATTGCTTCCTCGTCCAACTGTTCGCCCACCGCGAATTTGGACCAGTAATATTCGCCCAGTTCTCTCTGAAAGCCCTGGATATTGCCCTTTGTAATATTGATCTCGCTGATCAGTTTATTTGTTTCCAGGCTGTCATTTGCCTTTTCAGAAACAGTTTTTGCCATTTCATTCAGTTTATCAAAGAAAGCCATAGGTATTCCTCCTTATTGCATCGATATTTATCCTTATTATATATTTTCTTCATTTTTCCTGCAATCCCTTTTTCTTCTGCCCTTTTTCCGCATGAAAAAACAAAATCCCTTCATATTATAATCATATAAAAAGGAGGTGATGAAAGATGGACTGGTTTCGCAAATGGAACACCCTGCCAGAGGAGGTACAGCAGCTGATTTTACACAACGGACGGGATATGCATAAATTTTACACTCTTTCCACAGAAGAAAGACAGGAAGTATTGAATCGTATCCGTATGGCAAACACGCCGGATGAGCTGGAAAGTACAGCAAAACGAAAATAGGCGCAGCCTTTCATGGGATTGCCCTTCACACAAAATCCCCAAAACTTTTGCAAAAAAAACAGACTTTCTATTCAAATTCCCAATTCTCCTGAAAAACGGGCTTTTTTGGCAAATCGCTTATTTACATTGGCAAAAGCAGGCCGTATAATAAATAAGATATCTTTTTGAGATTCAAGCAACAAAGCAGTAAAGAAGTTTAGAGAGGAAGCCAGCAGCATGGATTTGTTAAAGAGAAGAATTCTCCAGGACGGAATAGAATTGGGGACAGAAGTCGTAAAAGTAGATTCTTTTTTGAATCACCAGCTTGATATTGGTCTTTTTATGGCTATCGGGAAAGAAATCCATCGCCGTTTTGCTCATCTGGGCATCAATAAAATCCTGACCATCGAAGCATCCGGCATCGGCATCGCAGCCATCACTTCCATGTATTTCGATCTGGTTCCCGTTGTTTTCGCAAAGAAAACACAGCCTAACACCATGTCCGATGATTTCTACGGCGCAGCTGTAAAATCCTTTACAAAAGGCACCGTTTCCATCGCCCGGGTATCCAAGCAGTATCTGAATGAAAACGACAGAGTCCTCATCCTCGACGACTTTATGGCACACGGCGAAGCTGCCATGGGTCTTTGCTCCCTGGTGGAACAGGCCGGCGGTAAAGTTTGCGGCATTGCAGCTGTCATTGAGAAAGAATTCCAGGGTGGCAGCGCAAAGCTGAGAGAAGCAGGCTACAATGTAGATTCTCTGGTTGTTATCACAAAGATCGAAGATGGTCATATCATTTTCAAAGACTGATTTTTTTATCAACAAAATATTCTCCCCGCCCCAAACGGCGGGTTTTTTTATGTATTTTTGCAAAATCCAAAATTTAACACAAAATTTGCACAAAAAAAGGCAGGAAAAATCTCCGTTTTCACGGTTGAGAACTGCCACCCGCTTTGTTATGATAAGCAGGCGTGCTTTGTTTTTTAAAAAAGCCCTAATAAATGCCTGTTGCCTTTGCAACTTTTTATAAAAATGAGATGTATGTATTATAACGAACCACATGAAGGGAGTTTTTATGTATGCTGAGTGCTTTTATCAGCAGTTTGAAAAATGAATTCCGCGGCTATAACGCAGCCGCATTGACAAAAGACCTGATGGCCGGCCTGACCGTTGCCGCAGTGGCCCTGCCCCTGGCGCTGGCCTTCGGTGTCAGCAGTGGTGCCGATGCCGCTGCCGGCCTGATCACAGCCATTATCGCCGGTCTGTTCATGAGCTTGCTTTCCGGCGGCTATTACCAGATTTCCGGCCCTACCGGCGCCATGTCCGCTATCCTGATCCCGCTGGTAGCATCCTACGGTATCGATGGTGTGTTCATCGCCACGCTGATCGCCGGTGTGATCCTGCTGATCGCCGGTATCCTGCATCTGGGCAAGCTGACATCCTTTATCCCCGCCCCCGTTATCACAGGCTTTACCTCCGGTATCGCCGTTATCATCGCCATGGGGCAGATCGATAATTTCTTTGGTACATATTCCGAAGGCTCCTCCAATATTGCAAAACTGCTGAGCTATGGCATACTGGGCTTCGCCCCCAATATGACCGCTGTTGGCATTGGCGTCTTCGTTGTACTCTTTATGGTTTTCTTCCCTAAAAAATGGAATGCAGTGGTTCCTGCATCCCTGCTGAGCATCATCATCGCCACAGCCGCATCCATCTTTATGGGTCTGGATGTTGCAGTGGTCGGCGAGATCCCCAAAACACTGACACCCGAAAACCGCCTGATGTTCAGCGCTCTGGATCTGAAAACCATCGGCGCCCTGGTAACACCCGCTTTCTCCATTGCCATCCTGGGCATGATCGAAAGCTTGCTCTGCGGTGCTTCCGCAGGCCGTATGACCGGCGTTCGCCTGGATGCCAACCAGGAATTGATCGCTCAGGGTATCGGTAACATCTTCCTGCCCTTCTTCGGCGGTATCCCTGCAACAGCAGCCATTGCCCGTACCAGCGTAGCCATCAAATCCGGCGCAAAAACAAGACTGACCGGTGTGTTCCATGCAGTAGGTCTTTTGATCTCCATGTTCCTGCTGGCTCCCGTTATGTCTAAAATTCCTCTGGCAGCCCTGGCTGGCGTTCTGATGGTAACAGCCTGGAGAATGAATGAATGGGAATCCATCCACTATATCTTCTCCCATAAATTCAAGGGCGCGATGCTGGAATTCGTTGCCACAATGCTGGCAACTATCGTATTCGACCTGACAGTAGCTATCCTGATCGGCGTTGTCATCGGTCTGGTATTCCTGGTATCCCGTCTGTCCTTCATCGAAATCAACTACGAAGATGTTGATATGAACCGTATGCACGTTACAGACCCTGTTCTGTGCGAACGCTACAGCAACGCAAAGGTAGTTTACATCACAGGCCCTATGATCTTCGCAAACACACAGTCTGTAGCTGATATCGCTCTGAAAGTGTCTGGTTACGATACCGTCCTGTTCTCCATGCGTGGTGTATCCAACATCGATATTTCCTGCGCACAGACCCTGCGCGAACTGGTAGACAGCCTGCGCGCAAAGGGCGTAGACGTTGCCGTCTGCGGCGTACCTACTCACGCTATGAAAATGATGGATCGTTCCGACCTGCACGATATCATCGGTGACGAAAACTTCTACTGGAGCGTGGAACGCGTTCTGCTGACAAACAGACCCAGACCCACTGCAAAAACATAAGAAAGCATAAAAATAACCCGTATCCAAAGGATACGGGTTTTTATTTTACTTATTTTTCAGGAACATCAGGCAGACCATTGAAGCCGATCTGCAGATCTTCATCTGTGGGGATATAGTCGCTCATTACGCCATTATTGAATTTTTCATAAGCAACCATATCGAAATAGCCTGTGCCGGTCAGACCGAATACAATCGTCTTTTCTTCGCCGGTCTCTTTGCATTTCAGGGCTTCATCGATGGCTACGCGGATGGCATGGGAGCTTTCAGGGGCAGGCAGGATGCCTTCAATGCGGGCAAACTGTTCTGCTGCTTCGAATACGGCTGTCTGTTCCACAGCGCGGGCTTCCATCAGGCCATCATGATACAGCTGAGAAACAACAGGGCTCATGCCGTGATATCTCAGACCGCCTGCGTGGTTGGGAGAAGGGATGAAGCCGCTGCCCAGGGTGTACATCTTCGCCAGAGGCGTTACCATACCTGTATCGCAGAAATCGTATGCAAATTTGCCTCTTGTCAGGCTGGGGCAGGATGCAGGCTCTACAGCGATGATTTGATAATCCTTTTCACCGCGGAGCTTTTCGCCCATGAAGGGAGAGATCAAACCGCCCAGATTGGAGCCGCCACCGGCACAGCCGATGATGATATCGGGCTCGATGCCGTATTTATCCAGGGCCGCTTTTGTTTCCATACCGATGATGGACTGATGCAGCAATACCTGATTCAGCACACTGCCCAGAACGTAGCGGTAACCTTCTTTGCTGACTGCCGCTTCTACGGCTTCGGAAATGGCACAGCCAAGGCTGCCTGTAGTGCCGGGATGTTCCGCCAGGATCTTCTTACCGATCTCCGTTGTCGTAGAGGGGGAAGGAGTCACAGATGCGCCGTAAGTACGCATCACTTCTCTGCGGAAAGGTTTCTGTTCATAGGATACCTTTACCATGTAAACTTCACAATCCAGACCCAGATATGCACAAGCCATGGAAAGGGCTGTACCCCACTGGCCTGCACCGGTTTCTGTTGTGACGCCTTTCAGGCCCTGCTTCTTCGCATAATAAGCCTGGGCAATAGCGGAATTCAGCTTGTGGCTGCCGCTGGTGTTGTTGCCTTCAAATTTATAATAGATTTTTGCAGGTGTCTGCAGTTTTTCTTCCAGACAATACGCACGAACCAGAGGTGCGGGTCTGTACATTTTATAGAAATCCAGGATCTCCTGGGGGATATCAATATAAGCGTTGTCGTTATCCAGTTCCTGCTGCACCAGTTCATCGCAGAATACCGCGCCCAGTTCTTCCGCAGTCATAGGCTGCAGTGTGCCGGGATTCAGCAGCGGTGCAGGTTTCACTTTCATATCGGCACGAACATTGTACCATTTTTTAGGCATTTCCTGTTCTTCCAGATAAATTTTGTAAGGGATTTTTTTGTCCTGTTTCATAAAGCATGTCTCCTCTCGTCTTTCTTTTCTGTTCTTTCTAATCTCGTCTGAAAAATTTCTATAAAACATAAAAATTTTGACTATCGTACATCACCCAAAGACATTTGTCAATATTTCATGGTCAATTTTGGCAGAAACGCCTTTTCCTTTTTAACGTAAACCAAAAAATTTCGGTGTATTTCCCACTAAAATAATAAGATTACCATTACAAATTTGTATGTCCTGCCGAAATTTTCCAACAGAAATTTTTTTAAAATTTCAAATAAAAAAGGCACGACTTGGAATCTCCAAATCGTGCCTTGATTTTGCAAATCAGAACTTCAGCTCATCGATATCGGCTGTACCCATGGGGATGCTGTTGCCGCACCCGGGACAGGCGATCTCTTTTTCTGTTTCCATGGTCTCCTCATCCACGTCGATCTCCTCGCCGCAGTTGGGGCAAATAAAGGAATAGAAGAAGATGGGTTCATCTGTTTCATCCATATCTTCGTCATCCATTACCATATCTTCATCATCCATGAATGTCTCCAGCATGAAAGCCATGTCGTCCAGAACATCCAGAATACCATGGAAGATTTTTCCCTCTTTGCTTTCTTCGGGGAAGCCGCTTCCATCGCAAAGCCCTCTTAAATAAGTGATCTTTTTTTCAAAATATTCCATTTGTCAAAAGCCTCCCTGCCAAATCAGGTGATTATTCTTTGGATCTGCCCAGATATTCGCCTGTTCTTGTGTCGATCTGAACTTTTTCGCCTTCTTCAATGAACAGAGGAACCTGGATCTGCAGACCTGTTTCCACTGTGGCAGGTTTCAGAGCGCCCTGTGCTGTGTTGCCAGCGAAGCCGGGTTCTGTTTCTGTGATGATCAGGTCAACGAACTGAGGAGCTTCTACCAGGAAAGGAGAACCTTTGTAGAATTTTACTGTAACTTCATCATTTTCTCTTACATATTTCAGAGCTTCTTCTACCTGATCGTAGTGCAGAGGGATCTGATCGAATGTAGCGTTATCCATGAAGTAGTACAGTTCACCATCGCTGTACAGATACTGCATTTTCTTTGTTTCGATGTGTGCTTTGGGGAATTTGTCGTTAGGGTTGAACGCTTCTTCTCTTGTAGCACCTGTCAGAATGTTTTTGTATTTTGTTCTTACGAAGGGAGAACCTTTACCGGGTTTTACGTGCTGGAAATCCAGAATTACGTGGGGTTCGCCGTTCATTTCAAAAGTAATACCTTTTCTAAAATCACCTGCAGAAATCATAATATTGCCTCCTCAAAAATAAAATTCAATTTTATTATTCCAAATTACAATGCCAATTACCTCAGCATATTCCTTTATATTTTAATAGATTGAGCCGTATATTTCAATAAAAACTTGAAAAAACCACTCTTATTTGCCATATTTCTTGAAATAAACCTTCATCACCTGACGTTCCAGACCACGTTTTACCTTTGTCTGAATCTGATCTCTGTCACAGATAGGGGCTGTCATGATGCAAAGCAGACCTCCCTTATGTCCGCACCACATATCGGTGAAAACCTGGTCGCCGATCATGGCTGTGCTTTCGGGGGTTGTGCCCATGATCTCCATGGCACGGTTCAGTTTTTTGATGCCGGGCTTGCCCGCCTTATGTACTGCCAGAGCACCCAGTTTTTTATTGAACAGATGCACTCTGTCCTTTGTATTATTGGACAAAATGCAGAGTTTGAACCCTTCTTTTCTCAAAAAGGCAAACAATTCCACGATCTCCTCATCGGGCTCCGCCACATCAAAGGGTGCGACCGTATTATCGATATCGAATACCAGCCCGCGGATGCCCAGCTTTCTCATATCATCCAAAGGCAGTTCAAATACAGATTTCACATAAATATCAGGAAAAAAACGTTCCAGTAATGCCATAAATCATTCCAACCCTTCTCTTCCGCGCCAGTAGGCGTTTTCGTCAATGTCCCCCAGTCGTTCCCCGCTGAGATAGCGGATCATCACATCATCCGCCTCGCCGATAACCCCATAGGTCAACTCAATGCGCTTTGCACGAAGCGTATTGCGGGCAGAGGAACGGATTTTGCCGCAGATGACGGCATTGATGTCCTGCTCAGTCAGAAAATCCGACACAGTGGTCTTACCCAGAGGGATGATCTCTTTTTTCTTTACCAGTTCGATCTCCACTTCATACACCGTGAATTCCGTGGCACGGCTGTACTGCTGGTCGATCCTGCCATTTTTTGTGGGAATGGCAACACGCATGTCAATCCCTCCTTTCCTCCTTCCATTTTAGAAGGAACAGCATATCTTTGTCAATTTTTTTGCATATTTTTCTAAAACAGTGTACAATACTATTCAGAAAAATGAAAGGAGAAAGATTATGGACGAAAGAATCAAGACTTTAGCATATAACTTAGTACATTATTCCTGCCGACTGGAAAAAGGCGAAAAGGTGTGGATCTCCTGCAACGGCATTCACCCCATGCCTCTGGTGAAGCAGATCATCAAGGAAGTATATAAGGTGGGTGCTGTGCCCTTCGTACAGCTGATGACAAACTCTCTGGAAAGAGAACTGCTCCTGGGCGCAACAGAAGAACAGCAGAAAATGCTGGCGGAAGTGGACTGCCACCTGATGAAGCAGATGGACGCTTTCATCGGCGTACGCGGCGAAGATAACCTGACAGAGCAGTACGATGTGCCCACAGATAAGATCGACATGCAGAACCGCCTGTATGATGACCCCGTACATCATCAGATCCGCGTGCCCCATACAAAATGGGTCGTTCTGCGCTATCCCACAAATTCCATGGCCCAGGCAGCAAAAACCTCTCTGGAAGACTTCGAAGATTTTTACTTCAACGTATGCAATCTGGACTATGGCAAAATGAGCAAGGCTATGGACAGCCTGGTGGAACTGATGAACAAGACAGACAAAGTGCGCCTGGTGGCAAAGGATACAGATATCACTTTCTCCATCAAGGATATCCCTGCCATCAAATGCGCTGGCGCCTGCAATATCCCCGACGGCGAAGTTTACACAGCCCCTGTGAAAGACTCCATCAATGGTGTCATCACTTACAACACACCTTCCGAAATGAACGGTTTCACCTTTGAAAACGTAAAACTGACATTCAAGGATGGTAAGATCGTGGATTGCGACGGCAACGACAAAGAACGTCTGGAAAAGGTATTCAATACCGACGAAGGCGCAAGATATGTAGGTGAATTCGCCATCGGCGTGAACCCCTACATTACAGAGCCCATGAACAACATCCTGTTCGACGAAAAAATCGCAGGCTCCATCCACTTTACTCCCGGCAACAGCTATGACGATGCCCCCAACGGCAATAAATCTGCCATCCACTGGGATATGGTACTCATCATGACTCCCGAATATGGCGGCGGCGAAATCTGGTTCGACGATGTACTGATCCGCAAGGACGGTATCTTCGTTGTGCCCGAGCTGGAATGCCTGAACCCCGATAATCTGAAATAACTTCGACAATCTATAGAGCCGCGGAACGCACCGCGGCTTTTTTCCTTATCATACGTTCTTTTTCCCGTGTATCCATTGACAGAAAACCGGGAAATATAGTAAAATATCTTTTATTAGATGAACAGCTATGAAAAGGAGAGTACGCGATTTTCGCTTTGCCACAGAGAGCCCCGGCAGCTGGAAAGGGGCGCAGGAGCAACCGCCGAAGATGACCTTGGAGCTTCGCCCCGAGTATCTGCAAAACAGATATTAGGTCGCGACGGGTTCGCCCGTTATTGCGAGCGGGTATTTCATACCCACAGAGGTTTTTTCCGTGAGGAAAGAACGAAGTAAGGTGGTAACACGGCAAATCTGTCCGTCCTTTCACTATGGAAAGGGCGGCTTTTTTTCGCACGTTTCCTCTTGCCAGACAAAGTAAAAAACCATTTTATAAAATAAAAAGGAGAGATATTTGTGGCTAAAGAAAAATTCTATATCACCACACCCATTTACTATCCCAGTGATAAGCTGCACATTGGCCATTCCTACTGCACAGTAGCAACTGACACAATGGCTCGTTACAAAAGACTGCGCGGCTATGACGTTATGTTCCTGACAGGTACAGATGAACACGGTCAGAAGATCGAACGTATCGCAACAGGCCAGGGTATGACTCCCAAGGAATACACAGACAAAGTTGTAGCAGGCATCAAAGACCTGTGGAAACTGATGGAAATTTCCTACGACAGATTCATCCGTACAACAGATGACTACCACGTAAAAGCAGTACAGAAAATTTTCAAACAGCTGTACGATCAGGGCGACATCTACAAATCTTCCTACGAAGGCTGGTACTGCACACCCTGTGAATCCTTCTTCACAGAAACACAGCTGAAAGACGGCAAATGCCCTGACTGCGGCCGTGACGTAGAACTGCTGAAAGAAGAAAGCTATTTCTTCCGCCTTTCCAAATACGGCGACAAGATCATCAAATATTATGAAGAAAACCCTGAATTCCTGCAGCCTAACACACGCCAGAACGAAATGATCGCAAACTTCCTGAAACCCGGTCTGGAAGATCTGGCTGTTTCCCGTACCTCCTTCAAATGGGGCGTACCTGTAGAATTTGACCCCGGCCACATTGTATACGTTTGGATCGACGCGCTGTCCAACTACGTAACAGCGATGGGTTATGGCAGCGACAACGATGCGGACTACCAGAAATACTGGCCCGCAGATGTACACGTTGTAGGTAAGGAAATCGTTCGTTTCCATGCCATCATCTGGCCCGCAATGCTGATGGCTCTGAATATGCCTCTGCCTAAGAAGGTATTCGGTCACGGCTGGCTGGTTATCAACGGCGGCAAAATGTCCAAATCCGTTGGTAACGTTGTTGACCCCGTTGTTCTGGTGGAAAAATACGGCGTAGATGCCATCCGTTACTTCCTGCTGAGAGAAATCGCTTTCGGTCAGGATGGCAACTTCACAAACGAAGCACTGATCCAGAGAATCAACTCCGACCTGGCAAACGACCTGGGCAACCTGGTTTCCAGAACCTGCGGTATGATCGAAAAATACTTCGGCGGCAAGCTGCCCGCTGACAGAGCAGAAACAGAATTCGACGCAGACCTGAAAGCTGTTGCAGCAGCTACAATCCCCGTTGTAGAAGCAAAAATGGACAACATGCTCTTCTCCGATGCGCTGATCGAAATCTGGAATCTGATCCGTCGTACAAACAAATATATCGACGAAACACAGCCCTGGGTTCTGTGCAAAGACGAAGCAAAGAAAGCAGAACTGGCAAATGCACTGTACAACGTTGCAGAAAGCATCCGTATTATTTCCATCCTGATCCAGCCCTTCATGCCTCTGACACCTGCAAAGATCTGGGCACAGCTGAACATCGCTGCAGGCGAACTGACAGAATGGGAAAGCACAAAGACATGGGGTCTGCTGCCTGCTGAACTGGCTGTACAGAAAGGCGAAACACTCTTCCCTCGTATCGACATGAAGAAAGAACTGGAAGCTCTGGAAGCTGCCATCAAAGCATCTCAGGCTACTTCCATCGCAAACCAGAAGAAGGAAGAAGAAAAGAAAGAAGAACCCAAAAAAGAAGAAGCAAAAGCACCTGCCCACGAAGAACCTGAATACCCCGCAGAAATCACCATCGACGACTTCTGCAAGGTTCAGCTGAAAGTCGGCGAAGTCATCGAAAGCAACGAAGTGCCCAAATCCAAAAAACTGCTGAGAAACGTCGTAAAATTCGGCGATGAAGAAAGAGTCATCTTCTCCGGCATCAAGAGCACATATGCGCCCGGCGAACTGGTTGGCAAACGCGTTGTGGTTGCTTACAACCTGAAACCCAGAAAGATGATGGGCGAAATGAGCTACGGTATGATCCTGTGTGCAGAAGACAGCGACGGCAAACTGTCTATCCTGACAACACTGGATGAAAACTTCGAAAGCGGCAGCGCAATCAGCTAATTATGAAATATTTTGAATCCCACGCCCATTATGACGATAAGAGATTCAGAGAAGATAGAGAGGAGCTCCTGCGGGAGCTTCTCCCTGCTTCCGGGGTAAGTCATGTCATCAATATCGGCTGCGACGTGAAAAGCTCCGAAATGAGCATCCGTCTGGCGGAAAAATATGACTATATCTACGCTGCCGTCGGCGTACACCCCCATGAACTCTATGATATGTCCTCTCAGACCATCGAAAAGCTGAGAAAGCTGAGCAAACACCCCAAGGTAGTTGCCATCGGTGAAATCGGTCTGGATTATTATTATGATACCCACCCCCGGGAACTGCAGCGCTTCTGGTTCAGACAGCAGCTGCGTCTGGCGGAAGAAACAGGTCTGCCCGTTGTCATCCATTCCCGCGATGCTTCTCAGGAAACCTTCGATATCATTCAATCTTCCACCGTACGCCGTGGCTCCATCCACTGCTATTCCGGCTCTGCGGAAATGGCGAAGGATTATGTGAAAATGGGCTTCCACATCGGCGTTGGCGGTGTAGTCACTTTCTCCAATGCAAAAAAACTGGTAGAAACGGTAGAGGCTATCCCCATTGAAAGCATCCTCATCGAAACGGACTGCCCTTATCTGGCACCTGCCCCCAACAGAGGCAAACGAAACGATTCTACAAACCTGAAATACGTTGTGGAAAAAATTGCTGAAATTAAAAACATAACACCGGAAAAAGTAGCAGAAATTACAGAAAATAATGCGAAATCTCTGTTTTTCAAATAAAAACTTTCAGAAAATTTTTCCACCCCGAAAAAAGCGGAGCAAAACCCCGAAAACCCTTTAAAATCAAGGCTTTCCGGGGTTTTATCTTTCTGAAAAAGTTTCATTTTTTTGCCATTTATTTTAAAAATAATCACCATATTTTTTAAAAAAGGTTGCGTAATTGTTACAAATGTGTTAATATATTGACTGTAGAAAGAATAAAGATATATCAGAACGATATGTCTTTTATTTTTTGCAGTCAAGAAAATAAGGCGTAAACATTATGCGGAAGTGACGACTCCCCGTGTAAATACGACTGCGACCGTCCCCCATTCAAGGACGGGAGAGAGGCATAAAAATCTAACTCATGTCTATCATCTAATAACTACAAGGAGCGACATCCCCTGCCCTTCCCACACAAAAAGGCAGTACGGCTCGTTCAAGGAGGTAAAAATGAAAACACATCTTAGAGTATTTGCTATCGTAGTATTTATATTGGTAATCGGCTGCGGAACAGCATCTGCTTACAGCAAATCCGAAAATATGCAGTCTGTAGTCATCAATATTGATGGCGCACCCAGAATGGTCTCCACAGACAAGACCACAGTTGGCGAACTGCTGGCTGATCTGGAAAACACAATCGATACAGAATACTTCCTGGAAGGCGCAGACGAAAGCGACCCCATCGAAGCAATGATGACACTGTCCCTGACATCTGTAACAGAAAAGACAGTGGCAGAAACAAAAACAATCCCCTACAAGACCATCGAAAAAGAAAACCCTAACATGGAATACGGTGAATCCAAAGTGATCCAGGAAGGGAAAGATGGCGTATCCACAATCATCAGCAAAGAGATCTATCACGGTACTGAACTGATGGATACAAAATTTGTGGAAGAAAAAGTTACAACAGCAGCACAGAATAAAATCGTTGAAGTTGGCACAGCCCACTACATCAACGGCGTTAGATACACTAAAGCCATCAGCGCAAAGGTAACCGCTTACACACCCTTTGACGCAGGCTGCAACGGCATCACAGCCTCCGGCACAAAAGCCGGCTACGGCACCGTTGCTGTAGACCCCAAGGTGATTCCTCTGGGCTCTAAAGTTTATATCCCCGGTTACGGCACAGCAATTGCTACAGATACCGGCGGCGCTATCAAAGGCAACCGCGTAGACGTTTGCTACGGCTCCAAAGCAGAAGCATTCGGCTGGGGCGTTAGAAACACAACAGTATATGTTTTAGCATAAAAACAAACCCGTTCTCTTAAGAGAACGGGTTCTTTTTTTATTTTTTATTTTTCATTTACTTTTCCAGACAAAGTTTCCATATCGATACGGACAATGCCTGTGGCATCCATTTTGGGCAGGATATACTCCTCATTGTCCTTGAATGTGCCCGGTGCGTATTTTTTCGCCACCAGCCAGAGGGCATGGAGTTTTTCTTCTTTTTCCTCCACGATGGTTGCAATGCCTTCTGCAACGACGCTTTCATAGCGGTGGGTAAATTTTTCAGGGTCAATATAAGTATTGGAAACACAGGTCACACAAACCTTGGGGTTCTGGCGGATATTCTCCAGTTTTCTGCCTGCGTTTGCCGCACAGTGGAAATAGATTTTATCACCTTCGACTACATGGGAAACAGCCACGCCATAGGGCTGTCCTTCTTTATCGGCTGTCATAATGATGGCATATTCTGCATTTTTGATAATTTCTCTGGCTCTTTCTTCTGAAACCAGTCTGTCTTTTCTTCTCATCGGATGTCCTTGCTTCATCTGAATCCCTCCCATCTGGTTTCAGTCTAGCACAACGAAATTTTCTGCGCAAGATGATACCATTTCTCAGGTGGCAAAACCCCTCTTGACTTATACCCCCAAGGGGTATATAGTAGTATTGCATACCCCCAAGGGGTATCTTAAGAGAGATATGGAGGTACTTATGGAAAAAAACTGTTGTTGTACACATAAGACAAAACATCGTTCGGAAGAAGAATATAAATCTCTGATCAATCGTCTCAACCGCATTGAAGGTCAGGTACGAGGTATCCGCAAAATGGTGGAAACAGACACTTACTGCACGGATATCCTGACACAGGTCAGCGCCATTCAGGCGGCACTGAACGCCTTCAACCGCGAACTTCTGGCAAACCACATCCGTACCTGTGTGATGGAAGACATCAAAAACGGGAAAGATGAAACCGTAGACGAACTGGTGCAGACATTGCAGAAATTAATGAAATAAACGGAGGTGTTCCGACTTGAAACAAAAATTCGACGTGACGGGCATGACCTGTTCCGCCTGCTCCGCCCATGTGGAAAAGGCTGTGCGGAAGCTGGAAGGCATCGATACCGTCAGCGTAAACCTTTTGAAAAACAGCATGGTCGTGGAATATGACGAAAATGCACTGAATACAGACGACATCATCAACGCCGTAAAAAGCGGCGGCTACGGCGCAAGCCTGCAGGGCGCAAACAATGCTTCTGCGGCAAACGAGCCCCCCAAAAACGTGGCGCTGGAGGAAATGGCAGTGATGAAAAAGAGACTCATCTCTTCCTTCTGCTTCCTTATCCCCCTGTTCTATGTCTCCATGGGGCATATGATGGGCGCACCCTTGCCCGCCATCCTGACAGGCCATGAAAACATCATGCTTTTCGCCCTGACCCAGCTGGTGCTGGCAACGCCCGTCCTCATTATCAATAAGAAATTCTTCGTAGTCGGCTTCAAAGCCCTGGCAAACAGAGCCCCTAACATGGACTCTCTGGTTGCCCTTGGCTCTGCGGCTTCCTATATTTATAGTATCTTCGCCATCTACGCCATGGGCTATTACCTTGGCCGCGGCGATCTGGAAATGGCACACCATTACGGTATGGAACTGTACTTCGAAGGGGCGGCAATGATTTTAACCCTCATCACCGTGGGCAAATTCATGGAAACCCGTTCCAAAGGCAAGACTTCCGAAGCCATCAGCAAGCTGATGGACTTAGCACCTAAAATGGCAACCGTTCTGAGAAACGGCAAAGAACAGGAAATCCCCATCGAACAGGTCATCGTAGGCGATATCATCGTGGTACGCCCTGGTCAGAGCATCCCCGTGGACGGCAAGATCATCGAAGGCTTCTCCGCTGTTGACGAAAGTGCCATCACTGGCGAATCCATTCCTGTGGACAAGCAGGTGGGCGACACCGTCATTGGCGCAACAGTGAATAAAACAGGCTTCTTCAAAATGGAAGCCACCCGTGTTGGCAATGATACAACATTGTCTCAGATCATCAATCTGGTGGAAGAAGCCAGCGCATCCAAAGCACCCATCGCTAAACTGGCGGATACCGTCAGCGGTATTTTTGTTCCTGTCGTTATTACGATTGCAATCATCGCAACAGCGGTCTGGATGTTCGTTGGTCATCCCTTCTCCTTTGCCCTTTCCATCGGTATCGCCGTTCTGGTTATCTCCTGCCCTTGCGCATTGGGTCTGGCGACTCCTACAGCCATCATGGTTGGTACAGGCAAAGGCGCAGAATACGGTATTCTGGTGAAATCCGCAGAAAGCCTTGAAATCGCCCATAAAATCGACACCGTCGTTCTGGACAAAACAGGCACTCTGACAGAAGGTCACCCCATCGTGACAGACGTAATGCCCGCCCCCGGTGTACTGAGAAATCCTTTCTTGAGAGCGGCGGCTTCTATCGAAGCATTGTCTGAACATCCTCTGGCAGAGGCTGTGGTGAACCATGCAAAAGAAGCAGAAATCAGCCTGAACGATGCGGAAAATCTGCTGGCTACGGCAGGTCAGGGTATCGAAGCAGACGTAAACGGCAAGCATATCCTCGGCGGTAACCTGAAAATGATGCAGGAAAGAAATATCGACCTGAAAGGCTTTGAAGAAAAAGCCATCACCCTTGCAGAAGAAGGCAAAACACCGCTCTTCTTCGCAGAGGGCGAAAAATTCCTGGGCGTGCTGGGCTTAGCGGACACATTGAAGCCCACCAGCAAGGACGCCGTTGACGCATTTCATAAAATGGGCATTGACGTAGTCATGCTGACGGGGGATAATAAACGTACAGCCAACGCCATCGCAGAAAAACTGGGCATCCACGCCATCGCGGAGGTTTTACCCCAGGATAAGGAAATGGAAGTGCGCAGACTGCAGGAAAGCGGCAAGAAGGTCGCCATGATCGGCGACGGCATCAACGACGCCCCTGCCCTGACAAGAGCAGACGTGGGCATCGCCATTGGCGCAGGCACAGACGTTGCCATGGAATCTGCAGATATCGTGCTGATGAAGAGCGACCTGCTGGATGCAGTAACAGCCGTGCAGCTGAGCCACGCCACCATCAAGAACATCAAACAGAACCTGTTCTGGGCGTTCTTCTACAACACATGCGGCATTCCCCTGGCGGCGGGCGTATTCTACACAGCCCTGGGCTGGAAGCTGAACCCTATGTTTGCGGCAGCGGCCATGAGCTGCAGTTCCGCGTTCGTTGTAGGCAACGCATTACGCTTGAAGCTGTTCAAACCAACACACCAGGAACTCTACGCTGCAAAAGCGGCGCAAGTGATAGATGAAAAAGAAAATGATATTCCAAATGAGGAGGAAGTAATGATGAAAAAAGTACTGAAAATCGAAGGCATGATGTGCCACCACTGCACAGGCAGAGTTGACAAAGCCCTGAATGAAATGGACGGCGTGAAAGCAACTGTTTCCCTGGAAGGCAAATCTGCCGAAGTGGAACTGAGCAAAGAAATCAGCGATGAAGAACTGGTGAAAGTGGTAACAGACGCCGGCTACGAAGTAGTAGACATTCAGTAAAATAAAAAAGACCGGAAATCCGGTCTTTTTTATTTTACTTATGACTTTCCAGATACCCTCTCAGAAGGCTTTCCAGTTCTGCTCTGTTTTCTGCATAGTTCAGCTTGCCGCGCAGTTCCGCCGCACCGGGCATCCCTTTCATATACCACGCCATATGCTTTCTCATTTCACGTACACCGATATATTCACCCTTATAATCGATCAGCATCTGCGCATGGCGCAGGGCCTTTTCCACCCGTTCTTCCGCCGTGGGTTCGGGCAGCAGTTCGCCTGTATTCAAATAATGCAAAATGCGTTTGAAGATCCAGGGATTCCCCTGAGCACCTCTGCCAACCATGATGGCATCACAACCTGTATGCTCCAGCAGATTTTTGGCATCCTGAGGGGTAAAGATATCGCCATTGCCGATAACGGGAATGTTTACAGCCTCTTTCACCTGTTTGATGATATCCCAATCCGCCTTACCACTATAATACTGCTCTCTTGTTCTGCCATGAACCGCCACAGCAGATGCGCCATTTGCTTCGGCAACCTTTGCAATTTCCACAGCGTTCACATGGTCATCATCAAAGCCCTTACGGAATTTGATGGTCACGGGCTTAGACTGGCTTTCCACCAGGGACTTTACAATTTTACCCACCAATTCAGGCGTTTTCATCAGACAAGAGCCTTCGCCGTTCTTGACGATCTTCGGCGCAGGGCAGCCCATATTCACGTCGATGATATCGATGGGGTACTGCTCTATTTTCTTCGCCATCGCACCCAGGATTTCAGGATCGGAGCCAAACAGCTGCACCGCAACAGGGCGTTCCTTCGGGTCGATCTCCAGCAATTCTGTTGTATTTTTATTATCGTATAAAATGCCCTTGGCGCTGACCATTTCAGAGTATACCAGTCCGCAGCCCATTTCCTTGCAAAGCAGGCGAAAAGGCAGGTCTGTCACGCCCGCCATAGGCGCCAGGAACACGTTATTTTCCAATTCTAAATTTCCAATTTTCATAATATTCTCCCTTCTTGAGGGCTTTGCCCTCAAACTCCCACCAAGGGAGTCACTCCCTTGGAACCCCGTTGCGGCAAAGCCACTAGCTAAGGGGCAAAGTCCCCCAATGGATACCGCAAAACCATGTACATGGTTTTGCAAATGGGGGTCTGGGGCATCATGCCCCAGCGGGGAAGTGGGGTGGCACCCCACGGTCTTAAGAGAAAAACAGACGATTCTCTCGTCTGTTTTTATTTTACTTATTTTTTTCGTATAAAATACGCAAACCCTTCAAAGTCAATACAGGGTCAAGTACATCGAAAATTTCATTGTTGGGGTCGATGACCTTCGCCAGCCCGCCCGTAGCGATGACCTTCATATCAGGCATGTTCAATTTTTCCTTGAACTCCTCGATAATATACTTTGTCTGGCCGATATGCCCCAGCACCAGGCCCGCCTGGAAGCTATCCACGGTGTTTTTCGCGATAATAGACTTGGGCGCCTTGATCTCGATCTTGGGCAGCTGTGCCGCCTTCTGATAGAGGGCATCAGCGCAGGAAGAGATACCCGGTGTGATAAAGCCAGTAATAAACTCATTCTTTTCATTGATCACATCGAAGGTATTGGCTGTACCATAATCGATAACGATGGCAGGGCCGCCATAGATCTCATTGGCCGCCACCAGGTCGACGATTCTGTCGGCGCCAACAGATTTGGGGTCATCGCGCTTGATTACGATGCCTGTTTTCATCCCCACGCCTACGATCATTGGTTCGATATTAAAGTATTTACGAATGCCCTGTGTCAGGGAATACATGATATCAGGCACAACAGAAGAAATGATGACCGCTTCGACCTTTTTTGCATCGATCCCCGCTGCATCAAACAGGCCATGGATGCAAATACCTGTTTCGTCAGCAGTGCGATTGCCGCCGGTGGTCATTCTCCAGCAGTTGACCAGTTCCTCCCCATCATATAAGCCTAAAACAAAGTTGGTATTACCAACGTCGATTACCAAAAGCATCTGCTTTCCTCCTACTTATCTCCTGCCCTTATTTTTCGCATAGATCAGACGCAGGCCATGCAGCGCCAGAACAGGATCATATACATCAAAAATACCTTTTTTCTCTTCATGGATCACTTTGCCCAGACCGCCTGTCGCAATAACCTTCATATCAGGACATTTAAAATGTTCTCTGATTTTTTCGATGATATATTTCGCTTCGCCAATATGGCTCACCACCAGGCCCGCCTGCATGCTTTCCACAGTATTTTTCGTAATTACACTGCCGGGATTTACGATCTCAAATTTAGGCAGATTTGCCGCCTTCTGTGTCAGGGCATCTGCACAGGTCTGCAGCCCGGGAGCTGTGATACCCGTCAGGAATTCGCCCTTTTCACTGACAACGTCGAAAGTGGTCGCCGTACTGTAATCCACAACAATGGCAGGGCCGCCATAAAGTTCGTGGGCTGCCACCAGGTTGACGATACGATCGGTACCCATTTCCTTGGGGTTTTCCATACGCAGGTTAATCCCTGTTTTGATACCCGCACGAACCACAATAGGATCTTTTTTCAGGAATTTCTTGATACCATTGAGCATGGAATACATCACATTGGGCACAACGGAAGAAACGATGATCGCCTCGATATCGTTTACGGAAACATCGGAATATTCGAACAGATTGCGAATCATCAGCCCCGTTTCATCGGAGGTGCGCCCGCTCTGGGTGGAAAGACGCCAGTTTGCCACCAGCTTATCCCCATCAAATACACCGAAAACCATATTCGTATTGCCTACATCGATTACCAATAACATAAACCTTCTCCTATTCGGAATTTAAATTTAAAGAACGGCGCAGGAAATCCATCCTGCGCCGTATGCATTTCTATTTTATGTATTCAAACTTAAACGACCTTTTTATATAGCGTTCTGCTGACAGCCTTGGAAACGATGCCGCCTGCGATACAGCTTGCGGGCATTTCCAGTGCGCCATTGATGCCTACGAACAGGACTACAAATACAAAAGGATTTACGTTGCCGAAAGCCTGATTGAAGCCCTGGATATAATCTGTATTCCAGAAACACAGCAGCAGTGTGCTCATGAAGAACAGGGTATTCAGGAAAGCTGCAAAGAAACCGCCTACAAAGAAACATACTGTTTTCTTTTTATCCAGCTTCTGTGCTGCCAGGAAGATCACACCTGTCAAAAAGCCCATCAACATTCTGGTAGGGATACATGTGACGAATGTACCCAGAGGGCTGATGTTAAACAGCATCGCACTGAAAGGAGAAGCACCTGTCATTGCCTGATAAAAGCTTGTTGCACCGAAGACGAAGCCCAGCCACGCGCCCGCCTTGGGGCCCATCAGCATTGCGCCGATGCCTACAGGGATCATCATCAGGGAAATATCCAGACCAAAGGTATGGAAATAACCCAGGGGCGTGAAGCTCATTACCAACAGGATACCTGTCAGAAGACCCAGCGTTGTCAGATCGCGAGCTGACATTTTGCTCTTCTTTGTTACTGTGTTTGTTGTTTCGCTCATTTGAAATAGCTCCTTTCATTCTCATTCTTATCTTTGCCATAGGGCTATGAGATATAAGATGATTTGGAATATTGTTTACAGACTGCCTGTCCCGCTGGAAAGAAAAGCCGATATGCCTGCCCATTTTTCAGGGTCATGCTATCCTTTTCCTTATTTCCCACCGTTCCACATAATCTTCATTCATTATAACAGCAAATGTGAATATTACAATATTTTTTTCAATTTTTTCCCTGTTTTTTGCCTATTTTTACAGGGCTTTGCCCTCTGCAGCGGCTCTGTGCATCAATTCCTGCTTCGCCATTTCGCCTTCTTTTGTGCAGAAAATCACATACCACAGTTCCATCGCGCGGAACAGTTCCAGTTCTTCCTTCTGCAGGCGTTTGATCTCCAATTCTGCGCCGATATCGTCAAAATCGAAATCGCCTTCATGCTTTACAGTTTCAAAATACACATCGCCGTTGTCATCAAAGCCAACGATGAAGGTACAGTTCAGTTTTTCCGCCATATACACGCAGATCTTTTTCAGATCTTCCTTGATGGCATCGGGCAGGAATTTGAATTCCGCTTCCATAAAATATTTCTGTTCTTTATTATTGGCTGCTGCCAGTGGTTTTCTTGCCATTGTTATTTCTCCTCTCCTCTGATGGATACTTCCCCGGAAAAGACCACTTCTTCCCTTCCCGTATCCTTTCTTCTTACGATCAGCTCCCCATCGGGGGTGATATCCAAAGCCGTGGCCAAGTAAGTCTCTCCGCCGATGACGCGCACTTCTTTTCCCATATTCAGACACTTTGCACGGTATCTTTCCTTAAAGGGGGCAAATGTACCGCCCTCTGCCAGAAACTCCTTATACAGCGCCTCAAAGCAGGCCATTGCCCGCCATACCATTTTACAACGGTCATACTCCCTGTTGCTTTCCAGGTACAGAGATGTGGCGATGTCCTTCAATTCTTCGGGAAACTCCTTCGTATTCACATTGATGCCCATACCCACGGTGATGGAATGGATGGATTCCATGTCGCAGTCCATTTCCGTCAGGATGCCCACCAGTTTCTTTCCATTCAGCAGGATATCATTAGGCCATTTGATAGCGGGTTCGAGTCCCGTTATCTCCTCGATGGCTTCCGCCAGGGCGATGCCCGCCAGAAGGGTCAGGGTGGATGCCTGGGTTGGCTGGATATCCGGCCTGAGCAATAAACTCATCCAGACGCCGCTGCCTGCAGGCGCCTGCCAGGGGCGGCCTCTTCTGCCGCGGGCTGCTGTCTGCAGCTCTGCTACCGCCAGCGTGCCTTCGGGTTTACCTTCCAGCGCCAGATCGCGGATGCGGTCATTGGTAGTATCCGTTTCTTCATAAAAATACAGGGGATGTCCCATTTTTTCTGTTTTCAGGGCATTTTCCAACACCTTCTGATTATATTCGTTCATAAAGAACCTTCTTTCAAAAAAAGGCACTGGTGGGATTCCACCAATGCCCATTTTCAGTTTTTCTTATTTGTCGCCTTTTTTGTTTACTCTGCCCAGGAATTTGCCCAGTTCGATGATGGCACGGCCATGTGTGCCTTCGCAGATCTTATCTACTTCATCATAAGCTTTTACGGAGTATGTCAGCAGTTTGCCTTTTACTTCTGTAATTTCTGTTACCACGCGAACCTTCATGCCAACGGGTGTTGCAGCCAGGTGAGCCAGGTTGAATGTTGTACCTACTGTTTCCCAGCCTTCGGGCAGGAAGGGTGCTACTGTGCCGATGGCTGTGCCTTCGATCCAGGAGATCAGTCTGGGGGAAGCAAATACGGGCACGTTGTCGTTGCCGAAATGTGTTGCTGTATCGCCTTCTTCTACGATAAATTCTTTTTCAAATGTCATGCCGGGTACGATGTTGTTGAAATCCATGGTTAAATCTCCTCTCTGTTTTCCATATCTGTTGTTTCTGTGGATGTTTCTTCTGCGGTTTCTTCCACTTCATTTGCGATGCCCAAAATTTCATTGCGCACCTTCTGGTCAAACAGAGCACGGAATTCGTCCCCTGTCACCTTTTCTTTTTCTACCAGCAGCTTTGCGGTAGCATGGAGCATTTCCATATTTTCTTTCAGGAGGCGTTTTGCTTCCTGATAAGCTTCTGTTACGATACGGTTGACTTCCTGGTCGATGGCAGTTGCCACGCCTTCACCGTAGTTTCTTTCCTGACCCCAGTCTCTGCCAATGAAAACTTCATTGCTGTTGCCGCCAAACTGGATAGGGCCCAGCAGTTCGCTCATGCCGTATTTTGTTACCATATTTCTGGCCAGAGCTGTCGCACGTTCGATGTCGTTGGAAGCGCCTGTGGTGATGTCTTTGATGACCAGTTCTTCCGCCGCGCGGCCGCCCAGCAGGCTGATGATCTCCTGTTCCATCATCATTTTTGTCATATACATTCTGTCCTCACCGGGCAGGGGCATGGTGTAGCCGCCGGCCATACCTGTAGGGATGATGGAAATGCTGTGGACAGGGTCCAGTTCGCTCAGCACTTCGAAGAGAATCGCGTGACCGCCCTCATGGTATGCTGTGATGTATTTTTCTTTTTCAGAAATAACTCTTGTTTTCTTTTCTGTACCAACGCCGATCTTGATGAGAGCCTTCTGGATCTCTGCCATATCGATCTTCTTTTTACCGTCTCTGGCTGTCAGCAGGGCTGCTTCATTCAGAAGGTTTGCCAGGTCTGCACCGGTGAAGCCTGCTGTGGTCTGCGCCACAACTTTCAGGTCTACTTCGGGCGCCATGGGTTTGCCCTTTGCATGGACACGCAGGATTGCTTCTCTGCCCTTTACGTCGGGTCTGCCAACGTAAACCTGTCTGTCGAAACGACCGGGACGAAGCAATGCAGGGTCCAGGATATCTGCACGGTTTGTTGCTGCGATGATGATAACGCTTTCATTGATGCCGAAACCGTCCATTTCAACCAGCAGCTGGTTCAGGGTCTGTTCTCTTTCATCGTGACCGCCGCCAAGGCCAGCGCCTCTGCGACGACCCACAGCGTCGATTTCATCGATGAATACGATACTGGGAGAGTTTTTCTTCGCCTGTTCGAACAGATCACGGACACGGGATGCACCAACGCCGACGAACATTTCTACGAAGTCGGAACCGGAAATGCTGAAGAAAGGCACGCCCGCCTCACCAGCAACGGCTTTTGCCAGCAATGTTTTACCTGTACCGGGAGGGCCCACCAAGAGGACACCTTTGGGAATTCTTGCGCCCAGGTCTGTGAATTTCTGGGGAGCTTTCAGGAAGTGTACCAGTTCTTCCAGTTCCGCTTTTTCTTCGTCACAGCCTGCAACGTTATCGAAAGTCACTTTATTTTCGCCTTCCACGCTCATTTTGGCCTTGCTTTTGCCAAAGTTGGCCATTTTGCCGCCGCCACCCTGCATGCGATTGAACAAGAGGGTAAATACGATGATCATCACGATCAGCATGATGAGGGATGGTACGATCTGGGAAAGCATGCTCTGTCTCTGCAGTTCCCCAACCTCTACCTTGATATCATTTGTCACAACTTTTTCATCCAGTTCTGCCTGCAATGTGGAGATACTGGGTACGTTTACACTGATGATGCTGCCGTCTTTCAAAGTGGCTTCTGCAGTACCGTAGTCGCTGACTTCTGTGCTTTTTGCCACTTCCACGGATGCAACGTTATTTGCTTCCAGTTCCTTCATCAGGTCACTGTAAACATAGGCTTCCTGGGCCGTTTCCTTTTCCTGGGGGAGCATCTGGGGGCCTGTATAAGCCAAAGCCGCCAGGATCACAACGAATATCAGCACATAAAGCCCTATGGATTTGAAATATTTGTTCAAGAGCGTTCCTCCTTATACTCATAAATTTTTTGACTATCCCAACCTCTTTACCCCACAGAGGTTAGACCATATCAATTTATAATTGTAGCATACTTTAAAAAGAAACGCAACGCAGTATTTCGGCGGAAAGAACGAAAAAACTGCTGAAAATCCGCCGTTCTTTTCCTCCCGAGAAATGTTGTTTCTTTACTTGGGAAATCTTCTGTGTTATGCTGAAAAAAGAGATTGAAAAGGAGGCGTTTTTATGGTATCCATTGATCGAAGAAAATGTATTGGCTGTGGCCTTTGTGTGAAAGATTGTTTCTTTCAGGTGTTACATATCGAAGAGGGGAAAGCCAACGTTTCCGGCGGCTGCTTTGAATGTGGTCATTGCGTGGCGGTCTGCCCCACAAAAGCCGTTTCCATGCCCAATCTTCCCATGGAAGAGGTGCGGGAATATGACGATTCCTGCAGGATGGACCCGGAAAATCTGCTCCATTTCATGCAGTTCCGCCGCAGTGTGCGCCAGTTCAAACAGGAGCCTATCCCGAAATTCCTGCTGGAGACCATTATCGAGGCAGGGAGATATACCCCCACCGCTGCCAACCGACAGGATGTTTCCTATATCGTAGTGCAGGATACGCTGGAAGAAGTAAAGCCCATCCTTTGGGATGGATTGAAAAAAATGCTCCAAGGCGGAAAAATGGGACCCTATGCACCTCGACTGCAGAAGTTCTGCGACGAGCATGACGCCGACCCCAATGAGGACAGACTCTTCTGCCATGCAGATGCCATGGTGCTGGTGCTGACAGATAATCCTATGAATGCCTGTCTGGCTTCCACTTCCATGGAACTGATGGCCCAGTCCCTTGGCGTAGGTGTATTGTACAGCGGCTTTTTGCAGCGTACCATCATGGCAACACCCGAAGCTAAGGAGAGCCTCGGCATTCGAGAAGAACAGTACCTCTGCCCTGTCATGCTGATGGGTATCCCCGCTGTGAAATATCAGAGAACTGCCCCCAGAAAAAAAGCAAACGTAAGCTGGAAATAAAAAAAGCCGTAAACCAAAAGGTTTACGGCTTTTTATTTTTAGTCTTCGTCGAAATGGAGAATACCTACATAGGGCAGATTTCTATATTTCTGGGCATAGTCCAGGCCATAACCAACCACGAAAGCATCGGGGATGGTGAAGCCTGTATAGTCGCCTTTGATATCTACCACACGGCGGTCAGGTTTATCCAGCAGAGTAACGAGTTTCAGTTTTTTGGGGTTTCTGAATTCCAGCAGTTCTTTCAGTTTTTTCAGTGTTCTGCCAGTGTCGATGATATCTTCCACGATCAGCACGTTTTTGCCGTTGATATCGTCATCCAGATCCAGTTTCACGTTGACATTACCGGAGCTGACTGTGCCGTCACCATAGCTGGAAACGCTCATAAAATTCAGAGAAACGGGCATTTTCATTTTTTTCGCCAGATCAACCGTTACAACAACCGCGCCCTTCAGTGTGCAGATCATTTCTACAGGTTCGTCACCGAATTCCTTATATAACTCCTCTGCCAGCTCTTCCAATCTCTTGTCGATTTCTTCCGCTGTCAGCATTACTTCTACTCTTTCCTTCATTCCTGTACCCTCCGTATCCGAATCCATAAACATCGAATCGTCTGCTCATCGGCTTTGCAGGCCTCCGAACTGCGCAGGTTCGGCGCCCAAAGCACCTCTTCCCCCATGGCGATGAGGGGATAGGCCTCCCGCTCTTTTCTGGGGATCTTTTCATCGATGAACCGGTCCTTGATTTTTTTCCTGCCGTTTTTCAGGCGGATAAAATCGCCTGTTTGCCTTGTTCGACAGAAAAGTTGTTTTTTTATTTTATCATAATCGAATACTTTCGTACAGGTTTCCTCAGAAATTTCATCAAATTTTTCATGGAAAGAAAGCATCACGGCAATGCCCGCTTCCCAAATGAGGACTTCTTCGCCCATGGGAAGATGGTAGCAGTAGCCCTTCGCCTTTTCTTTTTTCAGAGAAAGGACCAGCGCCTCATAGCGGTTTTCGGCGCGGATACCTTCCAGAAAATCACGGCTTTTGCCCGTTTCCTTCGTCAACAAGTCTTCCAGGGCCTTGATCTGCGCCTGGGAAACGTCAGTTTTCAGAAAATGGGCCATAGCTTTCCGCAAAACACGACGGCGCATGGCGTGATGCAGAGCCTTCAGCTTTTCCCGATGCAGATGCACTTCCTCCACGGCAGAGGGCAGCTGCACCTGTTCATAGAAAAGCAAAGCCTGCTGTTCCAGAAAATCCTCTTCCTCCCCCAGAAGGGATGCCGTTTCCGCCATGTGTTCCACTGCCTTGGGGTTGATCTCCTGCAAAACAGGCAGCACTTTCAGGCGCAGTTTGTTTCGGGTATATTTTTCCTGGCTGTTGGTGGCATCTTCCCGCCAATCAAGATGATTTTCCCGGCAATACTGCTCGATTTCCTCTCTGCTGCAGAAAAGCAGAGGGCGGCAGATATTTTCCCGCACGGGAGACATACCCGCCAGACCCGTCAGGCCTGTCCCTCTGCAAAGGCGCATAAGCATCGTCTCCGCCTGGTCCTTCTGGTGATGGGCAACGGCAATGCGTCCTCCTTCGCCGGCCGCTTCGCGGAAAGCGGCATAGCGCAGGATACGTCCCGTTTCTTCCTCGCCAAGGCCGCGAACCCCGGCTTCTTTCGCCACATCATATTCCTTTACGATACAGGGGATACCCAGAGAAGCGCAGAATCCCTCCGCAAAACGAGCGTCCTCGTCGGCTTCTTTTCCCCGCAGACCGTGATGGACATGGACGGCGGTGATGTCCCATTGAAATTCTTCTTTCATGCCGCAGAGAAGATGCAGCAGTGCCACGGAATCCGCCCCGCCGGAAAGCCCCACGATGAGCTTTGCCTTTTGGGGAAACATATGAAATTGTGCGATGGTCTTTCGTACTTTTTCCCGCATATTCGTCTCCTAAACTGGTATGTAACCATATTATCATTACTCTACACGAAATCGGAAAAATACGCAATATTCACGCACGTTTTCGCCAGAAACGGCTTGCCAGAACGGTCATATCGTCCCTTCTGCCCTCTTGCCGCTCCTTCTTTGCTTCCTGCAGGATATAATCCGCCGCATCCTGGGGGTTCGACATAGGGAAAGCTGTCAATTTCCCCTTCAGCCAGATGCCCGTCTGTTCTTCGCCGCCAAGGGCATCGGTGATGCCGTCGGTCACCATCAAAATCATGTCTCCATCCTTCAGCAGCATCTGGTTTTTCTCCGCCTCTACCTGCTTCAAAATACCTGCAGGCAAAGTGGTGGTACGGAGGGAAATGACCCTGTTGTTGCGCCAGATATAGGTCGCCACAGCCCCCAGCTTGATGAACTCCGCATGCCCATCAAACAGGTCTATGTGACAGATATCCAGCGTAGCATAGGTCTCTTCGCCCCGCCGCAGCAAAAGAGCCGAGTTTATCATCCGCACTGCCAGCTCACGGTCAAAGCCGGCTTCCGTGAATTGTTCCAGCAGTTCGATGGCGATACGGCTTTCCTTCGCCGCCGCTTCTCCCGTTCCCATACCATCGGAAAGGGCAAGAAGGGCATTTCCCCGCTCCGTTTCCAGAAAGGCCGCCGCATCCCCCGTAGGTCTGCCCTCTTCTGCAGGGGCAACGGCTGTGGCTGTGGTCAGGGAGAAGGCGGGCTCTTCGCAAAAATGCAGGGTACATTGATGCCCTTCCGCATCCATGGAACAGGT
>NZ_JAFUMA010000046.1 GCF_017483025.1 Anaerotignum sp. | reverse complement strand
TGAGCCTTCCTGCCCCTGCCAGAGCCGCCCTTTCCGCAGCCTTACCGATTGTCATATAACCAGCACCAGCCTTCGCCAGTTCGCCAGCCATAGCCCCTGCCATGCCTGCTCCCCTGTTCGCCTCCTGCGTTTCTTCCAACTGGTTCAGTGTCTTGTCCCATGCTCTCTGCAGGGGTTCATTTCCGCTGGCCTTCGCTGTGATCTTCGCCACATCTCCGCCCAGACTGTTCAGCAAGCCTGCGATAAAGGATGCCATGGGCAGCTGCTTCTGCAGTTCCATCTGCTTCTGTGCCGCCTGCTGGTAAGATGCAAAGTCAGTGCTTCCGCTTTCGCGCAGTTCTTTCCCGATGGCGTTCATTTCTTTTCTGATTGCCTGAGTTCTTCTCTGCTGTTCTCTTAGTGTTTCAATGGCTTTTTTTGCCCCCGTATCCCTAACCACTTCCACAGGCTGTCCCTGTGAACGCAAAGAAGGGGCGGATTTCTCCGCCGCCTTCGCTTTCTGGTTCTTAGGGATGTATTCTTCTTCATCTTCCTTCAGCTTGCCTGTACGGGAATTGTACGCGCCTTTGCTGTTGGCGATTTTACTCTGTAACAAACTTCTTGCAGATGCGTTTCTGCTCATGCTTATCACCATACTTTCTTGTATGTAACCTTAGAACCATTTACTTCTTCTTTGATTGTTCCTGCATCGATCTGTTTATCCAAATCAGCATAGGAAACCCAACGCAGACCGGGAACATAGATTGCCGCCCCGTTGTCCTGATTTGTGATCTTCAGTTCAGAGCCGCCAGCACTGCCAGAGCTACCACCTGAACTGCCGCCAGATCTGCTGCTAGAACTCTTTTTCCCTCCGCCACTCCCTGATTTCACACTGCCGTTCACCTTGGCAGTCTGCGCCTGTGTATAAAGTGCATCCAGTGCCAGCTGTTTCAGGTTTGCATCCTTCACCTGTTCCATGTAGCTTGTGTCATAGCCCATGGCTTTCAGTCTGCTGTAATCGCCTGTCAGCTGTGCCAGTTCGATTGCCTGTGCCAATTCTGCCTGCTGTTGTTCCTATTCATACTGGCTCAGACTGTCTTTATACTGCTGCTGCTGCATCTGGAAGTTCGCAAGCCACTGATTCCAGTTATTCTGGTTGGCCTGTTCGTTCTGCCAAGCGTTCATTGCGTTCTGTGCCGCATTTGCATTGATGTTCGCAATATCACTGTTGGCCTGTGTCTGTGCCTGCAGTCCCTGCAGAGCAAAGTCTTTCAGCATCTGTGCCCTCTGCTGCTCGCTGGAGTGCAGATTGTTCTGATAGTTGGTCTGCAGTTTCAGATTGGCACTTTCACTGCCGCCGCCGCTGATACCCAGTGCGGAAAGCTGCTGGGGCAATGCGTTCTGACCCAGACGCATATTGATATATGCTTCCCTTGCCAGATCGTCATATTCACTGTTTGCGGTCTGCTGTGCCGCCTGTAGCTGCGCCTGTGTCATAGAAAGCTGATTCTGGATCGCCTGTTCCTGCAGTGCTGCAATTTTGTCATAAGCCGCCTGCAATTCTTCCTGTGTCTGACCGACATATTCCGGTAGCATCGCTTCCTGCGTCACGGGAACAGTCTGCTGTGTGGTCTGTCCGTAAATCGCATTGGTGTAGCCG